>JAUSDE010000075.1 GCA_030650885.1 Thermoleophilia bacterium
CGTCATTGGCATGGACGCCCACCCAGTCGAAGTCGAGACCGATCTCGGCTGGGGCCTTCCCGCTTTCAGTATCGTCGGGCTTCCCGACGCCGCCGTGCGCGAATCACGCGAACGAGTGCGTGCGGGAATGGCCAATTCCGGCTACGATTTCCCGCTGAGGCGCATTACCGTGAATCTTGCGCCGGCGGATCTCCGAAAGGCCGGCCCCGCCTTCGACCTTCCCATCGCCCTGTCGCTATTGGCCGCTTCGGAGCAACTGAAGTCCGGCAGGCTGGCTGAGTACAGCGCCGCCGGAGAGCTGTCCCTCGATGGAACCGTGCGCCGGATCACCGGCGCCCTGTCCATCGCCGAGGGCGCCCGCCGCACGGGGCACAGGGGAGTCCTGCTTCCCGCCGCCAACGCTGCCGAGGCGGCGCTGGTCGATGGCGTCGAGGTGATCGCGATCGATACCCTCACCCAGGCGGTGGAATTCCTCCAGGGCCAGACTTCCATCGTACCGGCGGCTGTCGACGCAGTCTCGCTACTCGCAAAAGGAGCCGCCAGCCGGCTCGATCTCGCCGACGTCAAAGGCCAGGAGCACGCGCGCCGCGCGCTGGAGGTCTGCGCCGCCGGTGGCCATAACTTGCTGATGATGGGTCCGCCGGGCTCCGGCAAGACCATGCTGGCCCGCCGCCTGCCGTCGATATTGCCGCCTCTGGACATCCGTGAAGCCATCGAAGTCACCCGCATCTACAGTGTCGCCGGCCTGCTCAACGAAGGGCGCTCCCTGATCTCGACGCGCCCCTTCCGCTCTCCTCATCACACCATCTCGCACATCGGGCTGACGGGTGGGGGAGGGACGCCAAAGCCGGGCGAGGTCAGCCTTTCCCACCTCGGCGTCCTGTTTCTCGACGAACTGCCCGAATTCTCACGTGTGGCCCTGGAAACGCTGCGCCAGCCGATGGAGGACGGGCAGGTCGCCATCTCCCGCGCCCTGGCCAGGGTAACCTATCCAGCCAGCTTCATGCTCGTCGCTGCCATGAACCCCTGTCCCTGCGGTCACCTGGGCGATTCCCGCCAGCAATGCATCTGCCTGCCGCACCGCATCGCCTCCTATCGCGGGCGCGTCAGCGGACCGTTGATGGACCGGATAGATGTGGCTGTCGAGGTCCCCGGGCTGAGCAGGAAGCAGATGCTGTCGTCAGGTAAACGCGAGCCGTCATCGGCGATAGCGGACAGGGTCAACGCCGCCCGGGAGCGGCAGGCGGCCCGGTTCTCGCTGGATTCCGCCGGCGCTGGAAAGCTAGCTGTCCGGAATCCAGCGGACGCCGCCACTGAAAACGTCTTCTGCAACGCCCAGATGAGTTCATCGCAGGCGGAGAGGTTCTGTCGCCTGGACGCCACCGCCGGGCAGCTGCTCGGCGCTGCCATCGACCGCCTGGGCCTGAGCGCCCGCGCCCACCACCGCATCCTCAAAGTCTCGCGCACCATCGCCGATCTCGACGGCGCCGCAGACATCGGCCCGGCCCATCTGGCCGAAGCCATCAGCTATCGCAGCATCGACCGGAAGGGGTGGCATGGAAACTGAAAAGCACACCAGAGACTCCTCTCGAAATTCCAGCTCCATGGAAGAACGCCGCGCCGCTCTGTCCCTGGCCTGCTTTATGGCGGAGTATGGCTGGCCGCTGCGCGTTCCCACACAGAAGATGACTATGAAGGAACTCTGGGGCTGCCCGGACGCGCTGCTGGCTGGCCTGCTCAAGCTGCCTCGCAAAGCGCTTCCCCGGCTTATGGAATTCAGGAAGCGGTTCTCGGCAACAGCGATGCTTGATCAGTTCGAAAGGGATGGAACCGGCCTCGTCACCCTCGGTGAACCGGACTACCCCTCATGCCTCGCGCAGATACACGATCCGCCGCCGGCACTCTTCATGAAAGGCGCAACACCACTCCCTGAGATCATGGGGCAGCCGCGTGTCGCCATAGTCGGCGCACGCGCCGCTTCGCGCTACGGTATCGACGCCGCATCCGGCATCGCCCGAGGCCTCGCCCGGTTCAGCGTCAGTGTAGTCAGCGGCATGGCACTGGGTATCGACGCCGCTGCGCATACCGGCTCCCTGGAACGGCGTGGCCGTAATCCCGGCAGTGATCCCAGTAGTGATCCCGGCCATAGTGCAATCCGCAACTATGGGCACAGCCTTGCCGTGCTCGGATGTGGCCCTGACGTGGTATACCCGCCATCCAATCGCGCCTTGTACGCTTCGCTGCTTCATCACGGACTGGTCATCTCGGAATATCCACCGGGGACGCAGCCCATGCCGTGGCGGTTTCCGGCGCGCAACCGTATCATGGCCGGCCTTTCCGACGCTGTCATCGTCGTCGAGGCCAGAGCCAAGAGTGGCTCTCTGATCACCGCGGATTTCGCGCTGGACGAAGGCCGCGAAGTCTTCGCCGTTCCGGGGAGCATATTCTCGAAACTGTCGTCGGGTCCGCACGCGCTGATACGAAACGGCGCCGCCGCCGTGACCAGTGCTGAAGACGTGCTTGAAAGCCTGGGGCTGGAGCTGGAACAGCAGAGTCTTTCCCTGTTAGACACCGATCCGGCTGCGGCGCCGCCTGGCCTCAGCGACGAAGAACATAGGCTTTTCCTGGCACTTGAAGCGCTGCCCGCTCATCCGGATATACTCGCGTCACGAGCCCGGCTCAGCACGGCCACATCCGCTGCAGCCCTCATCTCATTGGAGTTGAAGAGCCTCGCCAGTCTCGAACCCGGCCGAGGTTATCGCCTTCCATAAGAGTTCAAGCAGGTTCAACGCCCTGTTTCCGCACCTCGCCGATCGCGCCCCGACGGCCATCGTGACCTCATGTGACGTACAGCCCATTTCAAGGAACCGGAGCCCTCTGTGTCGAAAAGATGACAGTTACAAGCGAATTGCTATCAATTGGAAGCCTCATATAAACCCGGCGAGGCGCGGGAGCAGGATCTGGCCATTCTGGAGCGCTACCTCGGCTCCATGATCCAGTCCGGCTGCTCGCAGAAAACGGTCGTGGCGTATCGCCGCGACTGTCGACACTTCCTGCGCTATGTGGCCAGGGACGGCAGGCAGTTCCCCTCGGGAGTGGATTATCGTTTTCTCCGGCGCTACGCCGCTCATATGGCTGGTTTCCATTACGAGAAATCCAGCGTCAGCCGGAAACTCTCAGCCGTTCGCGGGCTTTTCCGCTTCTGCCGTTCCGAAGGCCTGGTCGAGCATAGCCCGGCGGACTCGCTCAGCTCGCCGAAACAACCTAAAAAGCTGCCGATAGTGCTGAGGCCACGTGAAGTCGAGGCTTTCCTGGAAGCCATAGATACCTCCAAGCCGCTGGGTATGCGAGATCTGGCTATTTTCGAGATGATGTACGGGTGCGGCCTCCGCAGCGAGGAGGTCGTCAATCTGCATCTTGGCAGCCTGGATTATGAAGAGGACGAACTGACTGTCACCGGCAAGGGCGACAGGACCAGGGTTCTGCCGGTGGGGGAGATTGCTTTACAGGCAGTCAGGGAATACTTGGAAAAGGGCCGTCCGGAGCTGGTGCCCGATGAGGTCGAAGATGGTGCGCCGGAGCCCACCGCTCTGTTCCTCTCTGTAAGGGGAAATCCGCTGGGGACTTCGGATATCCGTCGCCGCACTATAAAATACGTGAGGAAGGCAGCTGTTGAGACGAAAACCTCGTCCCATGTGTTCAGGCACTGTTTCGCGACCCACCTGCTGGAAGGCGGGGCGGACCTGAGAGCGGTACAGGAGCTGCTGGGCCACGCGTCGATCTCGACCACCCAGCGATACACCCACGTGAGCGGAGCCCATCTGCGTCGGGTCTATGAGAGATCTCATCCGCGGGCAAGGAGTTAGGCATTCATGGGGTTCGTGGTATAAGGTTTTAAGGGGCAAATTCCGAACAGGAGACTCATGCCAGAAGAAGATAAGGAAATACTCGAGTTATGGCGCTTATATAAGTCAGAGGGCGACCCCAAAGCCAGGGACCGCCTGATTCTGACATACGCGCCGCTCGTCAAGTATGTAGCCGGCCGCATGGGAACGAATTTCCCATCCCATGTGGACGAATCAGACCTGATCAGTTACGGACTGCTCGGCCTCATCGGCGCTCTCGAACGTTTCGAACCCGAACGCAACATCAAGTTCGAGACATATGCCATCACCCGCATCAAGGGCTCGATCCTGGATGAACTACGCTCCCTGGACTGGGTGCCGCGGTCTGTGCGCAGCATGGCCCGACAGATAGAGAAATGTAGCGCCGCCCTTGAAAACAAGTTTCACCGGGCGCCGACTGATGAAGAGATGGCGAAGGACATGGGCCTCACCGACGTCGAGTTCCAGGAAGCACTGACAAAGATCAGCTCCAGTTCTATCGTGGCCCTGGAAGAGCTATGGACAATTTCGAGCACCGGCACCGAGTCTGTGGCCCTCATCGACACCATCGAAGACCGTAACAGCAAGAATCCCGCGGAAGTGGTGGATATCAACGAAGTCAAGGAGCGGCTCGCTTCGGCTATCTCAAATCTGCCCGAGCGGGAGAAGATCGTGATCGCCCTCTACTATTACGAAGGCCTGACCCTGAGAGAGATCGGAGATGTCCTCGGAGTAACCGAATCGAGGATCTCCCAGCTGCATACGAAAGCAATCCTGCGCCTGAAGGGACGACTCAAGGACCAGGTGGAGCCGGCGGCGCTTAGTTAAGACAGTTCTGTGAAGTGCTCGCTCGCGAGCGAGACCCGGTTTTTCATCCGATGTTATCCATCGATGAATTCAGCGCGATCGCCGATCTTTATGCCGTGATCCGCGAACCAGGCCTTGTTTGCCTCAACCGCATAAATATATGGCTTTTTTGATACATGAACCGTTGGGTCCTGAGCCTTCATTTCCTGGATATCCACGATTGCTCCACCTTCTGCGATAAAAGCGATGGATAGCGGGATATAGGTATCCTTCATCCAGAACCCTCCCCGTACCGGTTTGTCCCAGACGAAAATCATGCCGCTGTCCGCGTCGAGCTCCTCCCGATTCATAAGCCCCGTAGCCCTCTCCTCCTCAGTGCGGGCCACCTCTACTTTCAGCTCGGCTTCATGGCCGTCGGATGCATGAAATATAACGCGGGCATCGAGGGATTCTGCTGAACTGATCGCTGAAGCAGGCGAGGTCCCGTCTGTGGAATTGCCGCACCCGGAGTTCCATCCGATCAGTAAGACAGCGGCCAGCATGATCGAAAAAATGACGCCTGAAAAATAAGTATTGGACTTAATGCTTGTTCTGATTGGGGTTCACACCTTGTTCCTGCTCCTCAATCTGCTCTTCTGAGCGCTTTTTTCCAGGGCTGTTACTCTGCCCCGCTTCCTCACCATCCCCACAGCCCCTGAAGCCGCAGTAAACGATGGTAATCACAACCGGTCCGAGGACCGCCGCGAAAAAAATGAAAAGTACGAATTCGACCTTCATAAAGCGCAGTATATCACCGGATATCAAGTCACAGGCAGGATTATTGAGTTATCATGGATAATATACGGGCCAGGCGGCCGGGTAACATGCAAAACGTCCGTTGAGCGCGCAAACAGGGGAGAGATTCTGGATTCACTTGATACAAGCTGGGCGGACAGACTTTATGACTGGGCTGTGACCAGCGGCGTACGCATCGCCGCCATGGTCATCGGCGCAGTGGTCCTTTATTACATTTTCCGTACCGCTTCAAGGCGCCTGTTCAAAGTAGCCGGCCGCAAAGTGAGCGATAGCGATCTGGTCTCCCGAGAGCAGGAGATGCGGGCCCGGACGCTAGCCGGCATCATCCGCAGCCTCATCATCGGCGCCCTTATCGCCATCGTCTCGCTGATGATCCTGCGGGAACTCGGTTATGATATCGGGCCGCTGATAGCCACTGCCGGTATCGTCGGCGTGGCAATCGGTTTCGGCGCCCAGACTCTCGTGAAAGATCTGATCGGTGGCTTTTTTGTGCTGATGGAAGGCCAGTTCTTTGTTGGAGATGTCATCCAGGTCAGCACGGTCAAGGGCATGGTCGAGGCGATCAAGCTGAGGACCACGCTGGTGCGGGACGGCGAAGGCATCCTGCATATCATCCCCAACGGAGAGATGCGGGTGGTCTCCAATCTCACCAGGGGCTGGAGCCGGGTCAACCTGGATTTTTCAATCGACTATCGCGAGGATCTGGCAAGAGTAATGACGCTCATCGGCGATGCTGCAAAAAAAGTCGCTGAACCCGAATCGGTTGTCGCAGAGTTCATTATCGACGGGCCGAAAGTACTTGGCATCGAGGAGGTCCTGGGCAAGACTGTGACCATACGTGTGATCGCGCGCACGCAGCCATTCATGGACCCCGAGGTAGCCCGGGAGATACGCAGGGAAGTCGTGACGGCACTGGGAGAGCAGAAGGTCGTCATGGGAGAAGCTGAACCCGCAGCCGGGTAAGTCGATAGCGGATCAGCCGGCAGCCTCTTCCGGTAACCCCATCAGCTTGCGCCCGCCCGCCGGCGCTTCTATAATCTTTAAGGCTGGAACGGCGGCATTCGCGTCCGGCCCGCCCGACAGGAACATTCAGATATCTGGCGGCGCCACCTTCTTTTGGGGGATTAGCTCAGCTGGGAGAGCGTTTGGCTGGCAGCCAAAAGGTCAGGGGTTCGAATCCCCTATCCTCCACCAAAATCTGACCCTCACAAATGGCTTGGTTAAGCCATTTTTTTGTTGGCATATCGATGAGACCATAGGGGATTCGAACTTTCTAACTGAAATTACACATTCTGCTTCGAACTTATCCAAAATAATTGCGATTGCAGGAATACAAATTTGTGTGTGTAACTTTACTCGAACCAAATGTTTTCCGATTTTCAGCTTCTTTGTAATGTAATCAAAAGGAGCAATCAATGAACACATACAGATATAACGCAGTTGTCGTGGGAGTTCTGTATATAGCGGCGACAGTTGCGGGTGTGCTGAGTGTTGTTGCCCTGTCTCCCGTAAAGGATGCTGCTGACTTTCTTGTTGCTTACGCCGCAAACGATAACCGGGTGATAGCAGGAGCGCTCCTGGAGATTACCATGGCTGTTGCAATTGCCGGTATCGGGTTCATGATATATCCAGTCCTGCGAAAAGTTAATGAAGGCCTGGCTCTCTGGTATGTTGGTGCCAGACTGGTAGAGAGCGTAATGTTTATTGTTGGTGTGATCTGCCTGCTATCAGTATTGTCGTTAAGCCAGGAATTAGTGACAGCGGTGGGTCCGGATGCTTCCTATTTTCAAAGTCTTGGCACAGTATTGCTCGCAGCACGTGACTGGTCTGCCGGGATGCTCAGCAATGTGGCCGGTTTTGGCTTAAGCATGCTGTTCTTCTATTACCTGTTGTATCGATCGAGGCTTGTTCCCCGTTGGCTGTCAGGCTGGGGCCTTGTCGGCGCTATCCCGTACATAGCGGCAGGCATATTGATACTTTTCGGCGAAGATACCGGGACGTCATTTATAACACTGATGTATCTGCCGATTGCCGTGAATGAAATGGTCCTGGCGGTATGGCTGATCGTCAAAGGATTCAATCAACCTGCGATCGCTGCCCTGGAAACGGGGTAATTGCCTGATCAAGTTTGTTGAGAACCGAGAGGTTCGAATAGCATCCCATAACCTCCACCACTTTTTGACCCTCAGAAATGGCTTACCTTAGCCATTTTTTTGTTGGCATATCGATGAGACCATAGGGGATTCGAACTTTTGCAGTGAAAGATATTCTGGAAAGATATAATGTCTCAGTGTTTATTCTTCATAAAGCGGTTGCTAAATAATGCCATGAATGACAGCCAGTCAAAAAAGATTACATCGATATTCCTTCTGACAGGATTGATCGTGGTGACGACCACATTATTCGGTTGTGGCGGGACCACTTCCGACAATCCACAGAATTATTCCGCAAACTCTGAAGCGAATGCATCAAGCACCCCGAATACTGGAGACAAAAGTATAGAAGCATCTAATAGCGATAGATTCAATAATCTGAGCGGTACGATTTTATTTACAAAGGCAATATTTGAACCTGGACAAACGAGAGCCATTAGCATTCCGTACGGCATCAGCCCTGATGGTAGCAAACTGCAAGAAATTGCAAACAGGATCAATGTCCTGTCTTACAGAGGTTCATATTCTATTTCAGGCAACTGCCAATACTTGTTTGTCCCCGTCAATGATAAATATGCTAACGACAATAGTCCTGAGACCCTTGTAGTTATGCAGGTTGACGGAAGCGTTTATCGCGAGTTTACGCCTCCTGGTGAGGGAAGAATAATTTCCGGAGCCTATTCACCAATCAAAAGTATGATTGCATATGTTCGGGAGGGAGGGGAACTATTCACCATTGATATGGAAGGGAGTCTTGTTACAACATTTTCTCTGCCAGGATTTAAAGAGGGAGATAGCATTGCTTGGTCTCCGAATGCAAGTCGCTTTGCTTTTATTGCTGAAAACGAATCAGGGACTCAAAGAAATATGTTCGTAATTGACAACGATGGAAAGAATCTTATGAATCTTACTGAAAAGAATTGGCCATCTCAGGAATTTCCCAATATTCCATCTTCGAAACCGAGTTGGTCACCAGATTCAAATAAACTGGCATTTATCGCAGAGGTTGCCGCTGGCGATGAGATCTGGCTTTTCGATATTCATACTCTCAAAAGCTCTAAAATGTGGTCGCCTGATAGTAGCTGGAGTTCCAGTAAGCTTGAGGGTATCGACTGGTCTCCGCACGGAAATGTGATTGTTTTTTCCACTGAGCGTGAGAATGACAGCAATCGGCCAGTGGATATAGGTCTGATAGATTTGAATACCTTATTCTCAAAGAGGATATATCGGGGGACCGAGGGGGAAAGACTTAATGGTTGGTTTGATTGTGACACATTTCCTTCTGTAATGGGCCAGCCATCGGATGAAACTTCAAGCACATAGGCTCAACGATTTACTTCATATAAACGAGGAGCACTAGCTCATCCAAAGCCGAAAAGTTCGAATAGCATCCCATAACCTCCACAAACTCTTTTTCCTCCATTTTCTGTTTCAGGACTGCAACCCGGCCAGAACCTGGCCTCGGCCGGGTTGCAGACACATGAGAATCAGGCTCCCGAACTAGCTCCGGCGTCCATTCCGCCGGGACCGAAATCTTCTGAGCCGGCGGGTCTGATCTGTATACTCTGGGCCGTGACGCTGCCGTTGGAGCTGTTGGAGCCGATCACTACAACCGTCTGACCGGTCTTGAGGTCACTAGTACTGCCAGTTGTCGTCTCGCTGACCGTGGTTGAGCTTGAGAAGTAGATTGTCTCCGAGCTACCGTCCTGGAGTTTGATGGTGATGCTCTTGTCATCCTTGGACACTACTTCGCCACTCGCGAAACCGCCGGGCATATTGCCGGAACCGCCCTGCATGTTAGGTGGCCCCTGCATGTTCCCGGAACCACCCTGCATACCAGGGGGCCCCTGCATGTTGCCGTTGCGAGCGCCTCCGGGTGCCTGTTGCGAGGTGGCGGCAACCGAAGTACCTCTGCTGTCCTGGTACTTCATGCCGGCCAGGAACATGCCGCCCCCCACCGCCAGCAGCACCACGATGAAAATGCTAAGGATGTTACTCTCTATTTTTGCCATTGTCTTTCTCCTTATAAGTTTATGAGTTGCAAGTGGATGTGGATGTTAACTTTCGTCTCCTTGGGTAAACTGGCCGTCTCCCCACGAGAGCGCCCAACAGAGTGAATGTCAAAGATTCAGTGATGAGGACAATGTTTCTGAACGCATTCCTTACTCCACGAGATAATGAATTCATCTTCTTCCTTTAAATAAAAAATGAGATCAACAATTAATTAATGGTAGCTTAAAGGGTTACTTAATAATATTGAGAAATGTTGTCTGAATGTAATAGTTTTGTAAATTGTCATGGAGCATTAATCTGGCATAAATCCTTGAAGGCTATTTATGGCGTTCGCAACTAAATCAAGCTCATTAATAGTTAGCCTCTCTCGAGCGCGGCTGCCATATTGGACTCGAACTTTTCCTTACATATGGCTTGCTAATGCTATTCTTTGCTCCTGTATGATGATAATTATGGGGATATGAACTTTTTCTCACGGAGTGTAATCTCTTTGAGCATATTTCCAAGCCATAACCTGCTTGAACTTGAATGGAGGCTATAAATGCAATCAGGAAAGAAAAAGCTGATCGGTATGGTGGCACTTGTCACGTTGGCGGCCATGTTGAGCGGTTGCGGCTCTGACAGCGGGTCATCAGATACAACAGCCACTGCTTCAGATAAAACCTCATCCGCGACGGCAACAAAGAGTACGGCCAGTACTTCGACTAGTACGACGCTGAAGTCAACCTTCGGTAGCATCACTTTAGATAAAGCGAGGTTCTCAAATACAAAAGATCCGGCAACAGGTACCGCTCGCAGCGCTATCGTAATAGAGGTTTCGTGTACTGGTGAATGCAAAATGAGCGAAGCTGATTACGATGCGTTCCAGGATAAGACAATACCAGTAAAGGTCACGAATGCAGAGGGTGAAGAATTGAGACGTCAGGCTTTTTCTCATACTAGATCATCCAATAAAATGCTTTTTAGTTTTGATGTGCCAGGTTCTCATCAGGGCTTAATACTAAATTGGCCGGACAATGAACCGATTGAGATTGACTCCCTCAATCCCGCAGATAAGCCTTCGTAAAAGAGTGGGACAGCAAACCGACGATCGCAGAATCACCAAGGCGAGGATGACTCCCAGCCGGCAACCGGCTGCAGGTTTCACCCCCGTTGCCACCTGTTAATCCATTCGCCGCCGTGTTCGGCTCTCGGCGTACACTCGTGGCCCGTATAGCATGTATCCGATTGCCACGAAGATCAGAATGAATTCACCGGCGGTAACGGCTAGCGGAGGGGGGACGGTGAAGAAGAACTTTGCCTGGTCGGCGGGTGCGATAAGAAAAGTGAACGCAGCGTCCGTTACTGCCAAAACTCCAGCGACCTTCGGTCTTCTCAGCAGCAGCGAAACCAGCCCGGCAAGCGGGACCAATAATCCCACAGTGATGAAGAATCCTGCAAACGCCGGGGTGCGCAGTTCATTCATACGAGTCTCGACTCCCAACGGAGTCAACAGGAAGCCCAGAATGAAGCCCAGCCCAAACCGGATTGCCAATATTCGCTCTGCATTCCCGAAAGACATCTTTGTACCTCCTGTCAATAAATACCCCCATCGCCGTGTCCGTCAAACAGCGCATAATCAGTCTGAGTAAAAATGCGGTAGCAGTTCTTCTTCAGATACGAAACGGCAAGCCTGCCTGAAGATGGCCTTCAGAATACCGCGATCAAGATCCTTGTGAAGTGGAATGACCAGGATCTGGTGAGAGCTTTCAGACCGACGCGCAAGTTTCACGTGACTCCCTCGTTGGGATGCTTCAGAAAAACCGAATTGTTCCAAGATGTAGATTACCTGCTTGCCGGAGAGTTGCCGGAGCTTACCCGGCATCGGTGAACGGTTCTACTTCAAAGGTGACGATGAGAGAGGGGTTGGCCTCTAAATCCAGGGCCTCCAGGTCTTCGCCCTCAAGATAAAGGGCGACTGCTTCCTGGAGGTTAGCTATGGTCTCATCCAGAGTCCTGCCTTGAGTACATACAGCTAAACCGGCGCATTCGGCTACGTAACCGGATTCCCCCGCACATACATAGGCTTTGATCGTTCGTTGCATGCCTTTATTTTAGCGCTTTCATTACACTAGCACCATCACTTCAGTTAATTCCATAAATATTTTAGAAAAGGCACGCTCGGGGAATGTAATCATCATGAGAGCGTGAAATTCTGTAAATACTCACGTTCACGGCAGAGATAAAGGGAAGGATGAAAATGTCCTACATCGTTGATTTTAAAAAGGTGTCTACAGCTGGTTTGGAGTCTTCGCCCGCAGCAGAAGCGCTTGCTGGTTTACGTGCTAATGAAGCCCGTTACTTTATGAACAAATACAAGCATGAATTTACTGTTGTACCGGCTCGCGAAAGCCAGGAGACCCTCGATTATGTGAACCGGATTCTGAAAGAAGAGCGTGATATCGCGTTTGCGGCCAAACCCTTGGAAACTTCGCGTCTTCAAGTGGAAAATATCAAATTTGCCTACATCTTTTATGAGGATGGTCTTGGGGTCAACGTAATGTATACGCTTGATGACCCTAAGAAGAGGGCCGTTGGTTTTAAGCTTTCTGAGGGGATGGAGGTGCCAAAGGAGTTAGAAGGCAAGTTCAAGTTTGCCAGGCAGAAGTCTAAACTGGCTGGAACAATTCGTGGCTCGTATTTTGTGATTAAAGGAGAATATTAAAGTAAGCAAAAGCGCAGAGAATGAATGGCTCCAACTTACCCGGCAGCTCGGTTAAGGCAAAGTTGTCCTGCAATATCGAAAACAGGAACGCTGAATGAAAAAATATAGCGCAAATGACGTTGATGAATACATCGCCAGCTCTGGCGAAGAAGCCCGTCCGACACTCGTAGAACTCCGGAAATTAACAAAAGCGACTGTTCCAGACGCAGAGGAAAAAATAAGCTGGGGGGTGCCTTTCTATTGGTATCATGGCGCTCTTGTTGGACTTGCGGCATACACGAATCACGTCAGTTACGGCCTTGCGTTCGCGCTTCAAAGCTCTGACCGCGAGATGCTTGAAGAAAAAGGCTACAAAACCGGAAAGAAGACCGTGCAGATCAGGTTCGACCAAAAAGTGCCAGCCGCGGCGATAAGGCGGATTCTAAAAGCGCAGGCAAAAATGAATGAAGCCAAAAGGGCGAAAAAATAAGTTTCGGCATTCAAGGGTTAAGTATTTTAATGCGGAAGGGGAGCAACATGTGCAGAAACATCAAGTCACTGTACAACTACGATCCTCCAGTTACAGAGGAGGACGTCAGAAAGGCGGCGCTTCAGTACGTGAGAAAGATCAGCGGATTTACCAAGCCTTCCGCCGCGAACGAGGTAACATACGAGCGAGCTGTGAACGAGATTTCGCAAGCTTCCTCGAAGCTTCTTGACTCCCTGGTGACAGCCAGTCCTCCTCGAAACAGAGCTGAGGAGGAAGCCAGAGCGCACACCCGGGCGATTCGCCGGTTCAGCTAAATGAGGGAAAGAATGCGTTCGTTGCATGATCCCATTTTAGCGTTTTGACGCAAGTTGCACCATCGATGCGTCAAAGGCGGGCAGTACGCTTGTACTGTCGAACTTGAATGGAAGAAGATCATCAAATCCGCACCGGACTGGTGGGGCGTCGACCCCGAATGGAAGCATAACCTGCTGATCATGATCAAACCCTGCGACATGAAGGAAGTAATCTCGGCGATCGGCGAACTGAAGCCTGATATCGAAGCAATCCAGGCAGGTGATGGAGTCGTTTACCAGTCGATGTCCAAAAAGCTCTTTGGGCGCACGACCACGGGCAAAATCACCTCGAACCCTGTATATAAAGATGACGATCAGGAACTACAACACGACCACGAAGCTGCTGACATTGCTCGAATAATGCGACTCAGCCGCTGCATCAGACTCCCGGAAACGGGCCCGGATATTCGAACACATCTCCCTCGGAGCCTTTCGCAGTAGAAAAAAGCACCGTCTTGAACGAACTAACGCCGGCAGGCACGGCATATGTCATGGTGAAAGCGGCGGCGCCGTTAGTCGGGATGTTGCCAATAGTAAGCGGCACGGCTGTCACCGCCCTCACACCGGCGGTACAAACAGTACCTGCTATATTTACCTCGGTCGCGGAAGGACCATTGTTCGCAACGGAGAAAACGATCGATAATTCGCGCTCCAGGTACGAGGCGTAATCCTGCCAGTAAGCGTGCGAGAGGTCAAGACTCAGAGTCGGTTTCGTCCAGCCGTTCCTTTCAGCCCAGGGAAATACGTCCTGGCCGCCATCAAACATGAATGCGTCATCGATGATCCCGTCGCTATCAACATCCGGGCCACTCCAGCCGCTCCAGTAATTGCCTCCGATGGGGAGCGGCAGACTGAATGGGTTTACTGACAGGCTGGCATCCTCGGCATGAACCGGATTATTCATGAAATTATTATGAATGATCTGGTTGTTTGAGCAGTCATCAGTTCCCGGATCGTAACACTGGATGAGGATTCCTTTGGAGAACGAAGATTCGGCTGTGTTTTCCGTAATCACGTTGGTGTTTGAATCTTCGATGGAAATATTCTCGTAGCTTCCTGCCAAAGTGTTTTTCTTCACCGAATTGCCGTTTGCGTGGGAAAGGCAAATTCCACAGGAATTAAGATAAGGGCCCGATGCGTATGCCTGCACCGAATTACCCTCGATGCGGTTATTGTGGCTGCTGATTAACTGAAATCCCGATAGATGGCCGGAGAGTTGGTTATTTTCAAGGACGTTATCATTTGAATCAAGCAGAAAGACGCTATTAGCCAGATTATCTCTGACCGTATTCCTGCTCGAATTTTCTATACGGATGCCATAATTGAGCGAGTCGATAATGCTGCCGCTGACGACGCTGTCGCCTCCTCCGGACAACAAAACAGCGTTCGACCACGATTTCAAATCAAAATCTTTTATGGTGACTCCACTACTGTTGCTGACGGTGATGCCTTCACTGTTTAATTCGTTGCCCGAGAGAGTATGGCCATGGCCATCCAGGACGATGCCGTCGCCTTCGACCACTATTCTGACATCTGAATAGTCATTATTGATCGTACAGGTTCGAGTCCCTTGATCCCATATGCCAATGGCTCCGCAATCGCCGCCTGTGCCGTCGTCACGAATATAGGCGGTCAGGCCAATCTTAAAAGAAGAGGACCCGGAAACGGTGTTGCCTGCCATATCGGAGAGCCAGACCCTGTAATCATATTGCCCCCGTGGAAGTGAAGATGGCAGGTTGCAAATCAACCTCCTGAAGATGGAAGTCGAGCATGCGATCGCTTCACCACCATTCAGGCTTATCATTCCGCTCATGTGATCGACGCCGCTTGACGGATGAGGGTCTGAGAAGTCAGCGCTGACTTGTATGCTGTGAATGCCGCTGGAAAATATTGGCTTGTTTCCTCCAGGCGACAGGTACTTCAACTGTGGCGGCTCGATGTCATCAGAATAGGGAAAAGGCGATGAAGCGGTGAAACTGCTCTGGAAGTCGGTACGATTGCCAGCCATGTCCGTGACTGATCCTGTGATTGTGTGAGGCCCCGGCGGCAGATCGATCATCGAGCAACTGATATTCGAATAGTACGTCTGCCTGCAACTCGATGGCCATAACTGGTTTGAGGGATAGATGCCATATCCGTCGATTGCCAGCGAGACTATCGCCCGGTTGTCGCTCGATCCGGTGTTATGGTAATCAATACTTATCACGACGCCGCTGATGCTTGATGTTCCGGAGGGCTGTACCCCGTCGATCACCGGCGGAACCGTGTCGGGCTCCCAAATAGCGTTAGCGACGTCACCGAAGGCAGTAAATGAAAGAACGCTGATGAGAAAAGTCATCAGCAGGGACAAACGGATAGACGAAAAGCGGGCTGGCCTCACGGAGTCTCCCTCACATTTCAGGCGGAAATTAAGGATATTCAATCACAGATTATGGCAAATATCACCTGGACGTTAATTAGTTTTCAGCGCCCGGTTCAGGGATTCCTTCATATGTTTTGAACGCGAACACCCGGGTAATCTGAAATAGACTGAAGTTCCAACTCACTAATCGGGAGAAACGATGGCAAACGGCAGCTCACATATGCAGAAGATCACCACAAACCTGTGGTTCGATACGCAAGCAAAAGAGGCGGCAGAGTTCTACACATCCACATTCAGTGACTCGAAAATCATAAACTCGTCAATAATTCACGGCTCGCCTTCGGGCGATGTGGATATCCTCACTGTCGAGCTTATGGGGCGGGAGTTCACGCTGATAAGCGCCGGCCCGTTGTTCAAATTGAATCCGTCCATTTCGTTTCTCGTCGGCTGCCGCACGAAAGAAGAGGTCGACGAGCTATGGCAGAGCCTTTCGGCAGGGGGCACGGCACTAATGGAACTCGGCTCATATCCCTTCAGCGAAAGATATGGATGGATACAGGACAGATACGGAGTTTCGTGGCAGATCATGTTCATGGGCGACCGGGAGATACTGCAGAGCATTATCCCGACGCTGATGTTTGTCGGTGACGTCAGCGGCAAGGCTGAAGGGGCGGTCAACTTTTATGCGTCCGTTTTCAACGATGCTAAAGTCGGCGATATTATGCGCTATGAAAAGGGAGACGAGCCTGAAGAGGAAGGGACGATCAAGCATGCCCGCGTTGTCCTTGAGGGCCAGGAGTTCGCCGCTATGGACAGCGCCCGCATGCATGACTTCGCTTTCAACGAGGCTATCTCACTTGTCGTAAGCTGCGATTCCCAGGCGGAGGTGGATCACCACTGGGATCTCCTCTCGGCGGTTTCGGAATCAGAGCAATGCGGCTGGCTTAAGGATAAATATGGTGTCTCGTGGCAGATCGTCCCCAACGCCCTGGACCGTATGATGGCAGACGAGGATCAGGAGAAAGTCGCGCGAGTGACTGAGGCGTTCCTTAAAATGAAGAAGCTTGATATCGCCGAACTCGAAGCAGCGTACGCGAATGACAAATAAACCAACTCGAACAGAAAGGGCGTTGCAGCAGTAGTAGACAGTTGACAAAATTTCGACTTGGTCGTAACATAAATCCCTCTACTCCGGGGGCGGAAAGGGGAACGGGGATGCAGAGGTTGCGGCATCTTCTGCCGGTAGCGATGCCGGTAATTATTGTTGCTTGCCTGGCAATCATTTTTTCACAGGGTCCGGAAACCGGGATGGCGGCGGATGAGCAATATAATCCGACTGGCATCCTCGATCTGTATCTGTCTTCGCCCACCCACCCCGATGAGAACGCGCCCTACCTGGACAGTGATCCTTCTTTTGAATGGTATGCCGGGTCTCGCTATGGCAACGCAGCAGCAATCGATCAGTACCAGCCCGGTAACGCCAACCGGATCGCCATAGCCGGACAGTATGCATACCTTGCAAAAGCCTCATGGGAAAACGACCATTGGGCCGGCTATTTATTGATCGTGGATATAAGCAACCCCGCCAATCCTACGCTTGTTAGCAGTTATCAGACCCAATATGCCGTAGGGGTGGCCGTAAACGGCAACCATGCTTACCTGGCGAGAGCGCCGAACGCGATCGACATCATAAACATCAGCGATCCAGCAAATCCTTTCCTGGAAGGCACCTATATCCATTCAGGCCAGGCATTCGGCGGCGGCATTGCAGTGAGTGGCAGTTTTCTCTACAGCGGCGGCGGTGTTCCAGGGCGCATTCACGTAATCGATGTAAGTAATCCTGCGAATCCTGTCCATCTTGGCTCGAGGGTGATGCCCAGCTACGTCCAGAGCATAGTCGTGCGTGGTCAATATTTGTATGTGGCGAACGCGTATGCCGGAATACAGATACTGGATGTGAGTAATCCGGCAAATCCGATTATAACCGGTCATGGCGACATGCCGAGTCCCTATGGTTTTGCGGTTGACGTGGCTCTGAACAACAACCTTGCGCTGGTCCCGGATCATTATGGCCACTTGGTGGCATTCGATGTCAGCAACCCCGCTAATCCTGCCGTCGTAAGCAGCTACGACACCTCAAACGCCTATAGCGTCGCCACAAGCGGCAACTTTGCATATATTGGCATTGATTATGGCCTGGAGATAGTGGACATCAGCGATCCGTCAAATCCCGCTTTTTATGATTTCAATCCTATGCCCGCACATGCGTTTGACGTCACTGTTGAGGGAAGCGAAGCTTACATATCGCTCTGGGATGGTCTTCAGATAGCACACCTTGGACCAGTCCAGGTATCATATGTGCTGGACCAGGCACCTGCCACGGTTCCGGACAATATCCCTGATATCGGTGCAGCTCCTTCTCAGCCGCTGGTTCAGGGTACCCACGTTCATGTTTTCAGCGCCGCACCTGGCCAGACCTCCGTTTCATTCAGCGATCTGCCTCCAGGTGATTATTATTTTCATGCTGTGGTCGTGGATGGGGGCAATGTGGGCCGGGTAAGCCACCGCAAGATGAGGATAGCTTCAGTGTGTGGACAGTCACCGGAGTTGGCTCTCCAGGACGCATCGCCTTATTGGAGCAGTTATGGCGACTATCTGGCTCGCAAACTGTCAGTTGCATATTCCGTGGTTAATTCAGGCGCCTCGGCGGCCCGGAATGTTTCCATCACGGGCGCTGAAGCAACTGGCGGGGTCATGGTGGATTCGGTATTCCCGATAGCTCTGGGTGACGTTGCTGAGGGCGGTTCCCACAGCGTTACTCTTGAATTCACGATACCCGCTGGTATTGGGAGATTCCGTAGTTCGCTCAGTGGATATGGCGAGGATATTTGTAACAACGGCTTCAGTTACGGCATTTGACAGGAGCTGATATTAAATCACAGGAAGATTATTATCAGCGACGAAAGTCACGCGGGTGACTGAGGGGTTCCTTAAGATGAAGAAGCTGGATATCGATGTATTACAGAAAACATACGAGGGCTGAACTCGTCTTTCCCGGCTCCCAGGTTCATTGCCTGGCCGAAGCTCATGGCAAAGTGGCGCATAAGTAACAAAAGTCGCAAACTCCTTGTGTATTAGTAGCCATTCACCTACAATACTCAGGTTCGCCCACACAACTGAATTAACCGCAGTCGGGCAAGATTGACGGCAAGCGGTTACCTTTCGAGTAATCTCCTTTCTCTGCACCATCCGATTTCCCATGCCTCGAAGGTATTCCGCCTGCCTGCCATGAAGGCTATAAGAAGGCCCCAGCAGGCCGGAAGGGTAGTATGCGTTATGTTGCAATGGTTGTCGTATTTGGATTACTGGTCGTAGGCGCGGGAGTTTACTCGGCGCAATCGGCCCAGGGAGCGGCGTCTCATGACCGCCGCCTGATCGAGTGGCCTGGCCGGGAAAACTCCATCACCAGCAGTATCCCGGTTTTGAAGACCCGTATGGACCAGGCCCGCTTGAATTATGTAACGCTGAAGCAGGTGGAACAGAAACAGCAGGAGCAGGCGGTGAAGAACCAGGCAGCGACGGAACAATTCGGCGAGTGGGGGCCATATCTGGTCGAAGCCGCCGAGATGTACGGGCAGGACCCCGCAGCCCTTTATCGGGTGATGATCTGCGAGAGCAAGGGAGACTCCAATGCAGACAACGGCGTCTGCAAGGGGCTGTTCCAGTTCAATCCCAGCACCTGGGCGGGAACTCCGTTCGGGGATCAGAGCATCTTCGATGGCCAGGCCCAGATAAAGGCCGCGGCCTGGATGTGGTCACAGGGCAGAAAAGGCGAGTGGACCTGCGGCTGAGCCCGGGAAATCTTGCCGGTCTTGAGAAACCGCTTCCGGTTAAAGCCCCTAAGCGTGGGCGCGCCGGTACATGTCACGAACATCGTCCAGCAGCAGGAATATAGCCATCATCAGCGTCGCCATAGCGGCTCTGAGGAAGCCTCCGCCGGTGATCCCTAATAGAGTGCCATCGGTCCACAATTTCACGACGATGGCGACCATTCCCTCGATTAATGCCAGCCATGCGAGCATTCTTGCGATTCCGGTTCTCATCCGATCTCCCGTTCAGGATTTACCATGATTTGATGGCAGATACCACGCCGGCCAGGATCAGCCGGCGCGATATCAAAAATATCCGATTGCTGCCAATGAGTTTCGCCGCCGCCCCTGCCGCTCCTGCAATAAGCGTTTCTGCTGATATAATGGTCGCTGCCTATGGACAGATACAATCCCGCAGAGATAGAAAACAAGTGGCAGCAGGTCTGGGAGGAGGAACGCGCTTTCGAAGCGCCGGACCCCGAGACTCCCGGAAGCGCCGACCGTTCCCTTAAAAGCTACGTGCTGGAGATGCTGCCGTATCCGTCCGGCACGCTCCATATGGGCCACGTCAAGAATTACACCATGGGCGATGTCATCGCCCGTTTCCGGGCCCGCAACGGCTCCATCGTCTTCCACCCCATGGGTTACGACGCCTTCGGCCTCAACACCGAGAATGTCGCCATCAAGACCGGCATCCATCCGGCGGAGCTGACGAAGATCAACACCGGCAACATCAACCGGCAGCTTCACCGCCTCGGCGTCTCCATCGACTGGAGCCGCGAGCTGGCCACCTGTGACCCCGAGTATTACCGCTGGACCCAGTATTTTTTCCTGAAATTCTACGAGCGCGGCCTGGCCTACAAGAAAGAGGCGCCGGTGAACTGGTGCCCTTCATGCCAGACCGTTCTCGCGAACGAGCAGGTGGTCCAGGGCGGCTGCGAGCGCTGCTCGACGCCGGTTGAACAGACCAGCCTGGCCCAGTGGTTTTTCAAGATAACCGACTACGCGGAGCGGCTGCTCAAGGATTTCGACCAGCTGCAGTCCTGGCCGGAGCGGGTCATCACCATGCAACGCAACTGGATCGGCCGCAGCGTCGGTGCAGAGGTCATATTCCGCATCGAGGAGCTGGATCTCGATATCCCGGTGTTCACCACCAGGCCGGACACGCTGTTCGGCGCCACATTCTTCCTTCTGGCTCCGGAACACGAACTGATCGGCCGCATCACCGAGGGCATGCCCGAGGCGGCCGCCGTAAGCGAATACGCGAGCCAGACCCGTCAGAAGACGATGATAGACCGCGCCGTCACCGACCGCGAGAAGACCGGCGTTTTCACCGGCCGCTACGCCCTGAACCCGGTCAACGGCGAACGGATACCCATCTGGGTGAGCGATTATGTGCTCATGGAATACGGTACCGGCGCCATCATGGCTGTGCCTGCTCATGATCAGCGCGACTTCGAGTTCGCGCGTAAGTTCGATATCGATGTGCGGGTCGTGGTTTCGGGCGCTGCGGGTGGGGATGAGGCTGATACAGACAAGAGTCCTGACCCGGCCGTGGTTTCTGGCTCAGGAGAAGGAGTCGAAGCCGGAGCGGATATGAAACCTGCAACCATTTCCGCGGACGCCGGCCCGACAATGGAGGCCGCCTTCGAGGAAGAGGGAATCCTGGTCAACTCGGGCCGCTTCGACGGAGTCGATAACCGCGAGGCCGGCGATGCCATCACCGACTGGCTGGAATCTGAAGGGAAGGGCAAGGCCGCCATCAGCTACCGCCTGCGCGACTGGCTGGTCAGCCGTCAGCGCTACTGGGGCGCTCCCATCCCGATAATCTACTGCGACAATTGTGGCATCGTCCCCGTTCCGGAGAAGGATCTGCCGGTGCTGCTGCCCGATGTGGAGGACTATGCTCCCAAAGGCAAGTCCCCGATCGCCGCCAACCTGGATTTCGTCAATACGACCTGTCCTCAATGCGGCGGAGCCGCCACCCGCGAGACCGACACCATGGACACCTTCGTCGACTCGTCATGGTATTTCCTGCGCTATACCGATCCGTCTAACGACCGCGAGGCGTTCGATCCGGCGACAGTCAACTACTGGATGCCCGTCGACCAGTACATAGGCGGTGTCGAGCACGCCATCCTGCACCTGATGTACGCCCGTTTCTTCACCAAGGTGCTTTATGACATGGACATGGTCGATTTCGAGGAGCCGTTCAACAACCTTTTCACGCAGGGGATGATCTACTACCAGGGCGCCAAGATGAGCAAGTCGAAAGGCAACGTGATCAATCCCGACGATCACGTGGACCGTTACGGCGCGGACACCTTGCGCCTCTACATCCTCTTCATGGGTCCGCCTGAGCTGGATGTGGAGTGGCAGGACCAGGGCATCGAGGGGACCTTCCGTTTTCTGGGCCGTGTATGGCGGCTGGTCAACGAGATCGTCGAGAAGGTGGAACCGCTTACAAACTCCGACTTCAACCGTGTGGATGCCGAAGCGCTAAAGCTGGTGCGCAAAGCTAACCAGACCGTGGCCAAGGTCAGCGCCGACATTTCCGAGCGATTCCGGTTCAATACTGCCATCAGCGCCGTGATGGAGCTGGTAAACGATGCCTACCTGGCCAAGGACGGTCTTTTAATGACCGAGGACGGCAAACGGGTGCTGCGCTTCGTAGCCGAGACCGTGGTCAAGCTCCTCGACCCCTTCTCGCCGCATGTCTGCGCTGAACTATGGGAGCGCCTCGGCAACGAGCGCCTCTGGATCGAGCCCTGGCCGAAGCCTGATGAGCGTTTTCTGGAAGATGAGAGCTACGAGCTGGTGGTGCAGGTCAACGGCAAAGTTCGCGACAGACTCCAGGTCGCGAGATCGGCAGGCAAGAACGATCTGCTTGAGGCCGCCAGGGCCAGCGAGCGGGTTGCGAAATACACTGCTGATAAGCAGATAGTCAAAGAGATAGTAGTGCCGGGTCGCCTGGTCAACCTGGTGGTGAAGTAGGGGTCCATTTGAGGGGCGGGATGGGGTATTTCCCGCTTCCACTTTAGGTCTTCGACAACCGTTGCAGCGGCAAATACCCCATCCCACTTCGATGAATATTCTCCATTCTTCCTGGCAGAAATTCCTCATACTGCCAGTCATATTAAAATTTCGTTAAGTGCATCGAAAGGTATTGTCTCCCGGGCCAGTCAGATATAAAATGCGCCACACGAGTTGTTGAAGGAATGCTGCTGTGCATTCCTGTGATGCGGAAATTCTAGCGGAAGCGGATAAAGCGGACATGAGCGTATTAAGGAATCTTTCCCCGTGCCGGCCCTGACTCGCCAGCAGCTGATTGCCTGGTCTGCCGTCGGCCTTGTCATCCTCCTCATAGGTGCGAACTATCTTCGCGGGCAGTTCTCAGCACCCGCCGGTGATGCAGGCGTCGCTGTCACCGTCGGCATGAAGGAAGACCGTCCGGCGCCTCGCCTGAAGGTCCACATTACCGGAGCTGTTTCCAGGCCCGGCCTTTATGAACTCGACGCCAATTCCCGCGTAGCGGACGCTCTCGAAAAGGCGGGTGGAGCTACGCCGGCAGCCGACTTATTCCAGATCAATCTCGCAGCCAGGATGGCGGACGGCCAACAACTCGTCGTGCCGGAAAAAGGAGCCGCCATGGCAGGCGGAGCCGCGGTTTCAGTAGGTGGCCAGGCTTCCGGCTCCGGGTCGGCAGCCTCAGGCGCAAGCCAGCCCATCAATCTCAACGCGGCGACTCTGGACCTGCTCACCAACCTCGATGGTATCGGCCCCAAGACTGCCCAGAAGATACTTGACTACAGGGAAGCACATGGGGGATTCACGAGTATCGAGGAATTGATGGAAGTGCCCGGTATCGGGCCGGCGAAGTTCGAGCAGATCAAGGGGCAGGTGGTCATTTAGTGGCAAATGGTCATTTGAAACACCTACGGCGCCATTTCTGGCGCCGCCGGTTGGTAGAAGGAGTCGAAACCGCCCTGTCCGCTTTCCCTCAAATAGTAGGAGCATCGCGAGATCTCCGGTTTACGAAAGCCTGCCTCAAGTGTCCTTTGGACCCCCTAAGAAGCGGGCGGTTTCGACAAGTACAGTTTCGCCCCGCGAGGAAAAAACTTTAACAAAAGCAGAGGAACGGCTTGTAATGGGATAAGGCGCGATGCTTCGAAAGGCCGTGGTGAGATTCAGGGATTTTCCTGCCGACTACCCGGCGACGCCGCCTAGCGGCAGCGTCGCCGGTTGGTAGAAGGTGTCGATCCGCAGAGCCGCGGTCCTGGTCTTCCCCCCCAGCAAGGAGCAGCATGTCCCCTTACAGGAAAGCCCAAATTTGCAGCTTGATTCTACAGTGCCCCGGACGGGTGGGCCGGGACATGACCGACACTTAAGTGTATTTTTACCATAAATCGCCAGGATTATTCCACTTTTTTCGCTCCACGAGCACCTTTTAACCAAACCTTAATATTATGGAACCAGAGCAGAAATCAGTGACTAATACTGTTTCCGGAATCCTCTCTGCGATCGGCCACTCAACACTGATGGTAATCAGCTATATCGCAGGGGTCTGTCTCAGTCTCGGCCTGCATTCGACACTAGTGTCTGTGCTGGCGGCATTCGGCACTTTATTATCCGGTGCCGGTGCGTTAAGAGTAACGGGATGCGATCCAGAAGCAATCGGAAGAAACTCGCCAGTCACCGGAGGTGCATCACGATGGAATACTAGCCGTGCACCCGCGTTTATGCTTCTGGCATTGATGCTGTTAGGCCTCTTCATGGGTTCCACCAGGCTGGGAATGCTTGAAGAATGCAGGATGGCTGA
>JAUSDE010000078.1 GCA_030650885.1 Thermoleophilia bacterium
GCTGACATAATAAAGCCCGGTGACCGGGTGCTGCTCAAGGCCAACCTGCTCGCGCCCTCAGACCCGGCAGACTCGGTGACGACACACCCGGCTGTCGTGCGGGCGGTGATCGAAGCGGTCAAGGAATCCGGCGGCATCCCCATCGTCGCCGATTCACCAGGCTATTTCTACGCCGGAGGCAAGTGCCGGGCTCTGACCGTCTGCGGCCTGAAGGATGTGGCTGATGAGCTGGGCGTCGAGTCATTACAGTTCGAGGCGATGGAAAACCCCTTTGTCAAAACCCCTGTTCCCAGCGGCAGGTATCTCGATCACATCTACGCGGCCCGGCTGGCGCTGGAATGTGATGTCATCGTCACCCTGCCGAAACTGAAGACCCACGCCAGCACCTGGTATACGGGGGCGGTGAAGAACATGTTCGGCGCGGTGGCCACAAGGACCAGGAAGTACGCCCACACCCTGGCGACCTACGAACGTTTCAGCGCTTCGATAATCGACATATATTCCATCCTGCGTCCCCAGCTCGCGATCATGGACGCCGTGATCGGCATGGAAGGTGAAGGACCGCGGCACGGGTCACCGAAACAGGCGGGATTGATCCTCGCCTCAAAAGATCCGGTCGCCCTGGACGCCGTGGCTTCGAGCGTCATCGGATTTGATCCAATGGAGATCCTTACCACGAGGAACGCGACGGAGCGCGGTCTGGGCAACGGCAATCTCGAAGCAATCGAGGTGCTGGGCGAGAGGCTGGACAGCGTGACTGTCGATTTCAGGAAACCCAGCGGTCGGCGCATCAATATGTCGCCTTTTATCATGAAGTTCGCCAGCCGCATGCTGAAAGTCCAGCCGGAGTGTGTTCAGGAAACCTGTGACAAATGCAGCATCTGCGCAAAATGCTGCCCCGTCCAAGCCATTGAGATGGTACCTTACCCCAGAATCGACCGCGACAAATGCATCGAGTGTTTCTGCTGCAACGAGATGTGCCCCACCGGCGCCATGGAGATCAGGAAGAGCTGGCTGGCCCGGAGAATAGCCTGAGCCGCCTGTCAGACCTGGCCCTCCACTTTCTTCGCGAGGCTTTTTACATCCTCCACCTTTACCGTAGGGTCAGGAACGGCGGAACCGACGGTGCTATAACTGAGCGTATAGGTCTTGCCATCCTGTAGCCAGGTGATATCAACACCGAGGACATCACTCATGACGATGTTGCCCTTCTCGCCCAGATCGAGAGGCTGTGAATTGGGAGCATCAGAGTAGTATTGTGCTCCGTTCCAGATCTGGAGCTGTAGAAGCTGGTTGTCCGTATCGGTATCCCAGGTCCAGAGGCACTCGCTGGCCATTTTGGGGTCAAGTACAGAAGTCCCCTCCTGTGCGACAGCAGGCATGCCAAAGAGTTTGGTGGCATCAGCCTGGGTGACAACCTTGCAGGCGTCCGCTGCGGCGGCACTACCCGAGCCACCAGAGCTATCCGAACCCGAACTTCCATCGCCGGTCCCAGCCGGCTTTTCAGCTGCCGTGGAACCGGTCTTCGTATCTCCGCCACAGGAGATCGCGAACATTGCCGTCATCAATAGCGCAACGATCGACAGCAAATAGACTGCATTGTTTAGTGGCAAGAACCTTGCCGATCCAGGGAAACAGGAACGTATGCCGGATGTGACCTTTTGCTTTCTCATTTTGATTCCTCCATGTCCGGTAGCGGGTTTCTCATTTCTTGATCGATGGTTTTGATGGA
The DNA here is from genome assembly GCA_030650885.1 of Thermoleophilia bacterium. Lineage (GTDB taxonomy): Bacteria > Actinomycetota > Thermoleophilia > BMS3ABIN01 > BMS3ABIN01 > JACRMB01. The sequence continues at coordinate 1,733 of JAUSDE010000078.1, forward strand.
TTATACCCGTTTTCCCGTTTTCCCGATGTGATCTGGCGCAAAAAAAAGGGCGGCTCCGAAGAGCCGCCCTGTATTGCCTTTTTGAACCGTGAAGGAGTTCCTTGGCTTTCTCCTAGAGCGTCGAGATCAGCCATTTCCCGTCGCGCTGGTTCAGCTTCAGCGTGTCGGACTCAGTCTTTTCAGCGCCGTCTTCCTTCGAAGTGACTTCCACCTTTACCTCAGCCGTGTCACCGTTTATCTTCTCCTCGAGGACTTTGTAGCTGACGACATCCCCAAGTGCGGATTCCGATTTGCAGGCCTGGACCAGCTCTTCCTTGTTGATCGTGACTCCCGAAGTTTCAAGCGAACTGAGATCGATATAATCGATCATCGTCTCACAGTCCTTGTCCTGGGCCGCCTTCATGAAACTCTCGACTGCCGCCGTCGGTCCGCTGCTGCCGCATCCGAACGCCGACAGAACCATAATCGCCAGCACGGAAACCGCGACCAAAACCCTGTACCTGGAAATCTTTTGCACGCCTGCTCCTTTCGCCTCTTCAATAAGAAAAATGTTGCAGCTAGACTATCATTCCAGGGGAGCACCCGAAAGTATTGACCTTCAGCCTCAAGGACACCGGACTGGCGACCGCTTTTTACAGGGAAGTCCAGGCGCCGACAGCGAAACAGTCCTGCCTCGTCTTCAGCCGGCTTGATTCCCTGCTGCCTGATCCGGCTACGGCTCCATCTGGCCGTATACGCCGCTGCCGGTCTCTTCCCGGAAGATCCGGTACACCCATAGCTGATAAGCGATCACTAACGGCACGAACACCACAGCCACGACCGTCATTATCTGCAGCGTATAAGTCGATGACGACGAATTATAGATCGTGAGATTGGCGGCGGGATCGACGCTCGAAGGTATCATATTCGGGTAGAGGCCGATGACACCCGTGAACACTACCGTCATGATCGTCAGGCACGAAGCCATGAACGAGGCGAAGTATTTCCCCGCCCTTGCCAGGACCTTCACGGAAAGCAGGGCTGCTACCGCGGTCAGCGGCACGATCACCCAAAGCGGCTGGTCTCGATAGTTGTCGTATAGATGCGTGGCGAAATTGGTTGCTGCCAGGAAGACCACGGCCACTGCCAGCAGGGCGTACCAGACGCCTCCAGCTATCGCAGCTGATCGCTCGGCGATACCGCCGGATGTCTTGATCCTGAGCCAGAGCGCCCCATGCTGAAGGAACAGCAGAACAAACAATACTCCGGTCAGCAACCCATACGGATTCAGCAGCCCGAGCAGTGACCCGTGCCAGCCGGTGGAATCGAAATTGAGCCCCTCGAAGATATTGCCGAAAGCGACACCAAATAACAGCGCCGGAATGAAACTGCCAAAAAGCAGCGCCCAGTCCCAGCTGTTTCGCCAGGTCTGGCTATCGCGCTGACCGCGGAACTCGAAGGCGACGCCGCGGAAGATCAGGGCGAACAGAAGCAGCAGCAAAGCCGAGTAGAGGAAGCTGAACATTGATGCATATACCACCGGAAAGGCCGCGAAGGTGGCGCCGCCTGCGGTCAGTAGCCAGACCTCGTTGCCGTCCCAGACCGGCCCCATCGTATTGTTGACGGTGCGGCGATCCTTTTCGCTCCGGCTTACGAAGCGTTGCAGCATGCCGGCGCCGAAGTCAAAACCGTCAGTGGTGAAGTATACCGCCCAGAGGACACTCCAAAGCACAAACCATATGGCCTGATAATTCATTTCATGCCCCCTGTGAGTTAGCGGGTTTGACTATGAAGGTGAGGTCGTCATCCGGTCCCTTGCGAGCGACCTTGAACAGCAGGAAGATATCGATCGCGCCCAGCATCGCGTAGACGAGTGTGAACGCTGTAAGTGAAGTCCATACCTGTGACAGTGAAACAGCCGGTGAGCCGGCGTCTGCCGTCAAAAGAACTCCGTAGACGATCCAGGGCTGGCGCCCCACTTCGGCCACAATCCATCCAAGCTGATTTGCAATGTAAGGGAGCGGTATCATGTAAACCATGATCCACAGGAACCTGCGGCTTGTCAGCAGCGTTCCCCGCCAGGCCTTGAATGTGGCGATAACGGCGAGCAGGGCGAAGAGCATGCCGAGGTACACCATCAAACGGAAGCTGGTGAACACCGGCAAGACCGGCGGCCTCTCGTTCGCAGGTATGTCATTAAGGCCGGTGACCCTTCCATCAAAGTCACCCGTCGCCAGGTAGCTGAGCACCTCGGGCAGGCCAACGGCCTCCACCGAATTCTTGTGTCCGGAAGTATCCGGAATGACTATCAGATTCCAGTCGGCGTCATCCTGCGTGTTCCAGATCGATTCCATGGCGGCGAACTTGGCTGGCTGGCTCTCCGCCACGCCCTTGGCGTGAAAATCACCGATGAGGCCTACCCCCAGTGAGGAGACCAGCGCAAAGACCGCGGCGATCTTGAACGAGGACTTGAACAGTTCGGTGCTGTTCTGTCTGCGCAGGTGCCAGGCGGATATACCCATCACGAAGAAGGCGGCGACAACATAACCCGCCATGATCTGGTGCCCGAACTTGAGCAGCCCGTATGGATTGGTGACCATGGCCATGAAGTCCACCATCTCGGCTCGGCCGTTACGCAGCACGTAACCGACTGGATGCTGCATCCAGCCGTTGGCCAGCAGGATCCAGAGACCCGAGAGGTTGGTGGCAAAGGCCACGACCCAGATCGAGACCGCATGCAGTCTCGGCGAAATACGGTTCCACCCGAATATCCAGAGGCCGATGAACGTCGACTCGAGGAAGAATGCAGCTGTTGCCTCGATCGCCAGCGGCGCGCCGAAAATATCGCCGACATATTCCGAGTACTTCGACCAGTTCATGCCGAACTGGAACTCGAGTGTGATGCCTGTGACGACGCCGAGTGCAAAATTAATCAGGAACAGTTTGCCCCAGAACTTGGTCATCCGCAGATACATCTCATTGCCGGTGCGCACATACTTCGTTTCCATGAACGCGACCAGGATTGACAGCCCCAGGGTCAGTGGAACAAAAATGAAATGGAACATGCTGGTAAGCGCGAATTGCAGTCTGCTCAGTTCAAGAACATCCATCCCGGCACCTTTCTGGATTTAATTTGATATGGCCTGCAGTGGTCGGCTTTTTATATTTGGCGGTTTTGCGGGTTAATTAAGCCTTTAGACCCAGGTTTTCAAACTCAGCCGAATCCCCAAAAACCATGCTACCCCTTAAAACAAGACTTATAACATCTTCTTTAAGGAAAGTCTACTGCATGGGGTTAGCTATGTAACTGGGGGAATCTACTGATTTTGAGGAGAGGCTGCCTGGCGGGCATGGGTCGTGGCCAGCAGGCAGCCATGGTGAAACTGTCGCGAGTACTAACCGGTCTCGGGTTCAGACAGCCCGGTGCTTGATGAATGTTCCCTTGTCGTATTCCTCGAAAGCCCGGCGCAGCTCATCCTGTGTGTTCATGACAATGGGGCCGTACCAGGCGATCGGCTCGCCGATCGGTTCTCCAGAGAGCAGCAGGAACCGGACCGGCTCATCAGTCGCTGTCACCATGACCGTGTCGCCATCCTCGAACAATACGAGATCCTCGTTCTTCGCTGTGAATCCCTGCGGCTCACCAAAACTGGCGCTGCCGGAAATGACATAGGCAAGCAACGTATGGCCCGGCTTTGTCGGATGTTCGAAGGTCGTGTGCACCGGAACGCTGATATCCAGGTACTCCGGATCGGTCACGATGTCTCGCACAGGACCCTCCGTATCGCCAAATCGCCCACAGATGACCCGGGCCTCGCAGCCGTTCTCAAGCCTGGCGACCGGGATCTGCGATGACCGTACATCCCTGTATCGGGGGTCCATCATCTTCTCGGAGGCCGGCAGGTTGGCCCAGAGCTGGAATCCCTGCATGACGCCGCGCGGATCTCCCTGGGGCATCTCCTGGTGGATGATGCCGCTGCCCGCCGTCATCCACTGCACGTCTCCGGAGGTGATGATGCCCTTGTTGCCCATGCTGTCTCCGTGTTCCACGTCGCCCTGGAGCACATAAGTGATCGTCTCGATCCCGCGATGGGGATGCCAGGGGAACCCCTCGATGTAATGTGAGGGATCATCCGAACGAAAATCGTCCAGCATCAGGAATGGATCGAACAGCGGCACCTCGGCGTTGCCGAACGCCCGTTTCAGATGCACGCCTGCGCCCTCGAGCGTCGGCTTGCTGCTGAATATCTTATTTACCTTCCTGTAAGTCGCCATGATATCTCCGTCCATATCGAAAGGCCTTACGGCCAGTGCTGCTGAATAATAATACGGGCTCACCAGAGCCATGCCCGTAACCTTTGGTCCTGATTCTATTGTTCCCTTTTTCAGGGAATAACGGGCTTCGGTTTATTAAGAATTCTGAATTCCGGCTCGCGCATCCGCTCACGCAATATGAAAGAATACTGGCGCACATTTCAAACCGACGATGAAAGGAAGTCCGGGTGAGATTCAACTTGTTGCCGAAAGGCAAGCTGCTGTTCTATGTAGCCGGATTCATCTGCCTCATCTCGATAGTCCTGTCGCCGGTGGGCCTGGCGTTTGTGTATATGGCGATTACGTCCCATATCATCATCGATGAGAAGGACGTCACCTATAAAATGCTGAGAAAGTATGTGATTCCCCTTACCGGCATCACCGGCCTGACTATCGGCGAGACGAAACGGCCCGCATATTACGTCGACGATCTCGGCAAGGTATCTTTTGCGACAGTGATACCTCTCACCATAGATCATGAGGGGAAGCAGACGAGGCTGTCGCTCAACTATTTTCAGGATCCAGGGGGCATAATCGACCGGCTGAGAGAGAAAACGGGGTTGACCGTCGTGAACGAGAGCGGCGAAGATATCCCGTTCTAGCCCACCTGCAACTCGGCCATCGCTGCGGCATAGGCGTCGAACGTCGCCTGATTGAAGAGAACGAAGACTACCCTGCTCACGCTGGTGTCACCCTTCAGATGATCTTCGACGGTCTCGAGAGCGATGGGAGCTGCCTGCTCCAGGGGATACCGGTAGGCTCCGGTGCTGATCGAAGGGAATGAAATGGAAGATAGGCCGTGCTTTTTCGCCAGGTCGAGCGAGGTTCGATAAGCCCCGGCGAGCAGCCCTGCTTCATTACTGCCGCCGCCGCTCCAGATCGGGCCAACGGCATGAATCACAAACTTCGCCTTGAGGCGGCCGGCTGTCGTGATGCACGCCGAACCCGTTGGGCAGCCGCCAAGCTCGCGGCATTCCTTCATGACCCCGGGTCCACCGGCCCGGTGAATGGCGCCGTCCACGCCGGCGCCGCCCCTGAGCCCGGAGTTGGCCGCGTTGACTATGGCGTCCGTCTCCTGGCGGGTGATGTCGCCAAGCACCAGTTCGACGGTCCTGCCGCCGGTACCGGAGATCTCGTACTTCATCGTTCCGCCACCAGGCATCTTTGTTTCTGATCCGGGCTGATCATTCCGCTGACCGCGCTGCATCCAGCCGCTATTCGTCCCGGCTGGTGATCTCGATCAGGTGATATCCGAACTGGGTCTTAACAGGTCCGTGCACGGTGTTGATCTCTTCGGTGAACACGACTTCGTCGAACTCACGCACCATCTGGCCCTGGGTGAACTCTCCCAGGTCGCCGCCGCGCTGGCCGGAAGGACAGGAAGAGTTCTGCTTCGCGACTTCCGCGAAATCGGCTCCCTCCTGAATCTCTTTCTTCAGCTCTTCGCACTTAGCTTCGCTGTCTACCAGTATGTGCCGGGCGCATGCTCTGGCCATCGTTGCCTCCTGTGATGATCGTTTGACTGTTGATTCGCAAGCTGCGAACTCAATCAGGGATTGTATTGGAAAAGCGGTTATGCCACAAAGGAAAACAGCGATTTCGGCGGACGTCCTGAAGATGCGGGCGAGCCGGATTAGGGACGGGGATCGCTATCAGCCCTGCAGCTGCACGATTCCGTGATAGATCAGATAAACGGCGATCAGTATGAAGTACCCCTTGGCGATCACGCTGCCGTGCTTTGCCATGAAGGACTTGACGGGCACCATCACGACATCAGATTTCTTTGGCATCAGGATCGTGATTATCACGGGGAAGGAGATCATCAACATCGCGATGGCGATAAGGATCGCGAGCAGCGACATCGCCCTTACCGCTCCCAGATCGCCGTCTGTGATGATCTTGCAGGCGGCGATGAACGGGATCAGGGAGGAGGTGTTGATGATCATGAAGCCAAATCCCATGACAAAGAACGGATACTTGTGCTTCTTTTTATCCTCCGGCTTTTTCTTCTTCCCGAAGATGAGGGACTGCCCGATGAACAGTATCACCAGCACGCCGAAAACGATGTCCAGGATACCGCTGAGAGTGTGCGGTTGCTCTGCCGAATTCAGCGCTGACTTGAAAGTGAACAGCAGGATGATTCCCAGTATGAAAAGGAACGTTATCGAGCCCACCAGGAACAAAACCGCATGCCTCTTTGGATTTTCCTTGCCGCTGAGGATCATGGTGACGAAAAGCAGCCCGCTGGGGCTGATGGTGGCGGCGAGCGCCAGCGGCAGTATTTCAATCAGGGTATTTACCATTATTCGATCAGCCCTATCAGTATTGGATAGATCCACTGGCTTTTGTCGCCGATGCTGGCCATATCGACAACGTCGTGCGGCAGCCCCAGCGATTCGTCGAACTGATATCTGGTTATGGCCGCTCCGGCTGTTTCCCACTCCTGGACCACGACTTCCGACATGCCGTTGTTCACAGTATGGTCGTTGCCATTCGTGACCAGGACGATATCCTTGACCTGCGAAGGCTCACCTTCTTCAGACGGCTTGGCTGCGCGTGAGAACACCATGTATTCGGCGACTCCCCTGGTCGACCAGCCCATATAGACGCTTTCCCGCGGCGCCTCCGATGAGGACGACCAGGTTATGTCCGGAATACGGGTGAAGAGGTTGCCAAGCATCTCATTTGCTAACGGCGGCACGGGGGCGACCCCATAAAGAGGTGCGATCATCACTACCTTGGTGACATCGCTGCGATTCTGGGCGATCCATGCGGCGACCGTTCCGCCGCCGGACAGGCCGACCACGGTGATCTCGTCTCCCAGCCCGGCCGCCATGTCTGCGATCTGGTCGGAAAACAGGCGCAGGTCTTTCGTAGTCGTGTTGGCAAGCTCCGAAACCGTATGGGTCTGGAGGCCATGATAGGGCAGCCTGGGAATCAGGACGTTGTATCCATCGTTGTATAGCATCTGGCCGAGTTCCTCGAACTGGCGAGGCGAATTCGTCAGCCCATGGACCAATACCACTGCCTTTTCGGTACGTGCTCCATGCGTGTAGAAACGCGTGCCGCAGATGTCGCAGACCTTGCCGGCCTCGTCCGCGATCACAGTCTGTATGCGCCCCACGGAATCTTCGTAACTGGTGGCGGGATCGGGTTGCGACACAAGGTCGCTGGTGTTGATCGGGATCACTGCAATCAGGAACAGGACCACAAGCAGGCCTGCCAGCACCAGCCCGATGATCTTTGCGGCTTTCTTGAATATGTGTCTGTAGTCAGCCATATGCTTTCAAGGAATGTATTTCGGAGTTATCGGCTGGTTTACCTCCAAAGTCGGGCGTGCCAGATTTGACTATTCGATGACCGTAAAAAAGCCGCCCCATGGTGGGGCGGCTGAGGGACCTGCAATCGGAAACGGCCAAACTACAGGCCGATCCTCCAGTAGAGTTCGTTGATGTCCGTGGTCAGCTGCTCGTGGGCTGCCTCAAGGATCACCACGTCATCCGGATCAAGCGCCGCGAACTGCATCTTGCGCCGGCATTTGTGCAACAATTCTATCTTCTCCCTGATCTCCGTTACGGCTGACATGCTGCTGGTCTTTCTTTCCTGCTCTTCATACAACACATTCATCAATACTGTACCCTCCTGTTTTTCCTTCTGGACACGGCCGTGGCAAGGCAATGCTGACAAGTTCTGGATTGTTTGCGGCGACAATACTGCTTCGCAAGAAGAAGGCGCTGCCAATAACCACGTATATTCATAATCGTCCCGGTTCGGCTTATCTTAAACGGAGGCAGGGTATGAGAAGCAGGCAACGTATATATTCAGGATGAAGCACGGATATAACGGAGCCACAAATGAAATGCTCAAAATGCGGCAAGGAAAATGCTGATGGAAACTGGGTTTGCGGGGGTTGTGGAGAGTCGCTGGCTCCGTCACCCCAGCCATACCAGCCATACGAGAACGATTATTCAGAAAACGAGCTGCTTCCAAAATCAAGCCAGGCCCCTGAAAAATCGGGAAGCAGCAGCGCCATCGTCAAGATCGTCGCATGTCTTCTTGTAGCCATCCTGGCCGCAATCCTGACCTGGAATTTCTTTTTAAAGGGAACGGATACAAACACGCCCAGCGGCACCATGGAGGCATATATCAACGCTGTCTCGAACGATGACTGCGAGGCAATGTACGATCTCATACCGGCTGACCAGATTCCAGCAAATCGCAGTCAGGCTACGAGCACCTGCTCTCAGATGATGGGACTCCTGAACATCGATTTCACCGACTATAAAACGCTCGGGGAGACGATCGATGGTGATACCGCGACCGTTGATTTTCAGGTGACGATAGAGGCGGCCGGCCAGTCGGTTCCGCTAGAATCGAGCATGTCGCTGATCAGAGAAGGCGGCAAGTGGAAAGTTGAGCCCGAGTCCCAGTAAGACTCAGCAGATCCGCATTCTGAATACCTTCGAATTTACACTGCCAAACATCAGATTTTGAATGAGACGGGCAGTCGAGAAATCTCACTCAGCGTAACCTGAATATGAATCCCATGTCACTTTTACCCATGGTCGTGCTCGGCTGGTGCGGCATGTCCGTCAGGTACAAACCGCCTTCTGCAGCCGTCAGCAGGTATAGCTGATTGGGCACTTCGCTTTTTAGCTCCTGGGTGGTTATCTTCCAGACTTCACTGCCCAAATCCCCTTCAATGGCGCGTACATCCAGCTGTACCGGAAATCCGTCCGGGCAGTCTTGCCCCATCTCCACACAGCCGATGTCCTGATCCCAGTTTATGGTCTTGTTATTCCTGGCGGCGTAGACGATTCCATCTTCGAGAATGTAAGATGCCGCCATTGGATCGGTTGAACCGGCGATCACATCCGTGACCCATTTCTGTTTTCCGGTTATGGCATCGATGCCGTATAGAGATTCGTCCACGGTTCCTATGAAGAGGTCGTCCCGCACACCGCCGTGTACTACGGAGCGCACGACTATAACAGTGTCCGGCGTCGCTCCGACGATACGAAGCTTTTCCGTCACACCCTGCTGCGGCGGCTGAGTTGCATCCACTGACGTAAAGGCCCATTTGTCCTGCCCGGTTGCGGCATCGACTCCGTGGACCACCGGTATCGCTGTTTCCTTGCTCGAAGCCGGCTTCTTGTCGGTGCCAGCGGTAAAGACCATGCCGTTGCCGACCGCATATCCGGTAAAATATCCACCGTTGCTGAACTTCCATTTTTCGTTTCCGTTGGCGACATCCACTGCATAAACGGCAGAAGGTCCGTAGTTGGAGCTGGACATTCCCGCAACAATATATGCTGTCCCCCCGGTAACACCCTCGCGGTTTAGAGTTCCGCCATGATTCAGAAGCCATTTCACCTGGCCGGTCTGCGGATCGAATGCGGTGAATGTGCCAGCCGATCCCGCTCCCCCATTTTCCTCGAAACTGAAGAGGGTGCCGCCTGCGAACTCGAGTGAACGGCCTCCCTGAACCTCCTGCCGCCATGCCTCCTGGCCGGTCCTGTTGTCGATTGCTAACAGGCTCGTGCTCTTCTGTCCATTGCCTTTCTGCTCTACCAGAATAAATGCCCTGCTATCTGAATAAGCAACATTCTCCATGAAGTCGCCGCTGGTTGAATAAAGAAGCTTTTGATCACCGCTCCCCAGATTCATCGAATATTCATTCTGGCAATAGATGGAGTCCTTATGTTCTTTTATGCATTCCCGGTCGACCGAATGGAAGTTGGCATATTCGCCGCTTACGAAGAATCCCCTCAGTTGCTCACTGACGATGTAATCAGCCTTGACGTTTGCATCGTCGTATACGACTTCGATGTTGCCTTCCGGCTTTGGTATTGCTCGAGATTTAGGTGTTTCAGCAGATGTGGCCGTCGAGGGGCCGGTCTGCGTTGTTGCCGCGGCTTCAGACGATGTTTGTGACGGGCTATCTTCATTATTGAAGAAGCCGGTGCGGCAACCGGCCAGTGGAGAAAGGGCGGCGATAGCGATGAATACAAGCAGGCAGAACCAGGCATTGATTTTCTTATGGGATGAAGAGTACACAGAGCCTCCCCGGCATTGCGCATTGATTGAACAACAATCGGCGTGTTGATAAAAATGATGAGCCGAAAGGGGAAGTGGCGGAATTGGTGGTTGCTCAATACAGCGCTTCACCGGCTGCTGTGAGCTTCTCGAGCCATAGATCCCTGAGAGCGGCCAGGTCCTCAGCCGGATCCCGGGAAGGCTCGTCTTGCGGCTCCAGCCGATCCAGCTCCTGGAATTCAAACGCGGCCGGGCCAAGCTTATTCCAGTCCCCCTGAAGGGCTTTGTCGGGGTGCGAACCGTGCTCCAGCTGGAACCTCTGGCGGTTCAGGATAGCGGGAAGGTCGGCGGAGGTTCCGATAAGGGACTTCCCCGTCACGGTGTTGAGAATACGGTAGACGCCTGCGGGCCGTGGCGTTTCCTTGTACTCGCGGATGCGCGCTTTACGATCGATATCTTTCATCGGGTGCCTCCTGAAACGGATGCTCTTGTGAGCACTTGATGATTTTCGGGAGGACTATTCATCCTCCACGGAAGAAGCTTCGCCTCGCCGCACTGCGGGGGTTGAACTGCCAGTCCGCACCCGTCGTGTGATTGTGCAGACGGGCCGCTTCCATGCCACCGCCGCGTGAGGCGACGCCGGTCACTTCGACGTCGTCGCCTTCGGTTATCGTGGGAAAGTCGATGCTCATGGCAGCTATGGCGCGCCCGTCCACCTCGAAGTTCACGATGGTCGCGTCCTCAGCTTTTTCGGTGTAGCGCATTGTGCGGCCGGTCTTCTCGATGTATTTCAGGTTGGATACTGGGCCGCGAAGGGTTTCATTCTTTGCCATCGCCTGCTCCTTTATCTGGCTGGTTCGAGCATTCTTTCACACTCCACCACGCTAGAGAAATTCCTGTATTCCGGCTACGGGTTCGAGCGGCTCCGGCAGCGGCTAAAGAAGTTCGATTCCATCGTCCAGCGTCGGATACTGAAGCTCGGGCAGCAGTTCAGCTTTCATGCGCGAGGTGTCGGCCGTGTATGAGGCCATGCCGATGCGGATGAAGTCGCGGGTGAGCGGGGCGCGGGTGCGGAAGACGGCGGCAAAAGCTTCGGTGAGGGCGCCAGCTACGTAGAACGCGGGGGCTGGCGCTCGCCAGGGGCGGTGTCCACGGCGCCATGGCCATGAGGAGCCCCAGCGCTCGACTGCGGCGCGGTCGAGGAAATCCTGGAGCGTAAGCGGCCCGTCGTCGCCGAGGTTGTAGATGCCCGAGGCTTCTGGTTTTTCTATGGCAGCAGTGGTGGCCGCAAGGAAGTCGGGCAGCGACAGGAGATGGATCCAGGTCGGCTTTTTCCAGACAGCGAGCAGGCGGTGGCGGCTCGCCCAGCGGGCCGCATCGGGCATGAGGATGCCGCGGGCGTAGATCATGCCGGGGCGAAGGGCGATCGGGGTCATCTGGGTCCCGCGGCAAGCGTTAAAGAGATATTTTTCCGCTGCCAGGCGGGTTTGAGCGTGAACTGAAGCCGGATAGCCGTCGAGCGTCCCTTTCGCCGGATGTTCAGGTGTGGATTCTCCCTCGACATGCGGAAAGCTGACGATGATGAACTTACTGACGCCTGCAGCCAGCGCGGCGTCCATGAGATTGCTGGCAAAATGTGTGTTTGTCTCAGGAAGGAACTTCTCGGGGCGCGGGGCGAACAGGACGCCGGCAAAGTGGACTATGCAGTCTGTGTTCCGGCAAGGTTCTTCGAGCGTATCCGGATTGGCGAGGTCGGCCTTGTTGATGGTGATGTTTGGGGCTGAAGCAATATCTGCCGGCAACTCGTGACGATGGATGAGCAGCTTAAGCTGATGCGGATTATTGGTTGTTTGATTCAGCGCTATCAGATGACGCGAGAGATGGGAGCCAAGGTTTCCGGCAGCGCCGGTGATAAGGATATTCATTTTTCTCAGTCTTCCATTCTCGACTGTCTATAGCGCATCTCCACGAGACCGTCGGTCCAAATTCGCGCCATCGTCGACTCAAGCCTGGTGGATGCATGTGGCGTGCGCCAGAGCGGGATGCCGTCGCCAAGCAGGATGGGCTGTACCGCTATCAGGTATTCGTCGATGAGACCTGCGTCAGATAGAGCCGTCGCTAGTTGACCGCCTCCGAAAAGCCAGATAGTACCGCCATCTTCTTCCTTCAAGCCGGTAACGGTCTTCTCAGCAGACTCGTGAATAAATGCGACCCCGGCGAGAGGCTTGAGATCCTTGCGCTGTGTGAAGACGAACACCTTTTTACCCTCAAAGATGTCTACGCCCCCTTCGAGACTTATCGAAGTCTCGTAAGTCACCCGTCCCATGACGAGCGTGTCCACCGTGGCCATAAGCTCGTGATAGTCGGACGGAACTTCCTCTGGCATTGGCAAAAGCCAGTCGATGCCGCCGTTCCTGTCGGCGATGAAACCGTCAAGTGAAGTTGTGAGATTGAGAAGGACTTTTCTCATGTGTTAATCCTCTGTGGTTACATATGGCTTGTCAATCGGGCTATTAACCAGGTTCGCATGGTTATCAGGGTTCTTCAATAGGTTCGACTATTGCCATATGCGACATTTGTCGTTAATATATAGACATATTGCAACTATATTTATCGGGGGAATGATGCAGTACAGCCAGGTCGCGGACATACTGGGCGGTAAAAAAGTATTAGGGAGGAACCTCCTGACCAGGATGGATTTCGTCGAGCTCGGTGGCGCCGGGATAACCAAGGATGCTGCAAGCCATCTGGCCAGATACCTCTCGCTTTCACTTGCAGGAGTAGCCCGGCTTCTGCCAGTCACCCCCCGTACTCTGCAAAGATACAGCGCTGGAAAACGTTTGAGTCCGGCAGTCAGCGAACAGGTGCTCCAGGTAGCGGAAGTCGTCGCGATGGGCACCACAGTTTTTGGCGAACGAGAGAACTTCCTCACCTGGCTTTCGCTGCCGAGCGCCCCGCTCGGTGACAGGAAGCCGATCGACCTGCTCTCCTCGCGGTTCGGGGCGGAGCTGGTGACGGATGAGCTGGGACGGATCGCCCACGGCATTCCTGCGTAAGTGAAGCTGTTGCCGCAAGCTGCCGGCGGTGCTCATCAGTATCGCCACGCGGTCAGCGTTATGTTCTACCTGATCGTTATCGCAAGGCATCGGGCGTGAAACTCTACCGCATCGCCAAGTCTGCGTATATCGATGATTCGACTGGCGCCGGCGCGCGGATGCACGGAGGCCGGTGGAATGAAAAAGGCGTGCCGGTGATATATGCGGCGTCGAGTGCTTCGCTTGCCGCCCTCGAGTATCTTGTACACCTGCCCATCGTTCTGGCGCCGCGCGATCTGAGTATCTGCCGGTACGACCTGCCTGATAACGTCTCAGTCAAGAGGGTGAAGACGTCCCGCCTTCTTTCGGACTGGAAGTCCAGCCCACCTGTTGCTGATACTCAGGAGATCGGAACGCGCTGGGCGAACAGCGGCAAAAGCCTCCTGCTCTTCGTGCCGTCGGTGCTGGTTCCGGAGGAGCATAATGTTCTGATCAATCCATTGCATCCGGAGTTCAGGAAGGTTAAGAAGCGGATCGAGGCGTTCTCGTTTGATCCGCGGCTGGTGAAGAAATCGTAACTGGTAATTTGTTTTAAGGCTTCATCCTCTGAATACGCATCATTTGCTCATCCAGATCCAGACCGCAAGACGGACATGCTTTCGCACTATCCGGAATTGCCCAATAAGGGGTGATAGGGCCGGAAAGTGTGTGCCCAAGATTCTCACCGCAATCAGGACATCTGAGCCCGTACATCGACAATAATAATAGGATTCCCCAAAGGGCGCCCTCGACCAACGTTGCGATCATCCTTCCCGAAACTCCCAGCGTAATCCATGTAAGTGCAGTCAAAAATAGCGTAACCAATGTCGTCAGAATCAAGATTGTCCGCTTTCTTTCAAGGTACTCACGGACAGTCAACTGACCTGCAGGAACTACGTCGGTAAGGGAAGCAATTTTTTTAGAGATATTCATTGCACGAAGATATCTAATTTAATCCATCGAATCAAAGCTGTGTGATTGTCGCGGAATGCAGGTCAGGATAAATATATTTTAATACAGGGCTGGAATTTCGGTTTTACTTTTGTCATACATTAGCATACAATGCTGTTGCTGGGCTCGATGACCTTGAAGTGAACGACACAACATCTCTCCATTCGATGTCGAGTGGATCATATCCAATCGTGACCCGAAGCCATTGTTTCAACAAGGTCGTAGGGAAAAATTATCTCCGGAAGAAAAAATGAAAAAGGCAGTCAAACAGGAAAAACAAAAAATACCGGTCTTCAAAACCAGAAAAGAAGAGGCTGAGTTCTGGGATACCCACAGCCCGCTGGATTTCCCTGATTATTGGGAAGATGTTGATGCCGAGATCAAAAAGCCGCTACGGCACGAAGTAGTGCTTTCAGTCCGGTTGGATGCAGATATTTCGAAGAAGATGGAAGTGCTGGCGGGGCGGCGTCATATTGGGAAAAGCACGCTGGCGCGTATGCTGATTATTGAAGGGCTGGAGAATATGGAGAAAGCCAAATAGTCACTTAAACGTTCTCAACCATCTCCCAAACCCCACTCGGACAAGTCCCCGCGCAGAAGCCACAACCGATACACTTCTCCTCATCAACCACATACTCCCAGTCGCCGTTCCGCTCGACGCGGGTGATGGCGTCGTAGTAACAGACCGCTACGCACATGCCGCAATCGCGGCAGAGGCCGCATGACATGCAGGTTGCCGCTTCCTGCTCGGGAAGGAACTCTTCCGGCTGGCCGCCCTCGTAATAGACGCTCTTGATCTTCTCGTATGGGATTACCTGCTTCATCTCTGGCACGATGTCATAGTCCATCATAAGGGCGTTGACCGCTTCCGCGGTGACACGGCCCTGGCCGATGGCGTTGGTGATCAGGCCGGGGCGGGTGGCGTCGCCGACAGCGAACACTTTCGGGTCGGATGTATGGCCGTTCTCATCGACCACCAGGTAGCCGCGCTCGATGTCCATGCCCGCGGGCAGGAAGTCGAGCACCGGGCTCTCACCGATGGATATGATGACGGCGTCGGCGTCCATGCTGCTGCCGTCCTTGAAATGGAGCTTTTTCTTTTTGGCGTCGTAGTGCTCGGTGATGCGCGGCCAGACTATCTTCGTGCCCTTGGCTTCGGCTGTCTGCCGCTCGACGCCAAAGCTCGCCGGCGGCTGGATGTCCACCGCACTCACCTGCGATGCGCCCAGGTTCCAGGCCTGGCTGGCGATGTCCATGCCGACGTTGCCGGCGCCGATGACTACGACCCGCGCGCCCTTGAAGTCGACTTCCCGGTCGGAATCTTCCGGCCACGTGAATCTGGTGGTCGTCTGCGACAGCGGACCGAAGTTGATCGCCTTGAGGAACTCGATTCCTGGGATGATATCCTCCCATCCCTCGAACTTGATGATGCGGGCCTCGTGAGCGCCGGACGCGATGATGACGACCTCATGGTCTTTGTATATCTTGCCGAACAGTTTGCTGTTTACCTTTGCGTTCAGGTGTACGTCGACGCCGATCTCGGCGAAGCGTGAGAGTTCCTTGGTGAGGACTTCCTTGCTCAGCCGCTCACGCGGAATAGCCATCTCCATCTTGCCGCCGAGCTTGCCGCTGGCTTCGTAGAGTTCGACCGTATGACCGCGGAGTGCCAGCTGCCAGGCGACGGAAAGTCCGCCGGGGCCGCCACCGATAACCGCTACCGTCTTGCCTGTGGAGCGGGCTTTCTTCGGCACAGGCACTTCGAGGCTCAGTGAGCCCATCTGCTTGATGTTGTGCGGCTTGTCGACGAAAAGGCCGCGACTGCAGGCGTCCATGCAGAGATTGGGACAGACCTGGCCGCAGACGCTCGCGGGGAAGGGGCTGTATTCGAGCACCAGGGCCAACGCTTCTTCGAGCCTTCCCTGGCGTATGAGCGAGGCGCGCTTGTGCGACGGTATCCGCGACGGGCAGGCAAAAGCGCACGGCGGCAGGTATTTCTCGTTGTACCACATAGGCTTGACGCGCCGGTCCTCGCCAGTGGTGACATACGGCAGGATAGTCTGCGGATGATCGATATATTCTCCGAAGATGCCGCCCTTGCCGATTCCCGGCTCCCAGACGGTCTCGCGGAACTCGGTCGTCGACATGCGCGCGCCCTTGCGCTCCGCCTTCTCGGCCGGAGTCAGGGCGATCAGCTTCTGCCAGGCGCCGCGGTCGGCGGTGAGTTCCTTCATGTGGCCGGCGCGGTCGATGGCTTTGAGGTACGGCTTGATATTGGTAGTCAGCCAGTCCCAATCAGCGTCGGACAGCTCGATCTGCTTGACGTCGCCGGCGCTGAATCCCTGGATGGGGCCACGGAAATATATGGTGCCGCCGACCATGCCAACGCAGGGGCGGTAGCCGAGGATGTTATCCGTATTGCGCGGCTCTACGCCGCAGACGACGGCGATGCCGCCGGCCTTGAACTCGGCGAAGGAGTCACCCACATCGCGGAAGTACCACGACTGCAGCGGCTCGAAACGCGGGTTGAATTTGGTCATGGTGTCGCAGCGGGCTCCGCCACCACCCTGCACGTAGAGCAGTCCCTGGGCGCCGGCGTTGTGGGCGCCGTTGGTGACGTCGCCGAGCACGGTTATATTGGCGCCGCAGTTGATCCAGCCGGCGTCGTCGGAAGTGCTGCCCTTGACGACGATCTCGGTGCCCATCATGCCCATGCTGCCGAGGCGCTGGCCGACCGGGCCGTCGACGGTGAGTTTGACCTTCTTGTCCTGCGGCCAGATGCGGCCGCCGATGCCGTGCTGGCCGTTGGCGTGCACGGTGAAGGCACGCTCGCCCTTTTTGACGGCGTCCTGGATCTGCTCTTCCATTTCTCTGGAGGAGACGCGCTCGCCTTTTATGTTTCCGTTGATGATCATCGGTTCAGTTAGTTCCTAAAATGTATCCCTAACAGACGTAGCTGATTTTCAGGCGCTCTGCGATCGACTCATCCGCCACGCCCAGGGCGTCGGACATGCCGATGGGCAGCTCGGTGCTGCGGCCCAGCGGTGCGAAGATCTTGCGCAGCTCCACGTCGGCGCTCTTGAAGACGTCGACCACGCGCTGGGCGACGACGTCCGGGTCGAGCCGGCGGTAAAGTTTCGGATCCTGCGTCGTGATTCCGCGCGGGCAACGCCCGGTGTTACACAGGTTGCAGCGGTTATATTCGTCGCCGAAGCACCAGGCGGCGGCCTGCATGATGTGCTTGCCCATGTCCACGGCGGAGGCACCCAGCATGATCATGGCGGCGGCGTTGGCCGCCAGGTTGCCGGTCTTGCCCATGCCGCCGGCGGCGATCAGCGGCAGCTCGTTCTGCTTGCCCTGTGCCACCAGGTCGAGATAACAGTCGCGTATGTTCGAGGCGATCGGGTGCCCCATCTTGTCCATGGAAACGTTGTATGCCGCGCCGGTGCCGCCGTCCTCGCCGTCGATGCATAGGGCGCCGGCGTACGGGTTCCTCGCCAGATTATTCAAAACCGCCATCGCCGTCTTGGTTCCCGATATCTTCGGATACACCGGCACCCGGAATCCCCAGGCCATCGACATGGACTGGATCATCTTGGCCACGGCTTCCTCGATGGAATACTTGGTCTGATGTGTCGGCGGCGAGGCCAGGTCGACGAACTCGGGCACGCCGCGGATCTGCGCGATCAGCTTCAACACTTTGTAGGCCATCAGCAGGCCGCCGTCGCCAGGCTTGGCGCCCTGGCCGTACTTGATCTCTATGGCGGCCGGATCCTCGGTCATCTCGGGGATGGCGTGGATGATCTCGTCCCAGCCGAAATAGCCGGAGGCGATCTGCAGGATGAAATATTTGGCGAAACGGCTCTTCAGCAGCCTCGGCGGCATGCCGCCCTCACCGGTGCACATGACCACGGGCATACCCTCGACCTCGTTGAGGTAGGCGACGCCCATGGCGAGGCCTTCCCACATATGTGGCGAGAGCGCGCCGATGCTCATGGAGCCGATGCGGATCGGATATATCTCGCGCACCGGCGGGATGAAGCCTTCGCCGGCCAGGGTGCTGTGATCGGTGACCGCGGCCTGCCCCATCGGCTTCGCGCCTATGGTCTTGCCGACCACCAGGCGGTCGCCGCGACGCTTGAGCGGCAGCGCTTCCGGCGGCAGGTTGCGTCCCAGCAGCGTGCGGATGCGGAACTCGTGCCGGCCGGCGTCGAGCGCCGGGTCAGTGAGCATGGAGATGCGCGTGAACTTCAGCTGGTCAACCGTCGACGGAGACGGGTCGTTGCGTCGGCCACCGCGGCGATAAGGTGCGCCGCCCAGGTTCTTGTAGGTGAGGAACTTGTTCTGCGGGTTGAGTTCCGGCTCGATCGCCTCGTTGGGACAGACAAGCGTGCAGGTGCCGCAACCGGTGCAATAGCGCTCGATGTCCGTGACCTGCCTGACGACATGCACGATCTCGCGCGTCGCCTTCGGGTCAGGCGAGCCGCCCTCGGAATAGACCCGCCGGTGCACATGCGGCGCCGCCTCGATGGCGTTCACCGGGCAGACGGTCGTGCAGCGCCCGCAACGGGTGCAGCGGTCATCCCGCCAGCGGATGATATATGGGAACTCCCGCAGTGAGAGTTCGTGGTTCTGATCTAGTATGTCAGCTGGTTTCATATAACTCACATGCCTTATGTAACACGCTCGTGCTTTAGGTTATTTGCCATTTGATGCTGCCATTTCCGTTAAATTAAAACTTCTGCAAATAAATAGTATGGTGTCCCTGAGTTTATGGGGTCAGCTGGCTCCATTTTTTCATTTCCTTGGCGCCGGGGCTGATGATCGCCATGTCGTATTTCATTGGCGAGAAATCTTCGGTCTTGTCGCGTTTGGGTACTGCTTCGTCCACGCCGCACTCCTCGCTCATCAGAGCGTATTTGCCGGCCACGCCGCCGACGATGCCGGGGCGCAGCTTCTTGGCGTCCTGCGTCATGAACACCGAACCGTCCGGTGTGAAGCCGATGATGCAGTTGGGGCCGTCGATGCAGAGCGGCCTCAGCGAACGGCGGATCAGCCTGAGCGCCGCCGCGTCCTTGCGGTTATCGATCTCCTTCTCGGCCAGCGGAGTTATCACGTCCTTGTAATAGGTCAAAGGATAGCCGAGCTGCCGCTGGGTGTAGTGCAGTATGTGCGCGAACACTTCCGAGTCAGAATTGTATCCCATATAGCCGGGGAATCCACGGCCGGTGAGGAATTCCATGATCGGCACGAACGCCGTGTTCTCGCCGTTGGTCATCGTGCAGTAGCCCTGCAGGAAGAACGGATGGCAGGCGTAAAGATAGATGTCGTAATTGGTGTTCTGGCGACCCTGCGCCAGGACGATCTTGGCTTCCAGTGAACCGTCGTCCAGCCGGAAGAACTGGCCGAGCTCCAGCGGGTCCCCCACTTCCTTCAGCGTCAGCGTATCGGGATAGAACGAGAAGACGAAGATCGACTCGCTCTCTTCGCCCAGCTCGCGGAGCGCCAGCCTGGTCGACAGCAGCAGGTCGTCCCGGTCGGTCTGGGAACGGTTCTTCCAGCCGGTGGGATACTCGTAGGCCTTGGCAAAATAGTGGTCGCGTCGGCCGGTCTCCGGCTCCGTTGCGGTGTCGTCTATATCCGGCTGCCAGAAATGCACCTCTCGGAAACCCTCGCCGCTCATGAACGCGTCGAGCAGTTCGAGACCGTCGTGGGAGCAGATGCCAGAGAGGATCGGATATTGCTTGAGGCCGGCGAATACGCCGCCAAGATCGCGCAGAACCAGCCCCAGCCCGGAGCCGTCGTGGCCTTCCTTCATGGTGTTCAGGGCCATGACGTTCTCCATGGGGGAGAAATATTCAGATGATGTTATGGCGCTAAGTCGGCACATTCTGTGATTCCCTGGCATGTGGCTATCGATGCCAACTGCACCGGCCGCCATGCCTTATATAAGTGGATAAAAGTGGTTCCAGCGCAAACGAGACCCTGATCCTTGCAGCGGAAGCAGGGGCCCGGCGGAAATCCTATTGATTATACATATAAATAATCCCCATTCCAGCTGGGATTTTCTTTGTACATATGTACAGAAAGAATTTTATACTATTTGTACGTTTGTACAAACATATGAGACTTTTGTTTATTCAGTGGGATAAATCGAGCTGATCCAGGCTGCCTTTGCTACGTAACATCAACCCAGCTTCCATAGTAGATCCACCAGGAGATGAACCCGTGCTCGAAGCGGCTGCGGGCACCGCCGCCCGGGAGGGCCAGCGGATATTCGTCGGTGATCGGCAGGCCGAGCCTTGATCTTGGCCCGCAGTTGGAAGTCCCGGCGTCGCAATAACCCATGTAGGTCACATAGACGCCGCCATTGACTATATGAGAGCCGGTGGTGAGCGACCAGTAGACCCTGCCGTTCTCGAAGATGGCCTGGACTGCTTCCGGATGGGTGGGCAGTGCGGGATTCAGCGCCGCCTCTTCGCTTATGATCAGATGCAGGTACCCCGCGGGGCCGCCCGTCATCTGG
>JAUSDE010000088.1 GCA_030650885.1 Thermoleophilia bacterium
GAACTCCGTATCTGTAGCATTGGCACAGATCCGGACCTCTTACTCTATTATAATACCCCGTAGCCCGAAATCTGCACCCCCCGCGACAATCTTCCAGGAATTCACAGTCACATTCGAGCTCAGCCAGCGGTATTTTACCTATTCTTTGCCAGCAGGCGGCCAATCCCTCTGAAATGGAACCCACCGGCTGGTCGGCGTAAAATCCGCAGCGTGCAACGCTGCCATCAGCCATGACCGCCATCAGGTGGGCGCCGCAGGCGTAACCTGCCACCGGTTCGTGGATGGCGCCGCCGAACGAGAGGTTCAGGTAAGGGCCGGCGATGGCCGGGTCGACCATGAGGCCGCTCTCTTTTTCCAGGCGGCCGGCGGCGGAGGGCAGGTCGACAGCCCACTCGCGGGCGCCGAGGTCTTTCACCAGTTGCTCCAGCTGCTCGAAATCATCAAGGTTGCGGCTGTGGACCATCGTCGCCACCGAGACCTGGATACCGGCAGCGGTCAGCCGTTCGATGCCCGCCACCGAAAGAGCGAAATTACCCTCGCCACGCAGGTAGTCGTGGGCTATAGCCATCCCGTCGAGGCTAACCTGTACTTCCTGTACTCTTAGCCGGCCAGCGGTCTCGTCATCGATGAGCGTGCCGTTGGAGAGCAGCACCGTCCGCAGATCACGGTCTGCTATATATTCGTTGAGTTTCCAGAAGTCCCGGTGGAGCAGCGGCTCACCGCCGGAGATCAGCAGCCGCAAACCCTGCATGCCTTCGAATTCGTCCACAACCGCCATGATCTTTTCCAGGGGAAGGTTGGCGCTGCCGCACTCGCCGATGAAGCAGTGCCGGCATCTGAGGTTGCAGCGGTCGGTGATGTGGAGAAGCAGGTAGCGCAGGGAGGGGAGAGGGCTCTGTTTTAGATGCAGCTCGCGTTCAGAAAGTTCGGTGGCCGGCTGGAGGATGCGTTCTTCAAGACAGAACTTCACGAATTCAGCGGCTTCAGCGCCTTCAGGCGCCACGGCGCCGCTGGCGCACTCGGCAAGGAACCCGACTGCCTCGCTGTTCAATATATACAGGTCGTCCGTAGAGCGATTGTAGACACAGGGTTCTTCCAGCAGTTTGGGGGAGCAATCAGGGGTGAGCTGGAGCAGGCTGCCGGCCGCCGGTATCTCGCCGCCCGAAAATGCGTCGCCGGCCATCGTTATTTCTCCGAAGTCGGTTCTTCCGGGCCCAGGGCCGCGGCCAGCTGCTCGGGTGTGAGCACGCCGCGTTGCACGATGACGTGGAGCATCTTGAAGCAGGAGCATTCCAGGTCGTCTTCGTGCTCGTCGTGCCAGAAATCACAGTCGTGGCAGAGCAGTTCGCGTAGTTCGGCCAGTCCGAGATCCCTTCGGGATCCAAGCCGGTCAGCAGCTTCCTTCAGATGGGGAAAATCATGTTCGCCGGGCATGGCCGCCTCCTGGGTCGCAAGGATTATTTGGGCTTTATGGTGCCACTTCGACTCTAGCACAATCCATTATCTCGTAATTGGCTGGAAATCAGACCTTTTCGTAATATAAGTAACCCTCCATAAATAATGACTTTGCATCTTGACAAAAATCGAATGCTGGGATTTAATACCCCTGAGGGTACATCCATCTTCTGGGTATTCTTCGTGCGTTTCATCGCGCTTTTCATCTCTTTTTTTTCTCGTGTTCAAGGGAGGGCACATGGCAGTAGCAGGGCGGGCATTTTTAGGAACAATCATTGTTAATTGTGCTTCATATGTAGGGAGTCTGTCGTGAGATGGATCATTAGAAAAATCAAGGGTATCGGCAGCTGGATAGCTCATCTGCCGGTAGTCGCCAAGGTGATTCTGGGCGTCGTGGCAGTGCTGGTCATATTCGGCGGCAGCTTCGGCAGCTACAAGATGTATGACTACACGCAGAACGATCCTGAGTTCTGCCGGGCATGCCACACTATGAACGTGGCCTGGGACAAGTGGGCCAGCAGCGAACACAGCAAGGTCGGCTGCCACAGTTGCCACACGGTCAGTCCCGTAGGCGGCATGCAGCTGGTCATGAACTATCTGATGGAGAGGCCGGACCGCAACACGAACCACGCAGCGGTCGCCGACAAGGCCTGTGAGAAGTGCCATTATAGCGGCGATCAGCAATGGGTCCAGGTGGAGAATACCTCCGGGCACAAAACCCACGCCGAAGGGCAGAATATCGCCTGCCAGACCTGTCATGGC
Organism: Thermoleophilia bacterium; assembly: GCA_030650885.1. Lineage (GTDB taxonomy): Bacteria > Actinomycetota > Thermoleophilia > BMS3ABIN01 > BMS3ABIN01 > JACRMB01. Next base: position 2,218 of record JAUSDE010000088.1, read on the forward strand.
ATGAGGCTTCACAGCTTCCGGCCTTCGACTGAGATCTGTGTGGCCTGCCATGCGGATCACGTGGCCGGGCAGGAAAAAGCTATCAAGGTGGAACAGATGCGCGACATGCATTGCGTCGAGTGCCATCCGTTCCTCAGGGAAGACAGTCCGATGAGGCCGACCAGGGAGACCTGTCTCGGCTGTCATCAGAAGCTGCCAAACCAGACGGTCGTGTTCCCGGCTGACGGCGCCATGGCGTGGGATTGCCGCGAGTGCCACAAGCCACACGACAAGGCGAACCCGGTCGTTGACTGCACCGGTTGCCACACGACGGTCAAGCAGGAAGGACTGCATGCGGCGAAGACGCACTCCGAGTCACGCTGCAAGACTTGCCACAAGCCCCACGAGTGGACGGTCAAGACACGCGAGCAGTGCCTGACCTGCCACCAGGACAAGGTACAGCATAACCCTGGCGGCCTCTGCGCCGACTGCCACGATTTCAAGACCGTGTCAGGTGGTGGAACGGCAGCGACTCCGGCGCCGCCGACACAGCCAACCGACGCTGAGGCGCCGGCTGATAATCCGGATGCCCAGGCTGATGCCGGGGATCAGGAGAACCAGGGCTGAAACTGACTAGTTAGCACACCGGCGGCTGACTCCTGAAACAGGAGTCAGCCGCCGGAAATGACATATTTGAAAGTTTGTTGTACAATGTCTCCCGTTGTTTTCACAACGGTAGACGCGGGCAAGTATCGCGCCCCTCCAGGGCGCCGGGAATGGTGAAAGGGTATCTATGTGGTATATCGAAGAAGTGCCGTATTTCTTTTTTGCGAATCTGATCGCAACCATTTTGATCCTCAGTGTTCTCGCCTTCGGCATCCCCCCGCTGATCAACTGGTTGATGGAAAAAATGCACCAGGAAAGCTGAAACGGTGTATTTCCGGGCGTCTAGGCGGCCGGTTGCTGGTTGTGTCTGGGTGATCGAAGCGAGTGAGCGCCGGGGACTATCCCTTCCGCGCGGCAGTACAATCATCCGTGGGTTAATTGCGGGCGAGAAAAGCGTGGATTAACAAAATAATAGCAACTAGGTTGGAATAGAAGATTGGCGCGCTCGGAATGAGCCGCAGGCATTTAAACAAGGAGGAAGAGCAAGTGGCCGAAGAAAACAAACGATACGCGATGGTGATCGACATCCGCAGGTGTATCGCTTGCCATGCGTGCACGGTGGCCTGCAAAGCCGAGATGGCAACTCCTCTGGAGGTCAACGCGACCTGGATGAAGATCGTCGAAAAAGGCGCATTCCCGGACGTGCGGCGTTTCTGGCTGCCGCGCCTCTGTAACAACTGCACCGATGCCATCTGCGCCCGCAACTGTCCCACCAAGGCGACATACAAGCGTGATGACGGCATCGTCATGGTCGACCAGCATCGCTGTATCGGCTGCAAGTACTGCATCGCATCCTGCCCTTACGATGTCCGCTACATCAACCCGCTGAAGAACATCGTCCAGAAATGTTATTTCTGTTCCCACCGCGTGGACGCCGGCCTGCTGCCGGCCTGCGTGGAGACCTGCCCCACCAGGGCCATGGTCTTCGGAGACACGAACGATTCCAAAAGCGAGATCTCGCAGATACTGGCATCCAACGCTACTGTCGTGCTCAAGAAAGAGATGCAGACTGACCCACAGGTCTTCTACATCTCGGCCGACGAGGCGGCAATGTCAAGTATCGAGGAACGGATCAATTACTATACAGAACCAGCTTTCATCAAGTTAAGGATCTGAGCGGGCTCAACGACTAACGGAGGAGAAGAACAGCATGGAGCATGGAGATGTAAATGTCGTCTACTCGGTGGAGCACCAGCTTCCACTGATTATGTATATCGGGCAGTATTTCTTCTTCACCGGCCTGAGCGCCGGTTCGTTCGTCATTTCCGTGATCGCTACCCTGCTGGGGCGCAAGGAGTTCAAGCCGATCGGAAAGATCACTGCCATCCTGGCCCCGGCGCTTCTGATTATCGCGCCGCTCAACCTGATCCTCGACCTTGAGCAGCCGCTCCGCTTCTGGCACCTGTTTCTTTATTACAACTGGACTTCGCCAATCACCTACGGCTCTTTCCTGCTGACTGCCTATCCGATCATGGGCATCATCTATGCCGTCATGGTCTTTACCAACCGGCAGAAGGCAGCAAAGGTCTTTGGTATCCTCGGTATTCCTCTGGCTATCTCAGTACACGGATATACAGGCTTCATCCTGGCCCTGGCAAAGGCGAGGTCGCTGTGGAATACGGCGGCCATGCCGACGATTTTTATCGTCTCCGCCATGATCTCGGGTATCGGGCTGGTGGTCATCATCTCCGCGATCAGGTACAGGTGGTTCGACAAGAAGGCGGACGCCGAGCAGAAAGAGCAGGACAAGAAGGTCATACTGCAACTGGCACAGATCATGGCCTACGTCATTATGATGGATCTGTTCCTCGTCCTCTCCGATATCCTGGTGCTGCTGACAGCGCACTCTGATGCATACGAAGCCGGATGGCTCCTCCTTTCCGGCAACTTCGCCTTCCTGTTCGTGGGCGTCGAGATCATCCTGGGGTCTTTCCTCCCCATACTGCTCGTGCTCGGGCCCAAGAGCCGCAAGTCTCTGACGGCGGCTGTGATTGCGTCAATCCTGGTCAACATCGGCGTCTACGCGATGCGTTTCGTCATGGTTATCGGCGGGCAGACGCCGCCTCTCAGCTGAGTTCAAGGAGCAAGAGAATGCAAAATATAACCCGTAGAGATTTTCTTAAAGTGGGCGCGGCCAGCACCGCGGTGCTGGCGATAGAGTGCCAGTTCGGCCCCATCGCCTCGGCGGCGGAGCGCTTCATCGAGGGTGGCCGTTCGGTCAACAGGACGTCGGGGCTTCCCCGTTCCTTCCTGCCCAGCACCTGCATGCAGTGTCCCGCCGGTTGCGGCAACATCAGTTATATCGAAGAGAGCCGCGTGGTCAAAATCGGTGGCAATCCCACGCACCTGAGCAACCAGGGTTCACTCTGCGCCAGGGGCCAGGCCGGCATCAATGCACTTTATGATCCGGACCGCCTCCTGAAGCCGATGAAGCGCGCCAAAGGTATCAGGGGCAACAACGACTGGATCGAGATCAGCTGGGAAGAAGCCTACGACGAGATCGCCAAGACGATGGCAGCCGCCAGGTCCAACCCCCGCGACTTCGTCTTTCTCACCGACGACCTTGCGCAGGACGATCTGGGGCGGCGCTTCACATACGCCTTCGGCTCGCCGAACGCCATCGGTTCCACCGGTGTTTACGACGCCAACAAGCTTGTAGGGACCCAGCTTACATGGGGCAAGGCGGGCGACATGCCTGATCTGGCCCACAGCAAGTACATTCTCGTCTTCGGAGCCAATCCGCTGGAGAGCAATCCTCAGTTCGTCGGCCTCGCCAGGCGCTTCATCGACGGCATCCAGAAAAACCAGGCCAAGGTCGTCGCGTTCGACATCAGGCTGACCAACACGTCGACCCGCGCCAACGAGACCCATTACGTGAATCCGGGCACCTATGCCCTGCTCGCCCTGTCGATGGCAAACGTTATCATGCAGGAAGGCCTGTATGATGCAGCCTTCATCGAGCAGTGGACCAATGTCAGCGCAGCCCAGCTGGCCCAGCATCTGGCCCAGTACACTCCTGAGCGTGCCGAGGCCGAGACCGGGGTCACAGCCCTGGTCATCCGCCGGATCGCGACTGAATTCGCGGCCACCAAGCCAGGCACGACCATCAGCGATGCGATGCTTTCCAATTATGCCAACGGTGTCCAGAACGAGCGGGCAGTCATGCTCCTGAACATAATCACTGGCAACATCGATACCAGGGGCGGCCTTTGCATGCCGGTCCAGTACGATCTTGCGGAGCCCAGCCCCGCACCCCCGGCGCCGGCGCCCAGCTTGCTTTCCAATCCGCCGGAGCTGCCGTTTGCCTTCCAGCAGTCTGTCGAGACGACCATGCAGATGATCAAGGACCGCAAGCACAGCGTGAACGTGCTGATGACCCACGGGGTCAATCCGGTCTATTCCAATCCGGACATGGGCCTGACCGAAGACGTCCTCATGGACCAGACCCTGATCCCGTATCACATCGCGGTCACGCCATACATGAACGAGACCGCCGCGCTGGCGGACATAATCCTGCCGGAGACCACTTTCCTCGAGGATTGGGATATCGAGGTGCGTCCGTCGCCGGAGCTGGTTCCGTATGTATCCCTCAAGCAGTCGGTCGTGCCGGCGATGGAATCGGCCAGGTCCTTCTTCGAGATCACTACCCAGCTGGCCGGAATGATAATGGGCGGCATGGAGCAGTATTTTGCCTACAAGTCTGTACAGGGCTATCTCAAGGCCAGGATCTCTGACATCTCAGGTCTGAACCAGGCCGGTGGGCTCGACTACCTGATGCAGCACGGCGTCTGGTATGACCCCAAGACCAGGCCGAACTATGGCTCCTTCACGGCCGGCGGTTTTGCAACGCCGAGCGGTAAGCTCGAAGTCTATTCGCAGCCGCTGGCTGACCGGAATTTTTCCGCCTTGCCGACTTATGAGCCGATCGCCAGCTTCAGGGAACTCGGCAATAACGAGATGGTGCTTTCGATATTCGACACAGCCATTCAGACAGATGCCAAGACCGGCAACTGCATGTGGCTTAACGAGATACAGCACGACAACCCGGTCTGGATCAATCCGGCCACAGCAGCCAGGCTCGGCATCAAGGATGGCGATATCGTGAAGCTCACGCGATCGCACAAATCCGGCGAAGCCAAGGAGCGTTCGATAACTTCTACTGCGTACCTCACCGAGGGGATCCACGAAGAAGTGGTCGCCATGGCGAACGGTAACGGTCGCGCGGAGTCAGGCAGTGTTGCCGAGGGCGAGCCGTTGACTGCTGATGAGATCACAGAAATAGAACCCAGAGCGCTGCAGGATCCGAACATGAAGCTTATCTGGTGGAAAGAAAAGGGCACCGGTATCGGCATCAACGCCAAACAGATCGTACCGGTTTCGCCGGATCCGATCGGCGGCGGGCAGGCATGGGGCGATGTCGTCGTCACAGTCGCCAAGGCCTGACGGCAAGCTGGAGATGGCCCGAGCCAGGGCCGGCCTTTACGGGCTGATGTCGCGGGTTTTCAGCGGCAAGCCGACGGCGGCGCTGGTGAAGGGAATGAAGGAAACCGGGATGCGGGAGTCGCTGGCATCGTTCGAGGTTCCTTTCGACGAGGAGTTCCTGGCTGGTGACGACGCCGAGCAGGCGGAAGAGCTGGCCATCGAATACGCCAGGCTGTTTCTGGCGACGGGGTCGCATATCGCTCCGTATGAGTCCGTTTTCGTGCGTGGCTGGGCTGAAGACAAGCCACAGCTGTGGGGCGAGGCGACAGTGGAAGTGACGAAGTTTTATCAGGAAGCGGGGCTTGACTTGCGGGAGGGCCAGATCCCCGATCACCTGGGGATCGAGCTGGAGGCCATGGCGACCATGGCCGAATGCGAGGCTGCCAGACGCGAATCAGGGGATAAGGCGGGAGCCGCGAAGCTGGAAGAACTTCAGCGCCGGTTCTGTGAAGAGCATCTGATGCTCTGGGTGCCGGAATTTTGTGAGGAAGTGCAGCTGCGGGCTGAAAGCGGTTTCTACCGCAGCATGGCGGTTTTGACAGCGTCGCTGGTGCGGTTGCACTGCGGCGAGGATTCGATTATCGATTAGGTGGAATGGCAGGCGTCAATATGTTTGAAAGTAAAGGGAGGAACTAAAACAAATGAAGATTCCTAAGCTATCGAAGCCAGTGTGGGTGCTGGTAGGCGTGGTTATACTCATGCTGGCGCTGTCGCCATTCGTGCTGCTTGCGCATTACACGACCACGAATCCCAGATTTTGTCTGACATGCCACGGAACCGGCGAGACCGCCGACGTCGGCGAGCAGTCCTATGTCCACCCTGACTATAGTGAGGTCGGGTGCCTGGACTGTCACGCGGAAGATGGCGGCCACTTCGTCACCGACGGATATAAGACCGGTTTTGAGGCTGAGCCCCAGCGAGTCAGCGAGAACTGTGTTCGCTGCCACGAGGATATGAAGCAGAAGCTGGATACCGCAGGCTTCAAGTACAACGAGAAGAACATCCGCATACCTCACGCCACGCACTTCGGCTTCGGCGCGGTTTGCGCAGATTGTCACCGCAACATCGCACATGATCTGAACGTCAATCAGACGAATCGCCCCACGATGGCCTACTGTTTCCAGTGCCATCCGGCTACAGACAAGTGTGACAAGTGCCATCCCGATGGCCCGCCGGCCGAAAAGACGACGATTCCGCCGCCGGCCAAGCGGCCCCAGGTGCCGTCGGCTGACGCTTCGCGCGCGACTTTCGAGCAGCTATGCGCCAAGTGCCACGCGCTTTATCCGGTCTCTCTGCATTCCAAGGCTGATTGGGCCCCGGTTGTTGACCGCATGGTTGGATACACCGGCGCGGACATCAGCCCGGAGGACAAGGCGCTGATCATGGCCTACATCGACGCGACGGCCAAGCCGTAGGGCTCGATAAATAACGGAACACTCGGGCGGCCGCTTTCAGCGGCC
>JAUSDE010000100.1 GCA_030650885.1 Thermoleophilia bacterium
GTGTCGAGGAAGAGACCCGCAGGGAGTCAGACCGTCGTGCCCGTAACATCCTCTCGCTCAGCATACAGCGCACCGCCGCCAATCATGCGGCGGAGACGACAGTGTCGGTGGTGCCGCTGCCCTCAGACGAGATGAAGGGCCGGATCATCGGCCGCGAAGGCCGCAACATCCGCGCACTTGAGAACATCAGCGGCATCGATGTAATAATCGATGATACGCCCGAGGCTGTGGTTCTCAGCGGCTTCGACGGCGTCAAGCGTGAGATCGCCCGCCTTACCCTGACCAAGCTGCTGTCCGATGGCCGCATTCATCCGGCACGTATCGAAGATACTTACAAGCAGGCCAAGGCGGAGGTCGAGAAGACCATCCTTGAAGCCGGCGAGCAGGCCACCCTCGAAGCTAACATCCATGGGGTCCCCGAGAACCTGGTAAAACTGCTGGGCCGCCTGAAATACCGTACCAGCTACGGCCAGAACGTGTTGGCTCATTCACTGGAAGTAAGCCATCTTGCCGGCATCATGGCAGCCGAGCTGGGCGCCAACGTCAAGATAGTCAAGCGCGCCGGGCTTCTCCACGACATCGGCAAGGCTGTCGATCACCAGATCGAGGGTACTCACGCCGACATCGGCGCAAATCTGGCCAAGAAAAACCGCGAGTCCCAGGCGATCACGCATGCCATCGAAGCACATCATTCCGACGTCGAGCCGCAGACCGTGGAAGCGGTGCTGGTACAGGCAGCCGACGCTGTCAGCGCCGCCCGTCCGGGCGCCCGCCGCGACAGCCTGGAGAGTTATATCAAGCGCCTGGAATCCCTGGAGAATATCGCCGTCAGCAAGAAGGGCGTGGAGAAGTGCTATGTCATGCAGGCCGGCCGCGAGATCCGGGTCATGGTCAAGCCGGGCGAGATCGACGACTCCGAGGCAGCGCTGCTTTCGCGTGAGATCGCCAAGGAGATCGAGAAGCAGCTTGATTATCCCGGGCAGATCAAGGTGACGGTCATCCGGGAGAGCCGGGCCACGGAGTATGCCAAGTAGGCAGTCGACTGGCGGGATGACTTGCCCATGAACAGCCGCCGCTATCATCTAACAACATTTGGTTGCCAGATGAACGAGCATGACTCGGAAAGGATCCGGGGGGTTCTCGAGGAAAGTGGATGGCTCGCTGTTGACGATGCCGAGCTTGCCGATCTTCTGATCTTCAATACCTGCTCCGTGCGGGAAAGCGCCGAAAACCGTTTGCTCGGAAGACTGGGAGAGGCCCGTCGCCTTAAGAACGAGCGGCCGGAGCGGCTCGTAGCCCTGGCAGGCTGTTTTGCCCAGAGTCGCCAGGCTGAGATCTTCGACGAACTACCCTTCCTGGACATCGCCTTTGGCCCCCGCAATATCGGCGACCTGCCGGCGCTCGTCGATGCAGCTGAGAGCAGTGCTGCCCCTGTTTCCTCATTCGAAGACACCCTTGCACACAGCGGAGAATTGCCGTCACGGCGACTTGACCGCTATCGTGCCTGGGTGCAGGTGATGACCGGCTGTACAAACTTCTGCAGCTATTGCATCGTGCCGAGCGTACGAGGGCCAGAACGCAGCCGCCGACCCGCGGATATCATCGATGAGGTCAAACGACTGGTTTTGGATGGCGTGGTGGAGGTGACTCTACTCGGCCAGAACGTCAACTCTTACGGCCCCGAAATCAGTTTCGCATCCTTGCTGACAGATCTTGATGCCATCGATGGCCTCCGCCGTATCCGGTTCATGACTTCCCATCCCAAGGATCTCAGCCCGGAGCTGATCGAAGCCATACGAGACCTTCCATCCGTCTGCGAGCATATCCATCTGCCGGTCCAGTCCGGCTCGAACCGGGTCCTCGATCGCATGAACCGCGGTTATACTCGCGAGCATTATCTTGGGCTGATTGCATCCCTGAAAGAGCGTGTCCCCGGTATCGCCATCACCACGGACATGATCATTGGTTTTCCCGGAGAAAAAGAGGAAGATTTCTATCGCACCATGACTCTGGCCGGAGAGTGCCGCTTCGACGGAGCTTTCACCTTCCTTTACTCACCGCGTTCAGGCACGGAGGCGGCCGGACTCACGGGCCAAATTCCTTCGGGAACCATGAAGCGGCGCATGGGTGAACTGATCGGCCTGACCCAGCAGACGGCTCTGGCGAATAACGAACTCCTTCTGGGAACGGCGGTCGAAGTTCTGATCGAAGGGCCGAGCCGCCAGGGCGGCGGCCAGTGGCGGGGCCGCACGAGGACAAACAAGGTGGTAAACTTTTCTGCCGCTGAAACTGGTGATCCTCCGGAAGCCGGCGCATTCGCGCAGGTGAATATAGACTCAGTCACTTCCACGACACTGCGCGCCACGCAGGCATCAGGACACGATTGAATTTTCTTCATTCGGGGAAGAGAAAACGGGAGGGGAGTCGTACATCTGGGATCGCTGATGACACCAGTTAGAGAAGCCGCGGTTGCGGGCCAGTTTTATCCGGGCACACGCCCGGGGCTTGAGCGTGCCGTCAAGGAAATGATCGGACCCGGGCCGAAGCGTAGCGCGCTCGGCGTGATGGTGCCTCATGCGGGATATATGTACTCCGGCAGGGTTGCCGGAGAGGTCTATGGCGCCGTCGAGATGCCGCGGACCTTCATCATACTCGGGCCGAATCATTCGGGGCTGGGGCCGATGGCCTCGATCATGGCTTCTGGTGTCTGGCGCCTGCCCGGAGGCGACGCTGTCATCGATGAATCGCTATCCGCGTCGCTGCTATCCCATAGCGGCAGCCTTGAAGCCGATGACCGTGCCCACGTATTCGAGCATTCCATCGAAGTACAGATTCCATTTATGCAGTACCTTGTGGGCCAGGTTAGCTTCGTCCCGGTTTCAATGATGGACCACAGTGTCGATGTATGCCGTGATATCGGTGAAGCTGTTGCCGTCGCGGTGAAGGAAAGCAAGAATCCCGTGCTGATAGTGGCGAGTTCGGACATGACCCATTACGAAAGCCAGGCGATCGCGCAGGAAAAGGACAATCTTGCCATCGACCGGTTGCTGTCGCTCGATCCACAGGGCCTGCTTGAGACCGTACAATCGAACCATATCTCCATGTGTGGCGTGGCTCCGGCGGCGGCGATGCTGTTCGCATGCAGGAAGCTCGGCGCTACTGAGGCGCATCTGGTCAGGTATGAGACCTCCGGTGACGTAACCGGTGATTACAGCCAGGTTGTGGGATACGCTGGTGTTGTGGTTAGTTGAGACCTTTATCAACATGTATCAAGGCAGGGATAATGAGTAACAAGCAAAATTTATCACCATGACGCATCTACCCGAAGCTAATCCGGCGCTTTTCGCGAAGGAGATAATCAAGGCAGCGCTGGAATACCGGACGATGCCTGAAGCGCCGGACGAAGAATTTTACCGGAATCCGTCAGCCTGTTTCGTCAGCATCAAGAAGGAAGGCGAGCTACGCGGCTGCATCGGAACCCTTGAGCCCGCGGAAGCGGACCTCGGGCTTGAGATCACGCGCAACGCACAGTCGGCCGCTTTTGGCGATCCGCGATTTCCGGCGGTGGTCGCGGAAGAGCTCGATCGCCTGCGATTCAGCGTTGACGTCCTGAGTGTTCCGCAGGGTGTGGCTGGTCCCGAGGCGCTCGACTGCAGCCAATACGGGGTAATCGTCAGCTGCGAATATCGCCGCGGGGTACTGTTGCCAGCCCTCGAGGGAGTGGAATCGGTGGAGAATCAGCTGAGCATCGCCTGCCAGAAAGCAGGTATAAGCCCATCAGAAGAGTTTGCAATCGAGCGATTTACTGTCAGCCGTTTTGATGAAGACTGGAAACCCGGCGATGAACCCGGGGGCGGCAGCTGCTCTACGTAACGTCAACCCAGCTTCCGTAATATATCCACCAGGAGATGAATCCATGCTCGAAGCGGCTACGGGCTCCTCCGCCTGGAAGAGCAAGCGGATATTCGTCAGTGATCGGCAGACCCAGCCTTGAACTCGGCCCACAACCCCCTGTGTCACAGTAACCCATATATGTCACATAGACTCCACCGTTGACTATATGCGAACCGGTAGTGCCCGACCAGTAGACCCGTCCATTCTCGAAGATGGCCTGAACAGCATCACCATGGGTGGGGAGCGCAGGCGACAGCGCCGCCTCTTCGTCCTTGATCAGATGCAGGTATCCCTTCGGGCCGCCCGTCATCTGGTATTTGACCATGACGCCGCCCCTGACAAAGCGGGTACCATTGCGGACGTTATCTGTGAAGATCGCCTTTTGCATGTTCTGTGCCGTCCCGTCCCAGGCGGGATAAACGTCACTCGTGGGCAGTCCATAGTAAGCGGGTCCGCCGGCTCCGCCTTCCAGCCGGTCCGCCAGGTACCTGGCGAGGATGTTCCCGTCGGTCATGGCGAAGCTACCGAGACCAGGACCCCAGTAGATTATGCCGCCGGCGAAACGGCTCTCGCGGGCGCCGCCGACGCCGGTGACATCCTGCTCGTCGCCAACCGGCAGACCCAGGGAACCGTTCTCTCGATTCTTCTGGTCGTACTTGACCAGGAGGGCGCCATGGACCCAGTAGACCTGGCCGGCTGGCTGGTTATAGTAGAGCCTGCCGTTGGTGTAATTCTTGTACATGCTGGGACCACCGGCTATCGGCGTCGCCGCACCCGCTGAGCTGCCGAGTGGCGCGCCGATTATGTTGGCTTTCGCGAGGAAGATTTCTTCAGGCACAGGATCAGCTAACGTGATCGTCACCGTATATGGCTGGGCAGAAGTATCCGAGGCGGTGACTGTATAGATTCCGATAGTTGTAAAATCGTGGGCCACGCCGCTTTCCGGATAGATCGAGGCGCCTGAATGGGTAATCGTGGGCACCAGAGCTGTGACATTGGTGCCATAGGGCATGGTCACCGAGATCGTATGGGCGCTTTCGTCGATCGTGGTCGCGCCTGTCTGGTTGGGGATGGTGAAGCCGGTGATCGCTTTGGCCGGGCTGAGAATATCGAAGCCGCCGCTGATGGCTGAACTATTCCCTGAAAGATCATTCACCGATCCACCGATGGAGTGGTGGCCATAGGTGAGACCGGTCTGAGGGCAACTCGCATTGCTGGCCGAAATGGCACAGCCGGATGTGATCTCGCCGCCATCAAGCGTGATATGTACAGAGGCGGTATTGATGCCGCTGCCAGCATCGCCATAATCGGCGCTGATGGTGGGATTCACCGCGGCGATGGTGCCGGAGGGAATCACGTTTTCCACGGTCGGCGCTGTCATGTCCTGCCAGCCGTCCTGCAGATTCCACGGCTTGTTGTCCTGGCCGCCGGTGAAGGTATACGGGTTGGTGACAAAGCCGTCACTGCCGGTCGGGCTGGTCCAGTTGCTCCAGAAATTGCCGCCTGCGGGCGCGGCCCTGTTGAAAGAATTATCAGAACCGGAATTGACGGCCTGGGTGGCGTTATCGATGAAGTTGTTTTTGTAAACCTCGCTGTTGGCGGCTGAGCTGATCGCCAGGCCGTACTCGAGATTGTTGGACAAAGTGTTCCGGCTGATGACGTTACCGCCACCAGAGATCAGGTTGATGCCGATGCCGTTCCAGTTGAAGACATTGCCGATGATGCTGTTGCTGCCTGACTGGGAAATGCTGATGCCGCTGCCGCCTCCAGGATTCCCGGACGAATCAAGTGACGAATTGAAGTCATTCCCGGAAATCGTGTTGGCATCGCTTGAATCCACCAGCTCGATGTTGGATCCGTTGCCGGCCGCGAAATTTCCGGAAACCATGTTTCCGGTGGATGCGCTCAGGTAGATGCCCGTTATCGGTACAGAGAAAATATTGTTGTCGTTTGTGGTGTTGCCGGAGATGGAGCTGTTTGTGGTTCCATATAGCTGCATGCCGTATCCGTTATTTGAAAGGGTGTTGTCATTTACCGCGCAGGCCGTGCAGTAATGCAGGGAAAGGGCGGAATCAAAACCGTTGACGATCAGATTTTTCACCGTGACGCCGGTAATGGTCCCGGAAATGAGGCTGGCCTCAACACCGGCGGGGTTGCCGTCGCCGGCACCCTGTCCCTTAAGACTGTGGCCGTTGCCATCGAGGGTGATTCCGGAGCTGGTGATGGCGATGCCTGCGTCATAGCCGGTATCGACGTTGATGTCGGTGTTCAGTGTGCAGGTTTTGGAAGGATCGTCCCAGGAGCCGATCAGGGTACATTGATTTACAGTATCTGACAAAACGTAAAGTGGGGCGGTGGCCGCGTCTGCGCGGTCCACTGTCAGGTACGACAGACCCAGCGCCATGAATATCAGAAACGCGAAATGAATGATGAGATGATGACGCCGGAGGGAGATTCCTTGGGCCATTCTGTTCGGAGCGATTATTGAACGCACTTTCATGTTAGCCAAATGATTCCCTTCGCACCAGTTCCAGTACACTTGCCTCCGCACCAGCCCGGTAATTCAGGGACATTTTATTTTAACACTCTCATGAATTTATGTAAACGTAAATCAGGTCGAGCACAGGCTTTTTATCCGGCTCAGAAAAAGTCCATGGATTGAGCTTTCCACATCACCGGCTGACGTATTACTTCATTCTGATAGTATGATTCAGAGTGGCCTGAAGCTATAAGCGGATCCGGAAAAGGCACCATCGACCAATTGAGATATTAATTATGAGAAAAGAGTTTGAGCCACTCGATATCAGCATCCTGGCTATATTCGGCCCTACCGCAGTGGGCAAGAGCCGGGTAGCAGTGGCCGTGGCGAAAAAGCTGGGCGGTGAGATCGTCTCTGCCGACTCGATGCAGGTTTACCGGGGTCTGCCCATCCTCACTGATCAGCCAACCGCAGATATGCTCGCTGAAGTGCCGCATCATCTGATTGCGGCTATCGACCCGGAGGAGGAATACAGCGCCGCCGAGTTCGCCCGGCTCGCCGAGCCTCTTATCTGCGACATCGGCGACCGGGGGAACCTGCCGATGATCGTCGGCGGCACCGGCCTTTACTTGCGCGCGCTGCTTGGCGGCTTCAGTTTTGCCGGTAGCGGTGGTAGATCGATGAAGCAGAAATGGGATGAGCATGTGCGGCAAGTCGGTGTGGAGGCAGCCTTCAGAGAGCTGCAGACCACAGACCCGGATGCGGCCGCATGCATAGACCGTGATAATCCGCGCCGTCTCGCCCGGGCTCTGGAATCCGCGGAAGTAGCATCGTCTGCAACCGGAAACTCCACAGCAGCCGAGAGGCACCGGCTCTGGTCCGCCGAATCACCCTACAGGGTTCTCTCATTCGCACTAACTGCACCGCGCGAGGATCTTTATCGCCAGATCGACCTGCGGGTTGAAAGAATGCTCACTGAGGGAGCCGTCGATGAGGTCAGGCTGCTTCGCGAGAGCCGTGTCTCAGTCACCGCCGCCCAGGCTATCGGCTTCCGGGAGCTCTGCGCTTATCTCGATGGGCAGGTGACTCTGGAAGAGGCCGCCGCCACCATCCGGCAGAAAAGCCACCGCTATGCCAAGCGCCAGCTGACCTGGATGCGAAAGATGCCTGATATTGTTAGAATCGACGTGGCCGGGCTTGCTCCAGATGCTATAGCCACGGCCATCATCGATCGCATCCATGACACCTCAGATTGAATTCTCCAAGTGGCAGGGAATCGGTAACGACTACATAATCGTTGCCGCGAATGACCTTGCTTTTGAAATAACCCCGCCTCGCGCCGCCGCTATCTGCGACCGGCATTTCGGTATCGGATCTGACGGCATCCTTTTGTGGAGCGGCACTGAAAGCTCCGGCTTCAGCCTCGTTATTTATAATCCCGACGGGACCATGGCGGAAATGTGCGGAAACGGCATCCGAATGCTGGCGAGATACCTGGTGGACCGCGGATACGCGACTGAGCCGGTTCTCGCTGTCGACACTGGCGCCGGCATGATGGCGCCGAGCGTCTCGCCTGACGGTCAGGTGAGGGTGAAAATGGGTGTGGCCAGGTTCGGCGGCGGCGGCATTGTCGGCTTTACCGGAAAAGACAACGGGAGCGAAGCCGTGTGTAAGATCCTTGAAGCTTGTGGCCGTGAATTCGAGTTTACCTTCGTGGATATGGGAAACCCTCACTGCGTCATCGAGGTCGATGACCTGGCGGATATCGATCTGGAGCTCGTGGGGTCCACAATCGAGAATCACGAGATCTTTCCAAATCGCACCAACGTTGAGTTCATGAAGGTGGTTGGACCTTCGGAGGTCGAAATGAGGGTCTGGGCGCGGGGCGTGGGGGAGACCAATGCCTGTGGAACCGGGGCCTGCGCTGTCGCCGTAACCGCCTGCAGGTCCCAGGGCATCACGAGCCCGATAACGGTTCATCTACCCGGCGGCGATCTTATGATCGAGGTCGACCTGAAGATGAACGTGGTCATGACCGGACCCGCTGAAGAAGTATATTCAGGAACAATGTCAGAGGACTTAATAAATCGGATCAAGGAGCTGTAGACGATGAGGTTTTCGCGGCGCATGGATGGATTGCCACCATACCTGTTTGCCGAGATCGAGCGCAAGATCTCGGAAAAACGCAAGCAGGGCGTGGATGTTATAAGTCTCGGCATCGGCGACCCCGACATGCCCACTCCACCACATATCGTCGAAGATATGCAACGCCAGGTTGCCGATCCCGCCAACCACCAGTATCCCAACAACAGGGGTCTCGAGGAGTTTCGCCAGGGCGTGGCCACCTTCTACAAAAGCCGGTTCGGCGTCGATCTCGACCCCGAGACCGAGGTGCTTCCTCTCCTTGGAGCCAAGGAGGGAATCGCTCATATCTGTTTCAGTTTTCTCGACGAACGCGATGTCTGCCTGGGGGCCGATCCCGGTTACCCGGTCTACGCGAGTGGACCGATCCTGGCCGGTGGCACTGCTGTGCCGATGCCCCTCAGGCCCGAGCTGGGATTTCAGCCGGACCTGGAGGCTATCGATGCCGACACGCTTAAGCGCGCGAAGCTGCTCTTCGTCAACTATCCCAACAATCCCACCGGCGCGGTGATCGAGGACGATTTCTTCGAACGGCTGACCGAGTTCGGCCGCCAGCACGATATCGCCATCATCCACGACAACGCATATTCGGAGATCACCTTCGATGGCTACACTGCGCCCAGCTTTCTGGAGACACCGGGATCGAAGGATGTTGGCATCGAGTTCTACTCTCTCTCCAAGACCTATAACATGACCGGCTGGCGAATCGGCGCCGCTGTGGGCAACGCCGAAGTGATCGAAGCGCTCTGGCGCCTGAAGACCAACATGGATTCGGGGATGTTCCAGGCGCTGCAACGCACGGCTGTCACGGCCATGACCGGCTCTCAGCAATGTGTGGCGGACATGTGCGCTCTCTACCAGCGCCGCCGCGACCTTGTCGTGGGAACGCTTCGCGATATCGGCATAGATGTGATCACACCGAAGGGAACGATATATATCTGGGTACCCGTGCCGGA
>JAUSDE010000103.1 GCA_030650885.1 Thermoleophilia bacterium
TGCTCAGCCACCTTATGCTGAATGAGAATGAGATCGTCATCGTCGACATGGAGGCTGGCATCGAGCACCTCGGCAGAGCCACAGCCCGTGGCGTCGACGCCATGCTGATGGTAGTGGAGCCCGGGCGCAGGAGCATCCAGACCGCCGAAGCCATCACGAAGCTGGCCGCCGACATCGGCATATCCAGGGTGATGATGGTAGTAAACAAGGTGACTCCAGCGGACGAATCCTTCTGTGACGGCCTGAAAGAAAAGTTCCACGTCATCGGCTGCCTGCCGCTGATGGAGGAAGTAAGGCAGGCCGACCTGAACGGACAGCCGCCTTTTGAAGCCGCGCCGGCTTATGTAGAGCTGGTGACCGAAGTCATGGAGAAAATAGAGCAGGAAATCGGCGAGAAGTAGCAGGAGTCGACCGAAGCAGGTCTGAGCGTGCCGGCGGTGGAGGGATGTTTTCGCCTCCGCTTAAGCGTCTTCGACAAGACGCTCCGGCGAAAACATCCCTCCACCGCCAACGAAGTCCACTTTTCCGCGGGCCTCCGCCCCCCCGAACTACTTTACCGCCCGCCGTCCGGTGCGTTAATATACTCAGGTGGCTCGTGAAAAAAGCCACAAGTCGTTCCAGACTCACAATACCTGCCAAAGGAGTTCCCGAGGTGTACTTTCCCACTTACAGAATGCGCCGGTTGCGCCAATCGCAGCAGATCCGCGACCTGGTCCGGGAAACCGACCTGCTGCCGGATCGTCTTATATACCCAATGTTCGTCACTCACGGCGAGGATGTGCGCGTCGAGGTGTCGTCCATGCCGGGTTGTTACCAGCAGTCGATCAACCACCTGGTCGAGGAAGCGAAGGAAGTCCGTGACCTGGGCATTCCCGGGGTGCTGCTGTTCGGCATTCCCGCTGAGAAGGATGAAGTCGGAACCAGCGCCTACGACGAAGAAGGCATCATCCAGATGGCGGTCGCCGCCCTGAAGGAAGAAGTGCCGGAGCTGCTGGTCATCACCGATGTCTGCCTCTGCGAGTTCACCAGCCACGGTCACTGCGGCATCGTCAAGGACGGCGATGTGGACAACGACCTGACCCTGGAGATGCTGGCCAAGATGGCTCTGTCACATGCCGAAGCCGGCGCCGACATCGTCGCCCCATCGGACATGATGGACGGCCGCGTCGCAGCAATACGCGCGGCGCTGGACAGCGAGGGATTCATCAACACTCCCATCATCTCTTATGCCGCCAAATTCGCTTCGGCATATTACGGCCCCTTCCGCGAAGCGGCCGAGTCGACGCCGGAATTCGGCGACAGACGTTCTTACCAGATGGACTCTCGCAACAGTGACGAAGCCATCCGCGAGGTGCTGATGGACATCGAGGAGGGCGCCGACATGGTCATGGTCAAACCGGCGCTGCCATACCTGGACATCATCTATCGCGTAAAGCAGGAGACCAAGTTCCCGCTGGCGGCATATAACGTCAGCGGCGAGTATGCCATGATCAAGGCCGCGGCCGAAAAAGGCTGGCTCGACGAGAAGCGTGTGGTGCTGGAGACGCTGACCGCCATCCGCCGCGCCGGCGCTGACACGATCATCACTTATCACGCCAAGGATGTCGCGGGCTGGCTTAAGTAGGGAGATATTTTGGACACAGCTAAATCACAGAAATTTTTCGCCGAGGCCCAGCTATTGATGCCGGGCGGCGTCAACAGCCCCGTGCGCGCCATGCGCTCGGTCGGCACGGATCCGCTCTTTATCGCCCGCGGAGAAGGCAGCCGCATGTACGACGTGGACGGCAACGGTTATATAGATTATGTAGGCTCCTGGGGTCCGCTGATCCTGGGACATTGTCATCCGGCAGTGCAGGATGCCCTCGAGAAGACCTTGAAGAACGGCACCAGTTTCGGCGCCCCGAGTCCGCTCGAGGTAGACCTGGCGCGCAAGGTCGTCGACGCGGTTCCCTCCATCGAGATGGTGCGCATGACAAACTCAGGCACCGAAGCGACCATGAGCGCGCTCCGGGTCGCACGCGGATACACCGGCCGCGAAAAGATCATCAAGTTCATCGGCTGCTATCACGGCGCCGTGGACAGCCTGCTGGTGCAGGCCGGTTCGGGTGTGGCGACGCTATCGCTTCCCGATAGCCCGGGAGTCACCAGGGGAACTTCAGCAGACACCATCCTCGCCCGCTATAACGACCTCGAGCACGTCAGGGAGCTGATGGCGGCAGAGGGCGAGCAGGTGGCCACGATAATTTTAGAACCGGTAGCCGGCAACATGGGCGTGGTCCCGCCAGCCGAAGGCTTTCTTGAAGGCTTGCGCGAAGTGGCTAGTGAGTATGGAGCGGTTTTGATCTTCGATGAAGTCATGTGCGGTTTCCGTGTGGCCTACGGCGGCGCCCAGGAACGATTCGGCGTCATCCCCGACATGACCTGTCTGGGCAAGATCATCGGCGGCGGTATGCCGGTGGGAGCTTTCGGCGGACGCCGCGAGATCATGGAGACGGTTGCTCCCGCGGGTAGCACCTACCAGGCGGGGACTCTTTCGGGCAATCCGCTTGCGATGGCAGCCGGCCTGGCCATGCTCACGGAGCTGGGCAAGCCGGGCATTTATGATTCCCTCGAAGAAAAATCAGCCTGGCTGGCAGGGAAGCTGGCCGAAGCTGCCGGCGCCGGTCCAATGCCGGTCTGCCAGAACCGCGTCGGTTCGATGATGACCCTCTTCTTCACGGATGGGCCGGTCACCGACTTCGAATCCGCCAAGACCAGCGACACCGGCCGCTACGCCGAATATTTCAAACATATGCTCGACGCAGGCGTCTACCTGGCGCCTTCCCAGTTCGAGGCCGCATTCGTTTCCCTTGCCCATAGCGATGACGATCTCGCCCATACCGCCGATGCGGCTGCGGCATTCCTGGGGTCCTGAAGCCGGGCCTCGTTTATGGCGCAGAATTCCAGAAAACTCGCGATCCCGGCGGCCACAGTGCCGCGCCTGTCGCAATACCTGCGCAAGCTGCAGGAGATCCAGAGCCGTGGCACCACCACCATTTCCTCCCGCCTGCTGGCGGACGAAGTGGGGACCAACCCGGCGCAGATCCGCAAGGACCTCTCCTATTTCGGCGAGTTCGGCATCCGTGGCGTCGGTTACGACGTGGACCGTCTGATTACCGAGCTGAAGAAGTGCCTTGGCCTCAACCGGTCCTGGAACGTGATCATTATCGGTTCGGGGAAACTTGGCACGGCGCTGGCGCTCTACCGTGGCTTCCAGCGCCAGGGGTTCAACCTGATCGGCATGTTCGATGCTGACCCGGAAGTAGTGGGCAGCGACCGCGGGGCCGGACCGGTGTTGCCGATCAAAGACCTGAAAAAATTCCTTCAGGAACACGACGTGCATATCGCCATCGTCACGACGCCGTCAGCGGCGGCCCAGCAGGTCATCGACCTGGTCGTGGACGCGGATGTTCCCTCCGTGCTCAATTTCGCGCCGATCCGCGCTTCCAGCGAAAAGCCGGTCATCCTGCGCCAAGTGGATCTTTCCACCGAACTGATGACGCTTTCGTTCTACCTGGACAAGTAGCAGCCATCCGCTTGCGATGACCAGCGCCGAGACCCACGCAGCGAACATCCTTAAAGAGATTCGCCGGAACGTCGTGGCCGACAGCGCCCTTTTTGGCGAGCGGCTGAAGACGGAGGCGGCGATGCCGGAATCGGCGGGCTACTCTGATCTCTTCATGGATGCGTGCAACGGTTCCGCAGATCGCGATTCAGGCGGCGCAGATCATAGCTGCCGCGCAGCGACCGGCGGCGCAGCCAGCGGCGGCGTAGCAGAGAAGAACTGCACCATCGCTCTCGGCATCGAATACATCTTCGAGGGTTACCTGCTCCATTACGGTGAGAGCCGACTGCTCGGCCCGGACGACGGCCACTTCCATCTGCTGGCCGGCGATTATATGTACGCGCGGGGGCTGGAAGAGATAGCACAGCTCGAAGACCTGGCCTGCATCAAGGCGCTCGCCGAACTGGTCCAGGTCTGTTCGTTCATTCATTGTGAGAAGCTCGATCCAGGGCTGGCCGCGAAAGCCTGGGCGGTGACTGCGCTGGAGCTGGCGGCGAGGGTTTCATCTGACTGGGAGATGGCAATTTCCGGGATGCCTGCTTTTGATGAGCTGGAAAAGCTGGATGGCATGCTGGAAGAGCTGATGGACGCGAGCCTGCGCGAGAGATTTAGTAGTATAGAAGCCGAATTCCATGGAAGCTGACATCCGAGGTGAGTCCTGATGGCGATTGACGACCTGAGACAATTCATTGAAGCCCTCAAGCGCGAGGGCGAGCTGGTGGAGATCGACGAGCCGGTGGACCCGGAACTTGAGATCACCGAGATCACCGACCGCGTCAGCAAGGCCAACGGCCCGGCGCTGCTGTTCCGCAATGCCAAAGGCTCGAACATGCCGGTGCTCATCAACCAGTTCGGCAGCATGAAGCGGATGAGCATGGCGCTTGGCGGTCGCGACCTCGACGAGATCGCCGCGGAGCTGGGCGGCGTGCTGGAGATGCAGGTGCCCCAGGGCATCGTCGCCAAGGTGAAGGCACTGGGCAAGCTCAAGAACCTGGCGGATTCGGCGCCGAAGATGGTCAAGAACGCTCCCTGCCAGGAAGTGGTCATGGAACAGCCGAATCTGGACGCCCTGCCGATCCTCAAGACCTGGCCCGGCGACGGCGGTCCCTTCATCACCCTGCCGGTCGTCTTCACCAAGGATCCCGACGGCAGGCGCAACGCGGGAATGTACCGTTTACAAAAATTTGATGCCGCGACCACCGGCATGCACTGGCATATCCACAAGGACGGCGCTGAGAACTTCCGCGAGGGCGGCGACCGGGTTGAGGTGGCTGTTGCCATCGGCACCGACCCCGCGACTACCTACGCGGCCACAGCGCCGCTTCCCAAGGGCATCGACGAGATGATGCTGGCCGGTTTCCTCAAGGGAAGCCCGGTGGAGATGGTCAAGTGCAAGACGATCGACATGGAAGTTCCCGCGACCGCGGAGATCATCCTCGAAGGCTATGTGGAGAAGGGCGAGCTGCGACGAGAAGGGCCCTTCGGCGACCACACAGGATATTATTCGCTGGCTGGCGATTATCCCGTATTCCACCTGACCTGCATCACCCACCGGCGCGACCCGATCTATGCGACCACCGTCGTCGGCCGCCCGCCCATGGAGGACTGCTTTTTGGGGAAGGCCACCGAGCGGCTGTTTTTGCCGCTGCTCAGGATGACCCTGCCGGAGATGGTCGATATGAACCTGCCGCTGGAGGGCGTATTCCACAACTGTGCCATCCTGTCAATCAAAAAAAGCTATCCCATGCACGCCAAGAAGGTAATGAGCGCGGTCTGGGGGCTCGGCATGATGTCGCTGACCAAGTTCGTGGTGATCGTCGACGAGCATGTGAACGTGCACGACGAGAGCGAAGTCGCCTGGAGGGTCTTCAATAACGTCGACCCGCAGCGGGATGTTTTGCTCACCGAAGGGCCGCTGGACGTGCTCGACCACTCCAGCCCGACAGCCAACTACGGCGCCAAGATGGGCCTCGACGCGACCAAGACCTGGGCCACTGAGGGGCACGAACGCGAATGGCCCGACGACATCGCCATGACCGAAGAGGTCAGGAAGATGGTCGACGAGAAGTGGTCCCGCCTCGGGATCGACCTGGGGTGAGCCAGACGCTGGCGGAACGCCATGTCTGCTGATGAAGCTACAACCTCGCCACTGAAACTGCCGGGCCTGTTCGCCAGGTTCGTCAAGTTCGAGCACAGCATCTTCGCATTGCCGTTCGCCTACGCCGGCGCCTTCCTGGCCACGCAGCAGATACCTTCCTTCGCTAAGATGTTCTGGATCACCGTGGTCATGGTCGCGGCGCGAAGCCTCGCCATGGGACTCAACCGGGTCATCGACCATGAGATCGATGCCAGGAATCCGCGTACAGCCGGCCGCGAGATACCCGCGGGGACACTGACGCTCGCGCAGGGGATCGGCTTTTGCGGCCTTTCGCTGGCGGTGCTGGCCGTCAGCCTCTACCAGCTGCCTCGACTGACCTGGTACCTGTCACCTATCGTCGTGGCGGCGTTCGTCATCTATCCATATACCAAGCGTTTTACTTCGCTGTGCCATGTATTCCTCGGAGCGACCATCGGGCTTGCCCCCGTCGGCGCCTGGGTAGCGGTCACCGGGCAGCTGCCATGGCAGCCGTTTCTGCTGATGGGGGTCGTGACCTTCTGGATCGGCGGCTTCGACATCATCTACGCCTGCCTCGATCTCGATTTCGACCGTCGGGAGGGCATACACTCGCTGCCGGTGTCGCTGGGAGTCGCTAGAGCCCTGCTGGTCACCCGTGTTTTCCACATGATCTCGGCGGTGCTGATGATGGAAGTGGGACTGGTGCTGGATCTGGGGCTGATCTATTACATCGGGGTTGGCGTCGTCACGTGGCTGCTTTCTTATGAGAACGCTATCGTCTCAGCAAAAGACCTGTCGCGGGTGAACACCGCCTTCATGACTATGAACGGGGTAATCAGCGTGGTTTATGTGGCATTTGTGACGGCGGATGTCCTGGTTAAATAATTCGCGGGATTGATACACGAATTTCTATTCTTCATCATTTTATACCATAAAACAGTTATCTGGTCATTACTCTTCAGTGCCTTTTAACTCGTTCCCCACGCTCCAGCATTTTGCGATTTCCGGACCCAGCGACCAGTACTTCCTGCTGCTCATGTCGAACAGCAACGGCTTGAGCTGCGAGATATCGACCTTGTCTGCTTCGATGAGGTTTTCGTTCACATAGGTCTCCATCACTTCCCCGACAAAGACGTCGTGTGTCGGCGTCTCGATGGTCCGCTCGAGACGGCACTCCATGTTGATGGGACATTCGCTGATCATCGGCGCACCTTCCAGCTCGCCGCTGAAGATATCGAACAGCGCTGACTTGTCTTCCTTCCTGCCGCTGACCAGCCCGCAATAATCGGTTTTGACGACCAGCTCCTCCGACGGGATATTGACGCTGAAACAGCCGTTCTCCCGGATGCCCTGATTACTGTAATGGCTTTTCCCGATTCCGAAGGAAATCAGCTTCATGGTCATGATGCCAACGTGTGCGATGGTTATGAAGTTAGGTCTGCCATCGACGACCGTGCCCACAAGAGTGGTGAGTGATGGATAGAGGCTGTTCCGCGGTCCTAGTTTTATCTTGTTCATGACTGCCTCCCTGTTTAGATTTAGTTCTTCAGAGTTCTTTACAGTCGATTTTTACGATTCACGCATGCCGTTACCGCCAGAGTGCGGTTTGATTTCGTCATCAGCCGGCAGCTTTTCCAGGCACGCCGCCCCGACCATGAACCACGCCGTCAGCGCCGGTACGTACCATTCCCAGTCGAACATGTTGTAAACGACAAAGATGATGCTAGCGACCGCGAATCCGCGAACCAGCGGGTGCGACCGGGCGATGATCCGCCAGGCGCTCATCACGAGGATGTAACCGATGAATAGCCCCAGCAGCGACACGCCGATGATCCCCGTATCCACAGCCATCTGCAGGAATAGATTGTGGGCGTACTTGGTGTAGACAGCGATGGTGTACTGGGTGAAGACCTGGCTGAAGGAGCCGAGGCCGGAGCCCTTTACCGGTTGTACCCGGAAGGCGTCCATCGCCCCTTGCCAGGTATCGAGCCGGTGGGGTAGCAGGCGGCTGAGGTTGAAGCCGTCACTGAAGCGGGTGGAGAGGATGACCCGCATGCGCTCGTTCCGTGTCGCCAGCGCCGCTGCGGCAACAAAGCCAGCGGCGGCCGCAGCCAGCGCGACAACCTGGAAGATCCTTCGAAACCTGGGCTCGTCAATGTAATGCTCCACCAGCCAGACGATGCCCATTATGCCGAGGGCGACTGCCAGGCCGACAAACGGATTCTTTGACTCGGAAGTCATCGTCGCCGCAACTGCGATCGGGAGCGATGCTGCCAGCGAGAACAGCGTCGATAGCATGAAGCCGCCGCGCCAGCCGCTCAGTACGAGGTACAGCGATAGCACCGCCAGCGCCAGCATGCCAAATCTCGCGTAACTGATCAAAACCGCCGCGGCCTGCAGGCTGACCGCAACCGCCAGCAGGGAACGATCCTCCCGCTTCGCCCGCCGCTGCATCGCAACTGTGACGGGAAGCGCCATCAGCGAAAAACAGCTGAGCGCGTTGGAATATTCAAAGGATGAACCGGCGCGGAAGACGTTATCCAGCATTGCCGCATACGGGCCCCACCTCCAGAGGAACGTGACCAGTCCCCAGACGGCAACGAATGTGGCCGTGTAGACCAGCCAGGAGGCGATCAAGGCCAGCGCTTGCTGTCCGTAGCGGGAAATCTGGGTGCGGACCACAAAAAAAGCGGAAAGATAACCGATGAGCAACATCGATTCGCGATCCGTCGCGCCCGGAGCGACGCTCCATACACGCGATGTGATTGCGAACAGGCAGAATACCGTCAGCAACCAGAATCCAATAGAGCGTAAAATGCTCGCCCGGCCATATGCGACCGTGGCCGCGATCTCCACCGCGCCAGCCGTCAGCAGCGCCAGCGCAAAAGGCCATTTCTGCTCCGGGAAATATCCGCCGCGCCATAGTGTTCCCAT
This sequence comes from Thermoleophilia bacterium, assembly GCA_030650885.1. Classification (GTDB taxonomy): domain Bacteria; phylum Actinomycetota; class Thermoleophilia; order BMS3ABIN01; family BMS3ABIN01; genus JACRMB01. The sequence goes on from JAUSDE010000103.1 coordinate 8,655, forward strand.
CAAAAGCGTTCCAAGGAGGATATAAAGGCTGGCCTTTTTGAACAGCTCCTGCACGCAGCTACGACCTGGGCTCCGTCACGGCAAGCTTTGCGAATATGATCATACGCGTATCCAGCTGCCATGGAGGATCACAGGTGCTGAGGGTCACGGAATCGTAGCCCCTGGGTTTGAGCACGCTGACCTCGGTGTTCAATACATTCGTTTTATTCTCTACCAGGTACGTAAAATCAGCATAGGGCATATGGATCAGCACCTCGTCACCAGGCACAAGCTGTTCCATCCGCAGGAACGGAGCTGAATAGAGCACCCTGTCGCCGGCGATGCCGAAGTTGCCGCCCAGCCCCGGGATGGAGGTTCCCTCAATATGCCCGGCGCCCATTTTCAGTTCCTCAGTGGATGTGCCCTGGATGATCCACTCCCGGATTCCGATGCGCGGTATCTCGATGGAGCCGAGGCGCTGCTGCACCTGCAGAGATGACTGGTATTTCTTTGCGGGTATGGTGACGACCAGGTTTTTTAAACGCTTGTCCAGGCGGTCGGCCATTGCCGCGGTCTTCCTGCTGATTGCGCCCGGCTTGAACTGCGCTCCGGGGATCTGCGGCTCTTCATTTCCGCAGCCGGAAGCGAAGAGCAGGAATAACAGCATCAGCGGCAGGAGGAAAAAGAACAGCGGTTTCGCGAAGCAGGCTGAGATATTGCCGCCACGGGCAAGCCGCCGAGCCCTGCTGGGTCCGGTATTTCGCTCACTGCCAGGTCTGTGATTATTCGCGTCCATCGCTCTCATGATTCTGTTCTAAAACGCCCGCCCTTTCAACTTGTGCCTGCGAGATTTAAACTTGAGGCCATGCGCGACTCTTTCAACATAAAAGATGCAGTTTGATTGCCGTGGTCCAGAGAGCTGCGCGAGCACGCGTTCTGGTCGATGAGGCCGTGGTAGGCGAGATCGGCCACGGACTCGTAGTGTTGCTGGGAGTCGCAGATGGGGACGATTCCACCGATGCGAAGTTCATCGCGGGCAAACTGACGCGGTTACGCATCTTCAGCGACGATGACGGGCTGATGAACCTGCCCGTTAGTGACGTTGTCGGTGAGTTGCTTGTGATCAGCCAGTTCACGCTGCTTGGGGATGCTCGCAAGGGCAATCGCCCGAGTTTCACCAAGGCCGCGAAGCCGGAGCTGGCGGAAAAGCTTTATAAGGAAGTTGTCGGAGAATTACGACAGGCGGGGAATAAAGTGGAGACCGGAAAGTTCGGAGCCATGATGGAAGTAGAGCTGGTGAATGACGGGCCGTGACGCTCATCCTGGATAGTCCGGAAAAGGAATAACATGCCAAAAAACCGCAAGAAAAAACCGAAAACAGGCGGACCCGCGCCGAAGAAACCGAGAAACCCGTTCGCGGGGAAGCCGCAGAGCGGAGCCGGCTATCATTCAGACGCTAAATACGGCAAGAGGGACCGTCGCGAGGAAAAACAGGAGTTGGAAGAGGAGCAGGTAACGGAAGAAAAATAGAGCGACTTCTAGACCAGCGGGTTATCGGCCTTCTGGATATCCTTCAAATACAGATAGGTAGTCGGCGTGCGCGTCCAGCTGATCATTCCGTATGCCAGCGCCGCGGCATCATAACCGAGAAAACGCAGGACCGCGGCCAGCTGCGCCGCCAGGTTGCCGGTATAGCAGATGGTGATTATCTTGCGGTCTTTGGGCAGCAACTCCAGGTTCCCCGGAACCGCGACCGCGTCGAAATCCATCCGCAGCGCGCCCTCGATATGGCCGACGCCTTCGAAATCCTCTTCACGCCGCAGGTCCAGCAGGAACAGTCCCTCGCGGGTGAGTTCGTCCTGCAGCAGCGAGTTCAGCTCGCGGGCGGTGATGATATGCGCGGGATGGATATGTGCATGGTCGCCCTCACTGTTACCCTCTCGCGGAGCCGGCATCTCGCTGAAGACTTTATGGATCCGTTCGGCGATCAGCTCGTATTCGTGGTCTTCGGGCGCGTGGAAGATAGCGTCTGAAGGCGCCGGAGCGTGTCTGCCAGTCGGCGGAACCCGCTTGACCGGATACTTCGCCGACTGGAATTCTTCGACGAGGCTCTCGGTCATATGCGTCTGCGTCCAGCCACTCATGCCGGTCTTGGGAACGGCCGCGTCAAAGCCCAGCAGGCGAAGCCCCGCGACAACCTGGGCGGCGGCGAGGCCGGTCTCGCAGATGACGATAATCTTGTGATTGCGGGGAAGACGCTCGAGGTTCTCCGGAGAGGCCCACTGGCTGAACTCGAAATGATGCGCGTCCTCGATATGGCCCTGTTCGAAGGCTCCGCGGCTTCGGACATCGAGCAGGTAGATATCCTCGTCCCGCTCGTCGTCGGCAAGCTTCGCGGCCAGTTCGTGACCCCAGAGGCCGTGGGCTATGTATTCGCCCTCCTCAAGGGGAGTCGAGCCGAGGACACTCAGTGCGCGACGGGAAAGTATCTCGTGCAGCAGTTCGCTGATCGTTTCGGGGAAAGCATGCGTATTCTCTTTGTTTTCCGGATTTTCCGGGGATGATGCCGGGGTGGTCATGCGGATCCTCATCGTTCCGTTCTGTTTTACTCTTAGACTCTTAGTAAGTGTAGCTTATTGTTGGGACACGGCTCAAATAGAAAGGATTCAGCCGCTTTCCTAGTTCAAAAAATACTGCCCGATATACTGCAGCGCCAGCGCCAGGATCATAACCCCCAGCAACAGCTTGATGAATTTCTGCGGCACATGTTTCTGCAGCCTCGCGCCGAGGTACATCCCCGCGAAGCCGCCGATGCCGAATAATACGCCGAGTGCCACGTCGGGCGGCCAGGTCGAGGCGACCCCGTCAGCGCCGGCGATCGGCACAACGCTATAGATGGCGACCCCGAGGATGGATGTCAGGAAGGTCCCCAGCAGTGCCGCGCCGGCGACCGTGTAGATCGGCAGGCGGAATACAGCCACGCAGAACGGCGCGATGATGGCGCCGCCGCCGATTCCGTAAGTGCCGCCGATGACACCGACGACGAACGCCAGCAGCAGCATCGCCGGCACGCTGAAGCCGAAACGCTCTCCCCAGAACTCATACTCGACCCGTTTGATGCTGAATGAGACCGTTTTCACAACGGCCTCCGGTGGCAGACCTGCAGCGGTCCGTGATTGGCGCTGCTCCCGGATCTGCCGGCTTCGCATCGCGAACTTCAGGTCAAGGTCACCACGTTTGTTCCTGCCGGCCTTTGCCCGTCCGGTCAGTTCATAAAGCAGCCGCCCGCCGATGTAGAGCAGCACGCATCCTACGAACAGCTTGAAGGAACTGGGGTCAGGCAGATATTTGATCCTCAGGTAATAGCCGATCAGCAGCCCCGGCAAAGTGCCGACGAGAACCACCCAGGTCAGCGGCCAGGCCATGCGCCCTTCTTTGAAGTAACGGTAGACGCCACTCGGTATCGCCACGATGTTGTAGATGAAATTGGTGGAGCTGACCGACGGAGTGGTGAAGTCGAGCACGCTCATCTGGAAGGGCAGCAGGATGAAGGCGCCGGAGACGCCGCCCATGGAGGTAAAAGTCGAGACGACGAATGCCACGAGGGGTGGCAGAAGGATCCAGGTCTCGACACCGGATCCGGGAAACTGAACTGTGAGGGCGTCCATGGGATGAAACTATCACAGAAGATTCGCTGGAACAAAAGCGATGCCACCCTGGCGTACACCGCTCTGCGATCATCAGGTTTTTTGTGCAATAACAAGGGGCGCGGCCGAAGGCCGCGCCCCTGCTTTTCCTTATTAGTCACCGGTCACATTACTTCTCAGCCGGTTCTTCCTGTCATCCGGCTGCTTCCCCAGCCTTCCAGTTATTCCTGGATCAGCTGGTTACCACCGGGTTCGCGGCGGCCTGGATGTCAGTGATGTAGCCATCCTTGCCACTGCCGTTCCAGCCCATCATGCCGTACTTGAGCACGGCCGCGTCGTAGTCGAGCATCCTCAGGATGGTCGTGGTCTGCGCCGCGGTGTTGCCGGTGTAGCAGACGACCACTATCTTCTTGTCCTTCGGCAGCATCTTCAGGTTGTCAGGCACTGCGGTGGCCAGCCACGGGATGTTCGTGGCGCCATCGATGTGGCCCTTGTTGAAGTCAGCCGTAGCGCGGACATCGAGGATGAATGTGGTGGCCTTCGCAGGGCCGCCCTCCATCTCGTTCAGCTTGGCGGCTGTGATCGTGTTCAGCGCGTAGTCACCATCGGTCGGCATGGTCGCCATGGCCTTGTTGGCCTTCTCGGCGAGCACGGTGTAATCGCTGTCGGACGGCTTGTCGAACGTGGTGGTCGGCGGCGCCGGCGTCGATGTGTTTGCCGGGGTCGTCACTACGGGATAAGCGGCGGCGTTGAGGTCAGCCACGACCTTGTCGGTGGCGGCGCTTGCTACCCAGCCGTTCATGCCGGCCTTGAGGACAGCGGCGTCATAACCCAGCATGCGCAGCCCGGAGGTCGCCTGAGCGGCAGTGTTGCCCGTGTAACAGACGACGACGATCTTTTTGTCCTTGGGAAGTTTTGCCAGGTTATCGGGGGCCGCCCACTGTGCGAAATCAACCTGGGTGGCGCCTTCGATATGGCCGGCGGCATAATCGGTCTTGCTGCGGACATCGAGAACAAAGAGCTTGGCCTTCTCAGCCGGATCTGCCAGCTTGGTGGACAGCTCCTTCGCTGAGATGGTGTTATTGGCATATTCACCGCTTGTGGGGGTCGCGGAGAAAACTTTGAGCGCCCTGTCGTTAACGACTGTTGAGCTATCCTTGGCGGTGGTCGTTGCTTTCGTTGCCGCTGTAGTTGTCGTGTCATCCCCACAACCCGCGATAGCGACTGCTGAAGACAGCAACAGTCCCATCAATACGAGGATTATCAGGAATAACTTGCGGGATTTCACCATGGTCATCACTCTCCTGTTCAGTTGATGGCGGTCGGAGTTAACCATTCGCGTATGACGGCGCCACCAGGCGCCGGAATGGACTCCCCCCATTGCTGCAACGGCGAAAGCTTACCTTTCGCGGGGTTGAGTGTCAAGAATCGCCGCTCAGGCTGCCATGAAGCCGCCGGAGCCTGCGGGGCTTGCGCGGGAAACTCTGTTTTTTCCATACCGTGCCGCCAGGTGTCTTGTTGGTAACCGTGATCGTCGCCGGCTCGATGTTGATTATATTATACGAAGGCTGGATGAAGCCTCGGGTGCGCCAGGTGCTCGCGGTGCCGCTGCTGATGACCAGCATGTCCGCCAGCGGCCATGTATAGGGAACATGCCGGTGGCCGCACAGCACCAGGTCCACATCCACCTCCCGCAGCTTGTCGAGCACGTCGCCGGCGTCCAGCACGATATTCCGCTCCCTGCCCGTGCCAGGGATGCTCACCAGGTGATGATGTAGAAGGAAGATCTTGAAGTCGTCGGGATTCGGGAACTCGAGGTCGATCCAGTCATACTTGTCCCGGCCGATCTCGCCGTCGTTCAGGTCCGGCTTGTTGGAATCGAGCGCCAGGATCTTTACCCGCTCCTGCACGCCCGCGTCATCCGGAACGCAGCAGATTCGAAAATCCAGCTCCTCGGAACGGTAATGGCGCGAGCCGAAGATCTGCTCGAAATGTAGATAGCCCACGTTGCGGCAGTCATGGTTGCCGGCGATCACCAGCTTCTGTTCGCATTCCACCTGTCGGATCCAGGAATGAGCCTCGTCGAATTGCTCCCGATAACCGTCGGCGGTCAGGTCGCCGGCGACGATGACCAGGTCCGGTTTCAGGTCATTGATCTCGTGGATCGTAGCCTCCATGAGATCGTCATCGAAACGGCTGTCGCCGCAGTGGATATCAGAAAACTGGGCGATGGTATAGGAACTGCGCGGTTCCGTCATGCGCTCTCCTCACGATTGATTCAGTAGGCTGCAAGGGCTTTTATCTTTTCGCCAGACTGGCAGCTGCTTCCTGTAGTTACCCCGGGAAGGGTGCTGATAATCCTACGACACCCGCGGCGGTTTGAAGCGCCTCAGCCTCAGGGAGTTCGTGACTACCGATACCGACGACATCCCCATGGCGCCCGCGGCGATGATGGGGTTGAGCAGTATCCCGAAAAATGGGTAAAGAATTCCGGCGGCCACCGGGATCAGTGCCGTGTTATAGGCAAACGCCCAGAAAAGATTCTGTTTAATGATCTGGATGGTGCGGCGGCTCAGCGCGATGGCGGTCACGACTCCCTGCAGGTCGCCTGACATCAGCGTGATGTCGCCCGCCTCCATGGCCACGTCGGTGCCGGTGCCGATAGCGATGCCCACATCCGCCTGCGCCAGCGCCGGAGCGTCGTTGATGCCGTCGCCCACCATCGCCACCTTTCTGCCTTCCTTCTGCAGCCGTTTGACCTCGTTGGCCTTATCCTGAGGCAGTACCTCGGCGAGCACCCGGTCCACGCCCACCTCGGCGGCTATCGCCTCGGCGGTCTGCCGGTTGTCTCCCGTAAGCATGACTACTTCCAGTCCCATCTCCCGCAACCTGGCGACGGTCTCCCGCGAGCCCGGCTTGAGAGTGTCGGCGACGCCGATGATGCCCACCGGATTGCCGTCGATGGCCACGAACATGGGCGTCTTCCCCTGGGCCGAAAGGCGCGCCGCCTGATCGCCCAGCCCGTCCAGAGACATGCCGCGACTTTCCAGCAGACCCGGGTTCCCAACCAGCACGGCATGGCCTTTGACCTCGGCCTCGATGCCCTGCCCGGCGAGCGCCTGAAAACTGTCGGCGATCTCCAGCTCGATGCCTCTTTCGTTGGCCCCGTGGACGATGGCCTCGCCCAGCGGATGCTCCGAGCCGCGCTCGGCCGAGCCCGCCAGCCGCAGGATCTGGTCTTCTTCCCAGCCGGTGGTGATGACATCGGTGATCGCGGGCTCACCACGTGTAAGAGTCCCGGTCTTGTCCAGTACCACCGTGTCGACCTTGTGCGCCGTCTCCAGAGAATCGCCGCCACGGATGAGCACACCATTCTCGGCTCCCTTGCCGGTGCCTACCATGATGGCGGTCGGCGTCGCCAGACCCAGAGCGCAGGGGCAAGCGATGACCAGCACCGCCACGAAGTTGAGCAGCGCGTAAGTGAACGCGGGAGCAGGACCAAAAATAATCCAGATGACAAAAGTGAATGCAGCCACAGCGAAAACGCCGGGCACAAAATAGCTGGCGATCACATCGGCCATACGCGCGATCGGCGGCTTGGAACCCTGGGCCTCCTGCACCAGCCGGATGATCTGCGCCAGCACCGTCTCTTTTCCGACCCGCGTCGCCTCGAAGCGGAAACTGCCCGTCTTGTTGATCGTTGCTCCCACGACCTCGTCGCCCGCCTTCTTGCTGACCGGCAGACTCTCGCCGGTGATCATCGATTCATCGATGCTCGAAGCCCCATCCATAACGATCCCGTCCACCGGAATCCGCTCGCCGGGACGCACGATGACCATATCGCCAGTGGCGACGTCCCGCACAGGCACGTCGACCTCCAGGCCATCGCGGACCACACACGCGGTCTTCGGCGTAAGCCCCACCAGCTTCTTGATCGCCTCGGAAGTCTGGCCCTTGGCGCGCGCCTCAAGCATACGGCCGAAAAGGATCAGCGTGATGATGACCGCGGCCGTATCGAAGTACATAGGCATGGCCAGGTCCTGTTCCATATAAAAAGATTCAAAAAGGATGCCTGACACGCTATAGAGATATGCCGCCGAGGAGCCGACCGCCACCAGAGTGTTCATGTTGGTAGTCCCGTGACGGGCGGCGCTGATGGCGCCGTGGTAGAACTGCCAGCCGACCCAGAACTGCACCGGCGTCGCCAGCGCCCAGAGGACATACATATTGTTTAGCGGCCCCAGGCCGTCGACCATGCTGCCGATGAACAGCGGGATCGAGAGCGCAGCACCGACAAGCACCTTGCGCTGTAGCTTCCTGAACTCGTGCCGCCGCAGACGCGCTTCGGCGTCCTCGGTCTCTTCCTCATCACCCTCATCAGATGCCAGCACCTTGTAACCCGCCGACTCCACAGCGCGGGCCAGGTCGTCACGGCCCGTGGCTCCCGGCACGAATTCCACCGTCGCCCGCTCGGTCGCCAGGTTGACCCCGGCGGAGACGGCGCCATCGACGCCCAGAAGCGCCTTCTGCACGTGCTCCACGCACGAGGCGCAAGTCATTCCCTGCACCGCCAGCTCGATCTTCTCGGTAATCACCTTGTAGCCGATGCCGTTGATCGCCGCAGCCAGCCCCGAAACAGTGACCTGATCCGGGTCGTATTCGACGCTGGCTTTTTCCGTGGCGAAATTGACCTCCGCGGCCAGGACGCCGCCGGTCTCGCGCAGTATCTTCTCGTTGCGCTCCACACAGGAAGCGCAGGTCATGCCCTCGATGGGCAGGATGATTTTTTTCGCTGCAGCCATTACAGACTCACTTTACCGGGTATAAGGAAATAATTCCTCTTTTTGCAGGGGATAAAACAGTCTTTCGTGGGAGCCTGTCAAACCCCACGATGCTATCAGTTATGATTCAGGCGTGGCTGAAAGGATTCGTCAATGATCATAGAAGCAGGTTCCCTGCACAAACGCTACGGCGATGTCGTCGCCGTCGACTCCCTGGACCTCGAAGTCGAGCCTGGCATGTGCTACGGACTGGTCGGCCCCAACGGCGCCGGCAAGACGACCACCATGAAGATGATCTACTGCATCGTCGAACCGACCTCGGGCTCGCTGGAGGTCTTCGGTCTCGACGTCCGGGCCCATCCGCGTGAGATCAAGGCCCGTCTCGGCGTGGTCCCCCAGGAGAACAACCTCGACCCTGACCTTTCTACCTGCCAGAACCTCCGGGTCTATGCCCGTTACTTCGGCATCCCCAAAGACATTGCCGCCGCCCGCTGCCATGAGCTGCTCGAGTTCATGCACCTGGGCGACCGGGCTGACGCGCCGGTGCCGTCACTCTCCGGCGGCATGAAGCGCAGGCTGATCCTCGCCCGTGCGCTGATGAACGAGCCGGACCTGATCATCCTCGACGAGCCTACTACCGGCCTCGACCCGCAGGTCCGCCACCTGATCTGGGACCGGCTCCTGGAACTGAAAGAGCGCGGTATCACGCTTCTCCTGACCACCCATTATATGGATGAAGCCCAGAAACTCTGCGACAAGGTCCTGATCATGGACGAAGCCCGATCCATCGATGTAGGCAGCCCCGCGGAACTCATCCGCGGCCATATGCTCCCTTACGTGCTGGAGCTGCGAGTGGATCGCAAACTCACAGCCGAGGTCCTCGAGCGATTCAGGCATCTGGAACACCAGGCCAGCGGTCAGAATCTATACTTTTACGGGAATACGACATCGGAGTTCGACGATCTCACCGGCGCTTACCCCGACATCGAGCGCCTGCTGAGGCCGGCGTCCCTCGAAGACGTCTTCCTCAAGCTGACCGGCAGGGAGATCAGGCAGTGAGCGAGTTCATCACGACAACGCCGGAGCCGCTCGCATGAGCGAGGGCATCCTCACCGTCAGGCGCTCCTTCCTCAAAGTCTGGCTGCGCAACGCTCAGGTCTTCTTCGCTCTCTGGAAGTTCAATTTCTGGCCGGCGCTGGCGGAACCGGTGCTGTTCATCTTCGTTATGGGGCTGGGCATCGGGTCGTACATCACCGAGATCGAAGGTGTCCCCTACCTGGAGTTCGTCGCCGCCGGTATCCTCGGCAGCGCCGCCATCATGCAGGCGACTTTCGAATGCACCTATGGCTCATTTTTCCGCATGCGAATCCAGAATACTTTCGAGGGGATAATCTCGACGCCCATCAGCGCCGACGAAGTCGGCCTCGCCGAGATCATCTGGGGAGCGACCCGGGGGCTGGTCAACTCGACCCTGGTTTTCATCATCCTGCTCTTAATGGGCATCTTCCACCGCTGGCAGGTGGTTTTTCTGCCGCCGCTGATGTTCCTTGCCGCCTTCAACTTCGCCGCCATCGCGCTGCTGGTCTCCAGCCGAATCGCCCAGATGGAGTACTTCCGCTTCTACTTCGCCGGCTTTGTTCTGCCGGCCCAGTTCATCTGCGGCACCTTTTTCCCTGTCTCACGCTTCCCGGAGGCTGTACAGATCTTCGCCTGGGCTATCCCCTTCACCAGCTACATCGATATCTCCCGCTCCCTGATGCTCGGCACACCTGCGAAGGCGCCGGTGCTCGAACTGTTCTATGCTCTGGGTACGACGCTGGTTTTCACCGAACTCGCGGTCCGCAGCATGCACAGGCGCCTTGTGAGGTAGAATATGCAGTCAGCGAAAAAGGAGGAACCCTGTGAACGATAACCCCTATAAAAATTATCCCGGACTGGAAGGGCTGATCGTCTTCCACGGGCATATCTGTCCCGGCCTCGCCATCGGCTACCGGGCGACTCTTGCCGGGCTGGAACGGCTCGGCGTCGAGCGGGCTGAAGACGAGGAGCTGATCGCCATCGTCGAGAACGACAGCTGCAGCGTCGATGCCGCCCAGTTCCTGGCCGGCGCCACATTCGGCAAGGGCAACTTTTTCTTCCATGACTACGGCAAGCAGGTCTTCACCTTCGCCCGCCGCGATGACAGCCATGCGGTCAGGGTATCGCTCAAACCGGACAGGATGGGACCGCCGCCGGAAAAAACCGCTGAGTGGCGCCAGGAGAGAATAGATTTCATCCTCGATTCACCGCTGGAAGACCTGTTGACAGTGAGCGACGTGGAGATCGAGCTGCCGCCACCGGCCACAATCCGCCGCTCGATCATCTGTGAAAGCTGCGGCGAACCGGTCATGGAGACTCGCACGATCACGCGCGAAGAAAAAACAATATGCCGGGATTGCGCCGGCCCGGAGTAGAGAATGATCCGTTAAATGTTCACCGTAATCCTTCCTACCTATAACGAAAAAGAGAACCTGGAGCGCTTCGTCATGAGACTGCTCGAGGTCTTCGACGCCAACAGCCTCGACGGACGCATCATCGTCGTCGATGACGGCTCCCCCGACGGCACCGGGCAGATCGCCGATTCGCTGGCGACTCGCCTGGACAACCTGTCGGTTATACATCGAGCGGAGAAGCAGGGCATAGGCCCCGCATACGTCGCCGGCTTCAAGCAGGCGCTGACCACCGACACTCAATACATCATGGAGATGGACTGCGATTTCTCTCACGACCCGGCCAACATCCCGGCTTTTCTCAAAGCGATCGAACAGGCGGACCTGGTACTGGGCTCACGGTATGTCCCCGGTGGCCGGGTGGAGAACTGGGGTCTGCTGCGGCGTCTGATCAGCCGCTGGGGAGGGCTCTATGCCCGCCTGGTGCTGGGGATTCCCGTCAACGACCTGACCGGGGGCAACAAGTGCTTTCGCAGGGAAGTGCTGGAGGCTCTCGACCTGGACGCAGTCTCGTCCCAGGGATATGGCTTTCAGATTGAGATGACCTACAGGGCTATCCGCAAGGGCTTCAGGGTGAAAGAGATCCCCATAACGTTCTCGGACCGCCAGCTGGGGCAGTCCAAGATGTCAAAACGTATTGTTTTTGAAGCGGTAGTCCTCGTCTGGAAACTGCGGCTACGCCCGAGCTGACCGTCACGCCGTTAAATGCGCCGCACGATAGCGTGGCACACCAGCGCTCGACGCAGTCTAGCCTGCACCGATCACGCGCTTCCGGATCGCCTTTCGCACTGCCTCGCTGAGTTCATCCGGAGTGAACGGCTTGACCACGAACTCCTTGGCGCCGAGCCGGTCCGACTGTGTAGCCATATCGAACGTACCCAGGCCGGTGATGACGACCGTGCTCACATCCATACTGGTCCTCTTGATCACTTCCAGAAGCTCCAGCCCTGACATGTCCGGCATCATGATATCGGTGACTACCGCGTCGTAACTATGCTCGCTTACAAGGTGCAGCGCTTCCTTGCCGCTGGCAGCCGTAGTGACCGCATAACCATCGCTCTCAAGAATCTGTTCGCATACATCCCTGATCACAGCCTCATCATCTACCACCAATACATTTTCCTCAGACATAATAGATCCCCTGACCGATATACCCATTGGTATTTTCAAGCCACCCGTTTGACACCCGCTGACAGATTTGCTGTCGGCAGTTTGACCGTGAATGTTGAACCTGCGCCGAGCTTGCTCTGCACTTCGATGGAACCGCCGTGCTCCTCGACGATGCGCTGTGAGACCGACAGGCCGAGGCCGGTGCCCTTGCCCATTTCCTTGCTGGTGAAGAAGGGGTTAAACACCATGTCGAGTTTATCCGGTGGTATACCGGTTCCGGTGTCCCTGAAAGCAACCTCCACCCAGGGGCGCCTCCCATCCGGCTTGGCCGCCTTGATGGAAACCGTCAGTCTGCCGCCACCCTCCATGGCATGCAGGGCGTTGTTGAGGACGTTGATGAAGACCTGCTTCATCTGGTTGACATCAATATATACCTGCGGGACTTCCACATCGTAATCCAGCACGATCTTCACGTTGATCAGCTCGGCCTGTTTGCGAAGCAGGTACAGCGTGTCGTCCATGACATCGCGGATACAAGCCTTGCGTTTCTTGAGACCCTCCTGACGCGCAAAGTCGAGCAGGTTGCGAACGATGTCGCGGGCGCGGATGGTCTCGTTCTCGATGACCTTCAGGTTCTTCAGACTGGGGTCGTCTTCCTCGAGCCCACGCTGGAGAAGCGCCGAGTAACCCAGCACGCCCGTGAGCGGATTGTTGATCTCGTGGGCGATGTTGGCGGCCAGTTCGCCCAGGGCCGCAAGCTTGGTGGACTGTAACAGCTGTTCCTGGAGCTGGTTCTGCTCCTCGACCTGCTGCTCGAGCATCGCCATCATGTTGTTGAACGCCTCGCCAAGACCTGCCAGCCTGCCGGTATGGGCGATTCGGTAGACTTCGCATTTCTCACAACGGCCGAATTTCTGGGCAAAGACCCCCTGCACCTCACCGCCGCAATGAGTTCCAGCCACCTGCCAGCAGCGGAGGTTCTCAGACTTGAAGGAAGGGCAGTCTACCGAACCGCAGCTTTTGACCTCCCAGCATCTGGCAAGCCCAGGATTATCAAAACGGACTGAAAAACTGCGCTCCTTCTCGGCGGAACCGATCAGGTGGTGTATCTTCGTCGTGGCTTTGGCCAGATCGGCGTTCTGCTCCGCCAGCTCCCCGGTCTTACCCTGAAGGTCCTTGAACAGGAGCGCGTTCTCCACAGCCATGGCGACCTGGCTGGCCATGGCGCTCAGCAGGCTCAGATCCACTGCCGAGAACCGTCCCGCCTGATCGCTGCCGATCCCGAGCACTCCCAGCAACTTGCCCCTGAACTTCATGGGAACGGCAGCCAGCGAAGCGACTCCGTCAGCCGCAACAATCGCCGCTGTCTCCCCGGGGAAATCTCCGATATCAAGGGCCATGGCCTCTCCTGACTGGGCAACCATGCCCACCAGGCCTTCGCCCATCTTCAGCTGCGCGATACGTTTGAGGAATTCCGGGCTGCCGCCCTTCCATACCCGTAGGTCCAGTTCTTCCTTTTCAGGGTCGTACAGGTGGACGCAGGCGCGATGAGCCATGAACAGTTCCACAACCTGGTCGAGCGCCGCGCCCAGGATCTGGTCAAGGTCGAGAGACTGGCCGACCGCGCTCGACACAGCATTCAGCGCCGCCAGTTCACGGTTGCGATCGTAGACGTGCTGCTCCAGCTTTTTGCGCTCGGTCACGTCACGGGCGACACCGACCTGCGCGACTACCTGCCCGTCCTCACGGTAAGCCGTTCCGGAGATCTCGATAAGGCGTGCCTCGCCGTTGCCGTCGACGACCTCCAGCTCGTACGGCATCATATCCTCACCCCACATGACTTTCTCAAAACTGTTGACCGCGATGGCGATCGAACCCGAGGCCACGATATCTATGAACTGCCGCCCCATCAATGCGTCCGGCTCGTATCCCAGAACAGCTTCGCTGTCGCCACTGACGAACTGGAACCGTCCGTTTGAGGCGATCACGAAAATGACATCGTTGACGCTGGCCATGATGTTCTCGCTGAAGCTCTTGAGGTCCTGGAGCTCTCTCGTACGCGCGGCCACTTCAAGTTCGAGTGCACGGGAGCGCTCACTCATGCGAAAACCGACCAGCACACGGTCGGTCAGATAGGCGATAAGCGGAAACTGGATTATCAGAGAGAGGATGAACAGATGTTCGTAGAAATCGCCACGGAAATCTTCGAGGAACGGTCCCCCGCTTAGCGCTTCGATTCCGAAATAGACGACATTGATAGCCACGCCGGTGAGGGCGATGATGAAAACCAGCCAGGAGACCTTTACCCGGTTCCTTGCAAGCGCGTCATTTACGGTCGCCGAAGAGACGTCCGGTACCATACATTCCTCCTGAATACCCTGGGTCCTGCCCGCATAACAATGAAGCGACTTGAGTGCCGCGACGTGATGCCATATCGGAAGATGCTGAAATTACTTTAATGAGCCCAGTCCGGCTGGCATTTTTCCACCTCCATGAACGGTTTCGTCCAGTTAGTTGACTCATCACGGTTTATCGTCTATGTTCTGAATTGAGGGGCCGAAGCTCCTCTTCATGGAGCCGAAGCTCTTTCAGGTAATTTTTTGTATGACGATCCGACCTCGAAGGTCTGGAAGAGCTGCTGGGCTCCCGACTTCGAGGTTTTTTGTGTTTTTGGAGGAATGGAGATGACAAATAACATGGTTATCGCAGTAATCGATGGAATGGGCGGCAATATCGGCCGCCAGATCGTCACCCAGCTCCGGCGGGAACTGCCTGCGGAGATCGAAATAATGGTCTTCGGAACCAATTCCGCCGCTACCGCCAACATGATGAAAGCCCGCGCCAGCCGTGGCGCCACGGGAGAGAACGCAATCAGGGTCTCCATAAACCAGGCGGATATCATCCTGGCGCCGGTTGCGTCGGTCATACCCAATTCATATTTGGGTGAGCTGACCCCTGGCATCGCTGAGGCCATCGCAATTTCCAGGGCTGAGAAGATACTGCTGCCACTGAGCCAGTTTCAGTTCCATTTTGTCGGAGTGAACCGGCAGCCTTTGCCGCACCTGATGGAAGAAGCCCTGGCTCATATCAAATTGATTCTGAACATTTCAGGGGAGGTGAAAGCAGATGTGTGAGCTTGCGGTATACCTGCTCGAGGACGGAGAGGAAAAGATTCTCATGGAAGATGTTGCCAGCATCAAGCCCGAGGGAGAGCGGCTGGTGTTGACCGATCTACTCGGGCAGCAGGAGATAGTGGAAGCGAAGATCAAGGAGCTGAAGCTGCTTGAACACAAGGTCTACCTTGTCAGATAACAGGCTTTCCCTGCGCAAGCAGTAAGAACTCCGGGCCACGAAAGCCCGCGCGCCCGCCGGCAGGCGGCGACGGTCCTGATGTGGCTCTGGCTCCCGGCCCTCGACAGGGAGCCGAAAGGAGAGAAATGCATATACCGGATGGCTATCTCAGCCCGCAGACAGCGGGTGGAATGTGGGCCTTCGTGGTTCCCGCGTGGTACTGGGCGGGCCATAAGGTAAAAAATACGATCAGCGCCAGGCAGGCTCCATTGGTTGCGATCGCGGCGGCCTTTTCGTTCGTTATCATGATGTTCAACATCCCCCTGCCTGGCGGAACTACCGGACATGCGGTAGGGGCCACGATCATCGCGATCGTCGTGGGACCATGGGCGGCGGTCATCGCTATCTCGGTGGCGCTGGTCATCCAGGCTATCTTCTTTGGCGACGGCGGCATCCTCGCCATCGGCGCCAACTGTTTTAATATCGCTTTTATCTGTCCCGTCGTGGGCTATTACACCTACAGGTTCTTCGCCAAAGGCGCAGCCACAGATTCACGGCGGCGCTGGCTGTCCGCCGGAGCCGGAGCCTGGATCGGCCTCAACGTGGCCGCTCTCTTCACTGCGATTGAATTCGGCCTTCAGGGTGAGCTCTTCACGGCCGCCGACGGTTCAGCGCTATATTCGCCGTATGGGTTTTCCACGGCTATCCCTGCGATGATGATCCCTCATATGCTCGTCGTAGGGACAATCGAAGCGGTGATGACGTCATCAATATACGTTTTCCTGATTAAGACCAATCCAGTGCTGCTGGATAACTACGATTACCTGAATGCTCAGGCTGCTGGCAGCTATAAGCTGAAGCCATTGATAATCGGCATTGTGCTGCTGCTGGTCTGTACGCCGCTGGGACTTCTGGCGACCGGCACTGCCTGGGGTGAATGGGGTACGAAAGAGATCGGTGAGGAGATCGGCTATGTGCCAACGGGCATGGAAAGGTTCGCCGGGCGATGGGAAGGTTTCCTGCCAGAATATGCCTTCCCTGAGAGTGAGGGGGCGGGGGAGGATGAGGAAGGTGCCACCGGAGCAGGCGACGAGACTGGTGGCGCTGTTGAGGGAGGCGCCGAAGCAGCAGAAGTGACCGCCGGTGCAACAGAAGAAGGCACGGTCGAAGAGGTAGCCCCGGTCTCGCTTGAAGGCGTAGAGGAATCGACTCCAGGGTATCTGATATCAGGCGTTCTCGGGCTATTTCTGGTTGTCGGTGTTGCGCTTATGGCTACAAGGGTGCTCACCGGAAAACCACGCAGCAAAGAACAGCTTGGCTGACGACCTTTCCAAACCGTCCTGGATGACAGAGACAGGCGCTGGCGGCTGCCAGTGCCTGTCTGCGGGACGGTCGCGGCA
>JAUSDE010000115.1 GCA_030650885.1 Thermoleophilia bacterium
AGTCACAAGTCTTCTGGCCAGCTTCTCTCGCGCTCCCGTTGCCCTGACGCTGCTCGCCGCGCAGAAAACCGGTCAGCTCCAGAAAGAATTCCCCTTCTCGACCCTGGTCGGCCAGACCATCGTCCAGGGTTTCATCGACGCCATCTGCCTCGATAGTGCTGGTGGCACTCTGGTCGTCGACTACAAGACCAGCAAGCTGTCGGAAGATTACACTCTGGAGCAGGCGGCCGCCGCATACAAATACCAGATGGCATCATACGCCCTTGCAGCCTCGCGCCATAAACCCGGTCCCGTCCGGGTGGTGCTGGTATTCCTCGGCGGAGATGAACCGGTCGAATCCGTACTGGAGTTCTCGCAGGACCAGATCCCCGGGCTGGAGGAAGAGATAATGTCATTGATCGACTCCATGGCTCCCGGCGACTTTCCGGTTGTCGGCAAGTTCGACAGCCATCAGTGTCCCGGCTGCGTCGCCGGCCCCAACGCCGCCGGCATCTGCCTCACCGGCGGCCAATCGTAAAATCTGGCATCCACACCCGTCGCTGCGACAGCCGCCGGGCGGCCCCGGCGTTTAATCCCGGCCCTAACGGGTAACTTCCTGTAATTCCTGCAATTTTTCTTCAGAAAAAGGAACTCGCGACCGATTGGCGCATTTAGATATGTAGCGCCGGCAATCAATAACATTCCTGCGGGGAGGGGATTCCTTTGACCAAAGATTCATCTGGAGGAACCACACCGCGATCCATCGGCTTTCTCGAAAGCCTGCTGGACAGCATGGCGGAGGGAACCTACACCTGCGACCTTGATGGCAGGTTCACATACTTCAACCCCGCCGCGGAAAGAATCACGGGTTACACCGAGGCCGAGTTGCTGGGCAAGCATTCGGCAGATCTGGTCCCCGAGGATGAACGTGGCAAGCTGGGCAAGATGCGCGAACGCCGCCTCGAAGGGCTCGTGGACCGGTACGACCTCGATATCATCCGCAAGGATGGCCAGCGGATCACGCTGATGCAGACTGTCTCGCCACTTTATGAAGGCGATGAGATAGTGGGCCTGGTCGGCGTCGCCATAGATGTTTCCGGACGCAGGCAACTGCAGCTGCAGCTGGAGAAACAGAATCAGAGGCTCTTGCTGCTGCAGTCGGTGATCGCCAGGAGCGTATCCGGGCTCACTCGCGGCAAGGCGCTGAAGACGCTGGTCCACGAGATGGCCGACACCTTCGGTTACGACTTCTGTAACATCTTCATGGTAGTGGAGGACGGCTCCAGCCTTCAGATAGTCGCCAGCCATGGCTATACAAAGGAATTCGTCCAGAAGATGAACTCCGGCGACGCCTTCAGTTTCAGCGATGAAGAGTTCGCAGGGACGCCGGCCGCCAGGGCTTTTCTCAAGGGCGAGCAGACGGTCATCTCCGATCTCCAGAACGATGCCGCCGACCACCGCCTTCTGGAAGCAGCCCGCGAGTTCAGCTTCCGTTCCATTGTGACGACGCCGCTGGAATATCGTGGCGAACGGCTGGGGGTCCTGGCAGTATATACCGGTGAAATCCACGATTTCGATGAAGGAGAGCTCGGCTTCCTCAAAAGTATCGCCGCCCAGGCGGCGACGATCGCCGGTAGCGCCCGGGTCTATAACCGCCTCACCAGATCAGAGGAGCGATACCGCGAACTCTATGACAAGGCCGCAGACTGGATGTATACCCTCGACAGCGACGGCGTCATCATCGAATGCAACGAAACCATGGCCGAAGCGATGGATCTTCCCAGGGACGAGATCATCGGCAGGCATGTGTACGATCTCGAGGCCGCCGCCGACAGGGAAAAAGCCATCGCCGTCATCGCAGGTTTCAAGAAAAAGGGTGCTTCCGACATGCTCTTCACCTCCGAGCGGACTTTCGTGACCGGCGACGGCAGGCAGCTGATAATCGAACTTCACGCCCGAAGCATGGCCGACGAGGCCGGCGACGGTTTTCAGTGGCGCGTGGTCGGCCGTGACAACACAGAGAAGAAAGAGGCGGAACAGCGCCTGAAGCTGCTGGCGGCAGCGGTTGATAACGCCTATGAATGCGTGGTCATCACGGACCTCAACGGCGATATCCTGTCGATCAATGACGCCGGCGCCAAAATGCTCGGCCAGGCTGCCGAAGAGATTGCGGGAAGGCACATGGGCGAGTTCTGGTCGGAAGAAAACCCCGAGAGTCTGAGGGACGAGATCTACAATCGCACCCTGAAAGGCGGCTGGGAAGGGCAGATGCGTTACCGGCGGGCAGACGGCGCTGACATCCCGGTATTCGTATCATCCGCACTGGTGGACGACGCCGGCGGCGAACCCTTCGCCATGGTCGGCATCGCCCGTGATATTTCCGTGGAGCAGCGGATGACCGCCGAGATCCTTCAGCGTAACCGCGAGCTGGCAGTGCTCAACTCCATCGCGACTATATCCTCCAGCTCGCTGGACCTGAAAGAGATCCTCAAGGGCGCCCTCGATTCCGTCGTCAGTTCGATGAATTACGACAGCGGCCTGATTTTTGGAATCGATCCCGTCGCGGAGATGCTGATTCCCATGGCGACGACCAGTGACATACCTGAGGAGATGCGGAAATATATCAAGTCGGTCAAGATCGGCGAAGGCCACTCCGGCAAGATCGCAGAAACGGGCTCGGCGATATTTGTCGACGACTACAAAAATACCCCTTATCGCGTTCAGGCTATGCCAGACACCGCTCCCATAGCCTCAATAGGAGGAGTCCCTCTCATTTCAAAGGACAAGGTCATGGGCGTGCTGATAGTGAGCACATCGAAGCAGCATAGCTTCAGCGGTAGCGAGCAGGCGCTGCTGGGAGCGCTGGGCAATACCATCGGCGCCGCCGTCGACAACGCGCACCTGTTTGAGGACGTGCTTCACGGAAGGAACGAATGGGAGACCACCTTCGACGCCATGACCAACGGCGTCTCGATTCACAGCGCGGATTTCACCATCCTGCGCGCCAACCGGGCGCTCGCGCGCCTGCTCAACATCCCTGCGGAGGAACTGGTCGGCAGGAAATGTTACGAGGTCTTTCACGACTCCGACGGGCCGCTGGCGATCTGCCCTCAGGCAAAGGCCTTGAGCGAAGGGGTCAGCCACAACATCATCGCCGAGGAACCGTATCTGGGCCGGATCCTGGCCGTGTCCTCGGATCCGATCTTCGATGAGGAAGGCAACATCACCGGAGCCGTGCATGACGTGCGCGACATCACCGAGCAGGAGCACCTGCGCGAGCAGCTGGGCCAGTCGGAGAAGATCAGGGCGCTTGGCGAGATGGCCGGCGGCGTCGCCCACGATTTCAACAATTTTCTCACCGTGATATTGGGTAACGCACAGTTGATGCTGGCCCGCAGCGGCGCTGAAGAGCTCGATGATGACTTCAGGGAGTCGCTGGAAACGGTGCAGCGCGCAGCTGCCGACGCCGCCGAGACCGTGCGGCGCATCCAGGAGTTCACCCGGGTGCGGACTACCCGCAGCTTCACCGCGGTGAATGTCAACGAGGTCGTCAGTAATGCCGTGGATGTCGCCAGTCCGCGCTGGCTACGCGAGGCCGCCGTCGAGGGCAGGACCATCGAGGTCAGGACGGATCTGACGGAGATACCGCCGGTCAACGGCAACGAGACGGAGCTGGGCGAGGTTTTCGTCAACCTGGTTCTGAACGCCACTGACGCCCTCGTCGAGGGCGGCGTCATCTCCCTGGCAACTGACATAGAACCCGGAGGCCAGTGGCTCCGGATCACAGTCGCAGACAACGGCAAGGGCATGGACGACGACGAGCGCAAGCGCATCTTCGAACCATTCTTTACCACCAAAGGCATGGCCGGCAGCGGCCTCGGGCTGAGCGTCGCCTACGGCATCATCAACCGGCACGGGGGCGAGATTATCGTTGAGAGCCGCAAGGGCGGTGGCACCCGCTTCACGGTGCGCCTGCCGGTGGCGACTATTGCGGACCTCACGGAAGCGGCCAAACTCTCTATCGCTGCCGACATGGCCGCGTCCGCAAGCGAGGATGACCCGCCCGAAGTCAGAGCCAGGGTCCTGGTCATCGACGATGAGGCTACCATCAGGAACCTGTTAGGCGATATCCTTACGGGGATAGGGCACGAGGCTGCGATGGCGGCGTCAGGCCGTGAGGGCATGGAGCTGTTTGCAACCGCCAGTGAAAGCGGTGAATCATTCGATCTGGTGCTCACGGACCTGGGAATGCCGGAGATGTCCGGCTGGGAAGTCGTGGACGAGGTCAAGCGGATGTCGCCGGAAACTCCGGTAGCGCTGATAACCGGCTGGGGCGACCAGCTGGATTCGGATAAGATGAAGGAAAGCCATGTGGACAGTGTGATCGCCAAACCGTTCCGCGTGGATGATATAAAATTGTTGCTGTTGCAGGCGCTGTCGCGGTGAGTGGCATCCGCTGATGTAATAATCGATCCGGTAGCCACATTAGGCCGCCAGCGCAGATCCGCGAAAATCTTTAAACCGGAGGCAATTTGAGAATCGGTTTCGATGCGCGCTTCATATCGTGGAAAGGGGTAGGCACCTACTCACGGAGCTTGCTGAAGCAGTTCGCCCAGCTGCCCGACCTGGAAGTCGTCTGCTTCGTCAACGACGACACCAGCGATCGCCTGCCACCAGGCGACAACTTCACCACGGTCACACTCAACGAGGAAGTCTTCTCGACCCGCAGCCTCAACAAGATCGGCGCCGCAGTGAACAAGGCAGGTTGCGAGCTGTTCCATACACCGTATGTGGTGGCGCCGTCGGGACTCGACTGTCCGCTACTGGTGACTGCTCACGACATCATCCCGCTGCTATTCCCCAAGTCGATTCCAGGATTCCGCGAGCGCCGCGCCTACCGCGGGCTGCTGGCGGACGCAATCCAGAAGGCCGACCACATCATCACGGTGTCTACGGTGTCGCAATCGTACCTGCTGGCCCACTTCAAGCTGCCACTCGGTAAGGTATCGGTGATCCTGGACGGCGTCGGCCGCGAGTTCGGCCCCCGCAGCGAACACGAGATAAAGGCGGTATGCACCAAATACAAGATCGGCCAGCCGAATATTCTATGGCTGGGCGAATTCGTCGCCCACAAGAACGTGTCAGCTCTGGTCAGCGCCTTCGCTGCCCTGTCGCCCAAGATCCGTTCCCATTACAAGCTGGTGCTGGCAGGCGAGAAGGGCGGCGACTGGAAGGAAGTAAAGAAAGAAGCGGACCGCCGCGGCGTCGGTGGCCATGTGATAATACCGGGATTCATCAGCGACCCCGACCTGCCGGCGCTCTACTCGGCAGCCGAGCTGTTCGTGTACCCTTCGCTATACGAGGGCTTCGGTTTGCCGCCTCTTGAAGCCATGGCCTGCGGGACTCCAGTAGTCTGCTCCAACTCTTCAAGCCTGCCGGAAGTGATCGGCGACGGCGGTCTGCTGGTGTCGCCAAGATCAGCCGCGCTGAGTGCCGGCATAACCGAGGTGCTGAACAACGATAACCTCAAGCAGCGGCTGCGGAGAAGAGGCCGTGAGCGCGCGGCACTGTTTTCCTGGGATACGGCGGTGGCGAAGACGCTGGATCTTTATCGGGAGCTGGCGCGGTAGTCTCGACTCTCTGGGGCTATAGATGTCCCAACCACTACACAACTAGTAAGCCTTCCAACGACTTCTTGAACTAACTTCATCTGGATTTCATTTCCTTGCCAGTGTTATCTAAATATGTAACAATATAGCACCGAAAAAGGTAACAAATAGATCGTGGTTATAGTTTGGCACGCCTCGCACGAGGAATGCAAAGGAGCCCGGAATGAAACTCATCTCCACAAGAGATCTGAAACTCAAAACTGCGGATGTCTGGGGACAGCTGGAAAAAGAGGGAGAGCTGGTTGTGACATCGCACGGCAAGCCGGTAGCTCTGCTTACCAGCATCCCTGAAGGAGATTTCGAGCCGACCCTGGTAGCGCATCGCCGCGCCCGGGAGCAAATGGCGATATCGAGCATTCGCCAGGGCGCCCAGGAGAGGGGCCTGGACCAGATGACGATGAAAGAAATCGATGACGAAGTAAAGGCCTCGCGTAAGTCTAGCAGCAAGACGCGCAGCAAGCCTCGCCGCAAGTCTTGAAAGCAGTCATCGATACGAACGTTCTCGTATCCGGTCTGCTTAGTCCCAGCGGAGCGCCAGCGCAGATCCTCGATCTGGTGATCATGGGCCACCTGACAGCAGTCTTCGACGACAGGATCCTGGCTGAATACCGCACCGTACTTTCAAGGCCAAAATTCGGTCTCACAAAGGAAGAAAGAAAAGCAGTGCTGGGCCTTCTGGAAAACAATGGCCAGCACATCAATGCGTCGCCGCTTAAGCTGGATCTGCCCGACCCGGACGATCTGTCGTTTATAGAGGTCGCGGTCGAAGGGATGTGTGACTTTCTGGTAACTGGAAATAAAAAACATTTTCCGACAAGGGTGATAGGGCGATTATCAAGTTTTCTGCTCGTAGTTACTCCTGCGGACCTCATAAGCCGGATTGGTGAGCTATATACGTCAGAGCGACGTGCCGAATTCTTTCTTTCAAACGCGGTAGGCATGGATGATTACGCCAGAGCCCGCAAGGAAGTTATCCGCATGGGTCTCGATCCGGATGCCATTCCCCATCATAAGCCGCAGTAGACGGGTTTTCCTGTTCTCCGCCCCTCCGCTATAATTAAACCGCTGGCGGTAAACATCGCCGGCGCCACCGGCGCCTCGCAAGAATCATTCACCGGTGCCACCCCAAGCCGACGTAGCTCAGCTGGTAGAGCAGCTCACTCGTAATGAGCAGGTCTGCGGTTCAATTCCGCACGTCGGCTCCATTTCCCCCCCTAAATAAGCGCCAATAAGGTTATTACGGGCTCCCCACGGGGAGCCCGATCTGGTCTCGAAGATACACTAATCAGACAAATGGGTATCAAAGAGAAGACTACTCACGAATTTCCCGGCAGCACCTTATCCTGACCACGAAGGGAGAAAAGCCATGTCTGACAACAACCACCCCACCCACCACACAGCCG
>JAUSDE010000118.1 GCA_030650885.1 Thermoleophilia bacterium
CAGTCGCGCCATCTCCCTGTGTGAGACGACTCCCTGGATCACCGCTGATATCCCGAAGCCCAGTATCAGTGCCCAGAGTATCTCCCAGAGCATATGGAAGGAAGTAACGAGAGCGTCTGTTATGAAAGCCGGCAAAGGGAAAGCCTATGCCGGCTCCGAAATCGCGGCTGCAGTGGCAGCACTGAAAACCAGTCCACCGTCGCTGGCATCCACCTCAATGGTCTGCCCTTCCCCGAAATCACCAGTCAGCAGCTTCATCGCCAGCACATCCTGGATCTCCTTCTGGATCAGCCGTTTCAGCGGACGGGCGCCATATGCCGGGTCGTAGCCCTCGCGGGCCAGGTAGTCCTTGGCGCCGTCGGTCAGGGTGATGCCGATGTTGCGGTCGGCGAGCAGCGTGGTCATTTCGCGGACCTGGATCTCCACGATCTCGCGCAACTGCTCCTCACTCAGCCGGTGGAAGATGATGATGTCGTCCACACGGTTCAGGAACTCCGGCTTGAAATGCTTCTTCATGGCCTCGGTGACGAGGTGGTCCATCTCCTCTTCGCCGCCTGAGCCAAGCTCGGTGATGTACTGGCTGCCGATGTTGGAGGTCATGATGATGACCGCGTTCTTGAAATCCACGGTGCGGCCGTGGCCGTCGGTCAAGCGCCCTTCGTCCATGATCTGCAACAGCACATTGAACACTTCCGGATGCGCCTTCTCGATCTCGTCGAGCAGCAGCACGGTGTAGGGCCGGCGACGGACCGCTTCGGTCAGATAGCCGCCCTCCTCGAAGCCGACATAACCAGGCGGCGCGCCGATCAGCCGCGAGACCGTGTGTTTCTCCTGGAACTCGGACATGTCGATGCGCACCATCGAATGCTCGTCGTCGAACATGAACTCCGCCAGCGCCTTGGCCAGCTCGGTCTTGCCGACTCCCGTAGGCCCCAGGAAGATGAACGAGCCGTAGGGCCGGTTGGGGCTGCTGAGCCCGGCGCGGGCCCGCCGCATAGCGTTGGATACCGCCGCGATAGCTTCGTCCTGTCCGATAACGCGGTCGTGCAGGCGGTCTTCCATATGAATAAGTTTTTCGACCTCGCCCTCCATCAGTCTCGAGACCGGGATGCCGGTCCACTTGCTGACGACCTCGGCGACATCTTCTTCGTCCACCTCTTCCTTGAGCATCTTCTGGTCCTTCTGCAGCTCCTCCAGGTGGGCGTTCTCCTCTTCGATCTTTTTGGTCAGCTCCACCGTTTTGCCGTAGCGCAGCTCGGCGGCCTTCTGCAGGTCGCCTTCCCGCTCGGCGCGGTCGGCGTCGGTTTTCGCCGTCTCAAGCTCTTCCTTGAGCGCCCGGATCTTCTGGATGGAATCCTTCTCATTGGTCCAGTGCGCCTTCATGCGGTTGGACTCTTCCTTGAGCTCCGCGAGCTCTTCCCTGACCTTTTCGCGCCGTTCCTTCGAAGCCTTGTCCTTCTCTTTTCTGAGTGCGCGGTCCTCAATCTCCAGTTTCTTGATGCGCCGTTCCACCACATCGATCTCGGTTGGCAGGCTGTCGATCTCGATACGAAGACGCGAACTGGCTTCATCCATCAGGTCGATGGCTTTGTCCGGCAGGAAGCGGTCGGTTATATAGCGGTCAGCCAGCACGGCTCCGGCCACCAGCGCCGCGTCCTGGATGCGGACGCCGTGATGTACCTCATACCGCTCTTTAAGACCACGAAGTATCGCTATGGTGTCTTCAACTGATGGCTCGCCGACAAAGACCGGCTGGAAACGCCGCTCCAGTGCCGGGTCCTTCTCTACATACTTGCGGTATTCGTCGAGCGTGGTGGCTCCCACTGCGCGCAGTTCGCCGCGAGCGAGCATCGGTTTGAGCATGTTGGAAGCGTCCATGGAGCCTTCAGCGGCTCCGGCTCCGACGAGGGTGTGCATCTCGTCGATGAATAGTATGATCCTGCCTTCGGATTCGGCGATCTCCTTCAGCACCGCCTTGAGCCGGTCCTCGAACTCGCCGCGGTACTTGGCGCCCGCGATCAGCGAACCGATATCCAGCGCCACGACTCGTTTTTCCTTGAGGCCTTCAGGAACGTCACCGTCGACGATACGCTGGGCGAGGCCCTCCACCAGCGCAGTCTTGCCCACGCCGGGGTCGCCGATCAGGACCGGGTTGTTCTTGGTGCGCCGCGACAGCACCTGGATGACGCGGCGGATCTCGTCGTCACGTCCGATGACCGGGTCGAGCCTGTCTCGGCGCGCCTCTTCCGTGAGGTCGCGGCCGTACTGCTCCAGAGGCTGGAATGTGGCCTCGGGATTCTGGTCGGTCACGCGCTGGCTGCCGCGCACTTCTGCGAGGGCTGCGAGAAGGCGGTCGGTGGTGACGCCCGCGCCCGTGAGGGTCTGCATGGTAGCGCCCTGAGCCTGGGCGGAAGCGAGCAGCATGTGTTCGGTGCTGACGTAGTCGTCCTTCAGCCGGTCGGCCATCTGGCCGGCTGTGTCCAGAAGCTGCTGCAGGCGCAGGCTGATATAAGCCTGCTGGCCGGTAGCTCCGCTGACCCTTGGAAACGCGGCAACCGCGTCGCGCAGCTCGGCGGTCATGGCGGCGGGATCGGCGCCCAGCTTCTGCAGGATGGGAACTACGATACCCTCGCTCTGTGCGAGAAGAGCCAGGAGCAGATGTTCAGGCTCGATCTGCTGTTGCCCTTCGGACTCCGCCAGTTTCTGTGCGGCGCTGATCGCTTCCTGTGCCTTGATCGTCAGTTTTTCCGGATTCATTGGTTCCTTTGATCGCTTGGCTTGTTGTGGTTATACCCGGCCGCGTGGTTTTTATTGCCGCGGCGCATGGATCTCGATGCGCTTCGGCTTATCAGCGACTATATCCATATATCAGGAATAGCGAAGGGCCAGCAGGCTTCTGCCGTATGTGGCTAGTAGCGCAGCCTTGCCGCGATGTGGCCCGCTTCGACCATCGCCGGGTTGCCCACGGCGATGGTCATTACACGGGCGTCCTGACGAATAGCCAGTTCTCGGGCTTCCTCAACCACGTCAGGGACAATCCTGGCTTTGCTGCCACAGGTGGGGCAGGTTTCTTCGGCGAATTCCAGTGACTGGCAATCCGGGCAATATTTTCCTGGCTTCGTGAAGCCGTTCTCCACCAGCAGCAGATCGACACGCCGCTGGTTGAGCACCGCGAGCACATCGTCGAGGCCGCCGACGAAGGTTCTCCCTGAACCAAGCTCCGGCCCCAGCGAATCCATCAGCGACGTCGCCTCAGTCTGTCGCTGCTGTTCTTCAATGGCCGTGACCTTGGCCAGTATCTCTTCGGGCGACGCGTTGATGCCGACGTTGAACCTGCCCGCCATGCGCTCCAGCAGGTAGGGGTGCATGACCCGTTCCAGCTCCGGCCAAAGTTCGTCGGCCGCGCCGACCATCATCCGGTCGAAGTGTTCCCGGCGGAAATACTCCAGCGAGGCTTCAGCCGCTTTCTTGAGGTGATTGCGCACCTGCTGCTCATGGCGCCGCTGGAATTTGGCCTGCTCCCAGCCGCCCTGGTTATGATGTTTCAGGACCCGGTCCAGAATCTCCGGCCGCTCGCTGATCTCACCGGCGCGGACCTCGAAGATCCTGGCGGTCTCCTTGCTGGTCACGAGAACGCAGAGCTGTTCATAACTCGACAGGGTTTCCACCAGAGGCGCCACTTGCGGTTTCCAGTCAACAAACAGCCGGTTCGCCACCGGCACCTTCAGCGGATCGACCTGCCAGAGCCCTTCGGCTTTGCACGCGAAGATGACCAGGCCGCGCGCGCCGTTACGGCGATATTGCAGGCTGATGTATTCGCCGATCGCCCGCAGGTCGTTGTCGAGGCTGCTCTCCTGGTCACGGGTCAGGCCCAGCTCATCCAACGCGCTCTTGCGGCACTTGCTGATGAGGCTGCTGAGTTCGGTCTCATAATCGGCGCGTGAAGGGTAAGCGGCGCTGTCCAGATTCAGATAGAGGCTCACGACCGGGTTCCGGTCATGGCTGTCGAAACCTTTCAGGGAAGAAATCTCAGATGCACTAAGCATTTTTCCGCACCACCTTGGTACTAGGAATTGCAGGAAGAAGTAAGTTAGAGATACCCGCTTGCGCGAAAAAATATCCTGGGGGTTTCGGAGGAGTTTTAGACTGTTGCCGCGGGAGCGGTGTCGAGCGCGCCTTCCAGCCGGAGAAGTTCTGACAACGCTGCCAGGCCGACCGCCAGTTCGCCCTCCGTGGGCTCAGATGTGGTCACCAGATGCTGCAGCTCCCCACCCGGGCGGGTCAGGGCTTTGGACCAGAGGCTGGCCGGGTTACGTGCGGCCCACTGCACCAGTTCTACGGCGCCGGAAAGGCTGAGGACGCTGACGCCCAGGCGCGCCATGTTGCTGCGCCGGCCAAGTGCCCGCTGGGCGATGGTGTTGCCCACCGTCATCAGGGCCATCGCCGGCCCGATGATGTTGGAACCGCAGCGGGGATGCTCGGCTTCCGCCAGCCGCGCCTTTTCGGCGTCGACGCGCCCGGAGGCTTCATAGGCGTTGATTGACTTATGTTCAGCGGCGTGGTATTCGACCGCCCGCGAGCGGCGCAGCGCCACCAGCGATGGCAGTACGGCCAGCGCCGCCATGACCAGTTCTTCGGCGAAAGGCGGCATCTTGCGTTTGGGGTTCTTGACCACGAGAGCGCCGACGACGCTGATCATCATCGAAGCCATCACTTCAGGTGAGTGGGACATTATCGGTAGACGGCCGCCGTGGGCGCTCGCCTTGGGAATCACCAGCGCCGACTCGGCCAGGCTGACCAGCCCCCTGAGCATCGGGATCTTCCTCATGCCGGCTAGCCCCAGGTGCATCTTTTCACCCGATGCGATCCTGATCTCGCCGCTATCCTCGCGAACGGCCATCGCCCAGTGTCGGTCCGTCTGGAACATGACACCGTTTTCCAGGGCCATACCGCCGATTTTAAGCTGCCGTTTTCTTGCTGCTGTCTCCATGATGCTAACTATATATAATAAAAGGCGATGGCGGACAACGATCGGACAAAATCACTAAAAGAGGAAGCGCTCTCGCTGCACGAGCAGTGGCGGGGCAAGCTTTCCATCGAAAGCAAGGTTTCGGTGGCGGACAAGCACGCGCTTTCCATAGCATATACACCGGGAGTGGCTGAACCCTGCCTGCGCATCGCCGATGACCCTGCACTCGTTGACCTTTACACCGGCCGCTGGAACACCGTGGCAGTCGTCACTGACGGCTCCGCGGTACTCGGGCTTGGCAATATCGGAGCCCGGGCCGCCATGCCAGTGATGGAAGGCAAGGCGGTGCGGTTCAAGGCCTTCGGGGCGGTCGACGCCTTCCCCATCTGTATAGACAGCCAGGATCCCGACGTCATCGTGCGCACTGTGAAGCTGCTGGAGCCCAGTTTCGGCGGCATCAACCTGGAAGATATCTCGGCGCCCAACTGCTTCGAAGTGGAGCGGCGCCTGATCGAGGAATGCGACATCCCCGTCTTTCACGACGACCAGCACGGCACTGCGGTCGTGGTCATCGCGGCGGCGATCAATTCCTGCAAGGTAACCGGCAGGGCGCTCACCGACCTGAAAGTCGTTATGAACGGCGCCGGCGCTGCGGGTATCGCCATCGCCCGCATGTTCCAGTCGGTAGGCGTGACGGACATCATCCTTTGCGACACAAAGGGCATCATCGGGAAGCATCGTGAGGACCTGACTCCGGTGAAGCACGAGATCACGGACTGGACGAACCCCGGATGCCGCGAGGGAGATCTGGCCGCGGCCATGGAGGGCGCCAACCTTTTCGTCGGCGTCTCCGTCAAGGGTGCGGTCTCACCGGAAATGGTGTCATCAATGGAAAAGGACCCCATCGTCATGGCCATGGCCAATCCTGATCCGGAGATATTGCCGGACGACGCCCGGGAAGCCGGCGCGGCGGTTGTGGCAACCGGGCGCAGCGACTTTCCCAACCAGGTGAACAACGTGCTCGGGTTCCCCGGGATCTTCCGAGGCGCCCTCGACGTCCGCGCCAGCGTCATCAATCAGGAGATGAAGATCGCGGTGGCCAGGGCGCTCGCGGATCTGGTCGGTGATGACTTGAGCACCGAATGCATCATCCCGGAAGCTTTTGATCTGCGCGTGGCTCCCGCAGTCGCGGCGGCCGTAGCCGGAGCCGCCGTAGAGAGCGGTGTCGCCCGCGAGCCCAAGTCTCCCGATGAAGTGGCTGCCTCGACCCGGAATATGCTGAGGATCGAGGAATAGGCCATGCCGGGAACCAGAAAGAATTAGCGGATGAGGGAGATCGATGTCAGCGAAGTCACCACGCTAGTCTCCCGTCTGTACCAGGAAGCCAACTTTGCACTGCCCGTGGACGTGACCGCCGCTCTCGAGGCAGCATTGTCCCGGGAGGAATCCCCCATCGGACGTGAAGTCATCGAAACCCTTCTTAAGAATGCCACCATCGCCGCCCGTGAACGCGTACCTCTCTGCCAGGACACAGGCATCGCCGCTGTATTCGCCGAGGTTGGGCAGGAGGCCTGTCTGACCGGTGGCTCTTTTGCGGCTGCTGTAGACGCAGGCATCGCCAGGGCGCGGGACGAGGGCTACCTGCGTGCGTCAGTCGTGAGCGGCCCCTGTTTCGAGCGCGCCAATACCGGCGACAACACACCGGCGATGCTGCATACGGAGATTGTCGAAGGCGACGGGATCAGCATAACGGTCCTTCCCAAGGGCGCCGGCAGTGAGAACATGAGCCGCCTGGCCATGCTGAAACCGGCTGACGGGATCGAGGGCCTGGTTGATTTCGTGGTCGAGACCGTCGAGCTTGCCGGCGGCAATCCCTGCCCGCCGATATTCCTTGGCGTCGGCGTCGGCGGAACCATGGACCGGGTGGCGCTGATGTCGAAGATGGCGCTACTGCGCTCGGCAGGCGAGCCCAACAGTGATCCCGGGCTGGCCAGGCTTGAATCAGAGATCCTCGATGCCGTGAACGCACTCGGTATCGGTCCCGGCGGCTTCGGCGGCACGGTAACCTGTCTGGGCGTCGCGCTGGAGGAATCTCCGTGCCACATCGCATCGTTGCCGGTCGCCGTCAATATCCAGTGCAATTCGGCGCGACGAGCATTCGGGAGCATCTGAGCGGTGAGCGACAAGCCTGCGATACTTACACCACCGATCGACTCCGAAACCATCCATGGCCTGACAGCCGGCGACAGGGTGCTTATCACCGGTTCCATCTATACCGCCAGGGACGCTGCACATCGCCGCATGATAGAAATAATCGAGAAGGGTGAATCTTTGCCGGTGGAGCTGGATGGAGCCGTTCTTTATTATGTCGGCCCGACTCCCGCTTCCCCCGGGAGGGCAACCGGCTCGGCGGGTCCCACCACCAGCTCGCGCGTCGACCGCTACACGCCGCCTTTGCTGGCCCGCGGCCTGCGGGTGGTCATCGGTAAGGGGGACCGCAGCCCGGAAGTGATGGCGGCGCTGCAGGAACATGGGGCTGTTTATCTCGCGGCAGTCGGCGGCGCCGGGGCGCTTCTTGCCGAGAAAGTCAGTGTGGCCGAAGTCGTGGCCTGGCCGGAGCTGGGCACCGAGGCGATCCACCGTTTTGAAGTAGCTGGGTTTCCCGCCATCGTGGTGATGGATTCCCATGGCGGCAATCTGTATGCAATAGGCAGAGCACGGTATCGCCGCCAGGCTTAAAACATTCTGTTTTGCGCCTGATATCCCCGCAAAACCAGGTTTTATCAGCCTTTTGGCGAGGTAAAACCGTCTGAGTCACATTTACCAGTTTATAGTGAATATAAATTATCGCGCTCAAACTGGAAAATCCTGAGTATATTGGTATACTATTTAGACTTCGCCGTTGAGAATTGCTGTTGTACAGATGGCACTGAAGCATGAGAGCGGGTACCAGATATGCCTAACGAAACCGTACTGATCGTGGATGACGACCCGGATGTCCTCCACAACACCAAGGAAGCTCTCTCCAGAGCCGGCTACCGGGTGCTGACCGCCGTGGACGGTTCCGCCGCCAGGCAGATCTCCCGTGACGAGCATCCCGATGTCATCCTCCTCGATGTGGACATGCCTGTGACCAGTGGTTTCGAGGTATGCAAGTCGATCAAGAGTGACGCCAGCCTGAAGCACATCCCCATCATCTTCCTTGACGAGAAGCCCGCGACCGAAGACGTAGTTGCCGGTTTCGAGATCGGCGCCCACGATTACATGGCCAAGCCCTACGTTAAAGAGGAGCTTGTCGCCAGGGTCGGAGCCGCGGCGCGGTTCAAGGTGACCCAGGACCGCCTGCGTCACAAGAACGCCAGGCTCGAAGCGCTGGCCAAGCACGTCAGGGCTGCGGTGCAGCACTACGAACAGCCTGCCGGCCAGGGCACGGGAAATTATGAGGAAGTAGAGGAGGAGAGCGGCAAGGCCATGGTAAGGCTGACCCGCCGGGAGCTGGAGATACTGCAGCTGCTCGCCCGGGGCCTCAACAACGATGTTATCTCGCGGCAGCTTTATATCAGCCCTACAACGACCCGTAATCACATCCAGAATATCCTGGGTAAACTTGGCGTCCACAGCAAGCTGGAGGCAGTTGCATACGCCGTTCGCGCCGGATATGTAGACTTCGTCGGCTAGTAAGGTTTACGTAGCGGGGTATAAAACGTTGGATACTAATTCATATTAATCAATTAATTAGTATAAAATACCTATAGACGGTTAACTTACTAGAAGCTATCATACTAACCAACATACTTATCTTAGTGTCATGGGCTTAATCGCCCCCCTTGGAAGGCCCCGAATCTATTCGGGGCTTTCTCCTTTTTTGGGAAGCGGGAAGTCTTCGCGCAGCGGGAATCCTGAAGCGGTTCACTGAAAACGATGGAATTCCGTTACGAGTTGAAACAGTTACCCAGGATATGGTCCAGGATATTCGTAGGTGTTGCCGCAGACGTCCTCAGCGGCGAAAAATAGTGATGAATTGAAAGTGCTGACCCCTGCGGGAACGAGGTACTGCACCGTGAAGGCGGCGGTAGTATTCTGGCCGCCGATTGAGGCAAAGTTGTCCTGGGAAATGGAACTGAGCATCACTGCATTTGTGTCGATGCTTCCAAGAAAAGCCACGTTATTCACAAATTCCGAGCTGATGATCCCCAATTCATAATCGACACTCAACAGCCGGTTCTGATAATCGGAGAATGTCGCCCACGCAACTGATCTTTTTGAAAGGGACAGGCCCGGTTTTGAGACGCACATCTGCAGGAAGAGTTCGGGGTCTGCGATGTATTCCTCTGCAATGTCGGGCGATATTCTGTCTTGTGAGACGATAAGGTTTCTGTGGAGCGAGTTGCTTTGATAGTCGCCGAACACGTTCCAGGCACCCGAGTCTGAAACCGACAGGCTGTAGTCAGGCGGGATATTCGGAGACATCTTGGCGAAATACCCGCGGTCGTAGCGATGAACCACAGGGGTTTCGCCTATTTTTATCCACATATCCATTCCGGTCAGCGGGTCGTAGGCGCAGACCACCAGCATCTCGTCACCGGCATTGAATGTGGACGTGTTGTACTGCAGGGTTCCTCGTCCACCCAGTTTGGCGAAGCAAACGTTTTTGGTGATTGAATAATAATCAAGGATGATACCCACGTTATTCAGCATGCCTGTACCCCGGCCATTTGGCTTTCCTATATTCACAAAATCTTTGGAGCCGACAGGATCTGAACCTATGATGTCAGACCGGTTGAAGCCCAGTGTGGTTTCGATCGCGAACCAGAAGGGCTGGTTGAAATCGATGCCGGATTCGGTGGCAAGCATGGCATAGCCACCCTCTCGTACCGATCGGGACATATGGGGCTCACCCTCCCAGCGGCAGCCGACAGAACTCCCGTCAAAAAAGGGTGTCAGATGGTTTTTCATCTCCAGCTGGGCGGCGTCGATGAAAATGTCAGCCGAGGAGGTGCCACCAGTCCATACGGAAGCCTCCAGCCCGGTATCTTCGGGACCTAGGGTGGTAGTCACGCTGAAACGTTGCCACTCGGTCGTCGCCTGGAAGGGTCCGGCGAGCGACTGCCCGGTCATGTTGCCGGAAACCAGCAGCCAAAGGTCGGCAACTGTTCCGTACTCGGTTTTCACATAGACACTGAAAGTGTACGATTTCTCCGGAATGATGTCTGACGATGATATGCTCCCGGTGGAAAGTCCGGTTACCGTTCCTGACCCCTCACCTTCCGGGTCATATTCCACTCGGAGTGAACCCGAGCCTAAATAGGCGCCTCCTGAATTAGCGGAAACGAACGAATTGCCTGTTCCGACCCATGTGTCGATCCCCGATTCAAAGTCCTGGTTACTCAAGATATTGATACCGCTTTCATTAACCTGTAGCCCAGACCCGGGAACGATATAGGCGCTGCCCTCGGTAGTGAATTCGTGGCCGCTTTCACCCGTCAACTTCTGTACAAGTGTCGCGACAATTCTCGGCGTCCCGCTTTCGCTTTGCGCAGATGCAGGTTCGGGGATCAAAAGGCTCATAAAAGCCATTAACACCGCAGTCACAGTAAGACGTCGAATACCCACTCGATCATGAAGTAGTCCGGATTCGGTTCCTCTCATGGCGCCACACGGGGCTGAGGATAGGAGTATGTAGTGCCACACAGGTCGGTTGCGTCTGCTTGCAGGACCGATCGGAAAGACATCACTGACTCAGGTGTATAAAAACGAAGCCGGAATGGCACAGAAGCGCCACCGGGCAAAGTGCCGATAAGAGCCGGCACCGGCGTTTCGAGCAGGACCCCGTTTGTACTCTGATTGCCGGTCAGGTAGATGTCGTAGGCATTTTCCGGGCCGCGATTTCTGATTGTCCAGTCGACCGATAGAAGCCGTCTTTCATAGTCCGCGAATGAACCCCAGTATGAAAGCCCCACCTCAACGATTAATGCGGGCTTGTTACAGATCCAGCCCCTGTCCCGGACCCAGGGCAGAGAGTCCGTGACACCTTCCGCCAGGTACGACAAATCACAAAAACCATCGATGTTTGCATCAGCGCAGCCTTCGACAGGGCCATGACCGCTCCAGTAGTTGCCTCCGTCCGGGGCAGGCTGGCTGAACGAATTTCCAGCCGCGCGCGAAGTGCTGATGTGCAGAACGTTGTCGCGAAAGGAATTATGAACGATGGTATTACCGCTCGCGTTTTCGATCAGAAGCCCCACTGCGTTTGCTGCGAGCAGGTTTTCCTGCACTGTGATGCCGTTACTTTGAGAGTGGATATAGATACCGATGTTGCCGCCGCTTATATCATTCCCGGCAACTTCGTTTCCGGAGTCCCGATTCCAGAAAGTAAGGCTCTCCCCACAGCGGGTCAACGAGTTGCCAGAGATTATGTTGCCGGTTCCAAAGTCATGGACGTATATACCGTAAGCGCTGTCAAGGATATCGTTCTCTTCGATTAAATTGTTTGTGCTGGTGTAGCCGATGCATATGCCCGTGTTGACGCGTTGATTCGAAATCGTATTGCCGGTGATCGTGTTGTACGACGAATAGCTCAGAGATACTCCGGCCAGGCCAGTATTCGATGAGGAAATATTATGGACGGTACTGTGTGAGGTATGGTCGAGGTGAACGCTGTAGTCGAACCGGTTGAAATCAATGTTCTTGATGGTGACCCCGGTTTTGCTGAAGATCTGTATGGCATCGCCGCCGCCGTCAGGGCCCTCGACAAAATTCGCAGGATCGTCCGGCCCGGTACCGGTGATCGAATGGCCGGCGCCGTCCAGCGTGATGTAATCGTCATCTATCACGAACTTGTCAACAGAATCAGTGGTCAGAGTGCAAGTGAGGGTAGCGGGCTGCCAAATGCCGACCTGTGGACAATCGCCGCCGGTGGAATCGTCGCGGATGTGATGGATAGCACCGCCGTCCGCAGCGGCAGAGGGGTCCACTGCTTCGGCCATGATCGCTGTTGCCATAATGAAACAGGCACCCGCGATTGCGAGCCATCTCGCCCGATTTGCAACCCCTGTGCCCAAAAAACCCACCCGCCTGAAAATAATTGTTACTTACGCTGAATTGTGATGATAATCCTAAAAGTTTTATTTGAGGAGAGGCAGAGTGGGACGCTCTATAGGGCAACAATAAATATTAATAATTACAAGTAATCATATCAAGCTAGTGGCGCAAGGCAGGCACCAGATATGGAACAGGAAAGTAAAAAAGAAATCGGCGCAGGGTAGGATCCGCGCCGATTATAATTGACACCTGCTCGGGGACAGGCGTCAAACCTGACTTCTATCTATAGTTCATCCGGCTAAAGGAAAATTACGTGCTTGCCTTCTATGAAGTCTACGCCAGGATGCGGATTTTGCGTAGAGTCAGGCAGGGACTTTTACCGGGGGCAGATGGGGACGATTGAGGCAGCGGTGAACCAGGCTTAAGAGAACCAGTTCTCCCGCATTGCGTGGGCGATGGCTTCAGAGCGATTGCGGACGCCCAGCTTACTGTAAATGGATGTGTTCGAACGCCGTACGACACGTGGACTGATAAAAAGCCTCTCCGCAATCTCTTCGTTAGTGTCGCCAAGGGTCATGAATCTGAGGATCTTCCACTCTCGCTCGGTGAGTCCCTGCGGAAATTCATCCGGACCGATATCCTGTAGACGCTGCCAGAGCGCAGCTTCGAGCTCGGGCTTCAGAGGGGGCCGTCCTCCGCCATGGACTATATTGAAAGCCTCGGCGATCTCATCCAGGTCGCTGTCTTTTATCAGGTAGGCGTTGGCGCCAGCCTGGTTCGCACGGAAGATATCTTCCGGCCGGCTTGAGTACGAAAGCACGACAACCTTGCAGTCGTCAATATGGGATGTACAGAAGTTGATGAGGCCGAGACCATCTTCGACCTCGGGCATCATAAGGTCGGTGACCATGAGGTCGAATCCACCCGCCGAGATCAGCCTGCGGGCGTCGTCTACGCTGCTTGCCGTGCCAGTGATCTCGAGTCGAGGGTATTCGCTGAGCCCGGACGTGAGTCCTTCCAGGATGACCGGGTGGTCATCGATAAGGATGATCTTGATTGGTTCCGTGCTCAATGCAGCCCCGAGATGATTCTTTGCTTTGTATACAGCGATTGTTAACCGGCAAAATCCTGCCTGTTGACAAACATATATACAAAGAGAATAAGTGTCAACCTTACCGGATTCTGTTCAGCCGTATCAATCAGCTGTCCTCGCCGGGACTAACACTGGACATTTCGCTGGCATTCACGGCTGACTTCGGATTATCTATCGCACCCATGATCTCCCGCAGCCGTGACTTCAACATGGTCGAGTGTTTTTCCAGCGAAACCAGGAACTGAATGCGATGATCGTCTGGCATGCTGCCGTCTCCGTCTGTCGGCGGTGTGCCGATCTCGTGTTTCAGTCCGGTGACCAACTGATACAGGCCACGATGCGTATCTGCTGACATGGTGGCCCTATGGCGTTCCAGGGCGACATTAACGACGCCCGCCCGCAGGTTGTTGATGTTCTTTATGAAGCCGAAGATTATTGCTGCGACTACTGCAAGTATCAGGTTGTCCATAACATCGATGAATAGTTCCTCCTGCCGCATGAAAGCCACGGATCCATCTGGAGGCGCCATGAGGCTGGCGATCAGCATCCCTGTGCCCATTATTATCGAAAGGAGCAGGTTTCTCGATACCCCCAGGAACCAGGCGCTCAAACAGATGGCATAACTGGCTGATTCCGCGATGAATACCGGGATCCCTGCGCGCCATGACATGAAATAGAGCAGACAGAAAAACAGGATGTCCAGGACCAGCAACCATGGACGCCGGGTTAACAAATTCAAAAGGCGCTGTCTGAATGAGTACCAGACAGCGGCCTCGGCGGCCGTCAGCAAAGCTACCATCTGCGCGCTGGTATCGGTCCACAGATCTGAACCGCCGATGGCCAGTTGCATGACCATTAGTGGGAGGATCACCAGTTTGAGCCTCACCAGCAATAAGTAAATATCGCTTTCAATCAGGCGCCTGGTGAGCCGGCTGCCGGGATCCCTGCTAATTTCATTATCCCTGACTGAAAGGCCTACTGAAGTGCCATATCCACGCCGGCTTTTCATGGTAAGCCCGGCTCCGATCAACGCCGCCCGCTCTTTCATGTTTTCGAGGCCCAGGCCGCAATCGCTTATGCTATCGGCTCCATTAGATTTTACGGCCGGCTGCGGTAGCTCGAAGCCTTTTCCCTTGTCAGAGACCGTTATCTCCAGTAGATTCCAGCTCCTTTGAAGATCGATCTTCACTTCACCGGTTCCCGCGTGCTTGGCTGAGTTGGCGACGGCCTCGCGCATAATGGAAAAGACTTCCTGTCTAGCAGCAGGGTTGAGGCAGATGACCTCGGTGTTGCCGCTCACATGCACCCTGATATCAAATTCCTTCTCAGCTATCCGAACCAGTTCCGCTATTGAGTCACAGCCCTCCTCGTCGTCGATTCCCGTCAGGATCTGGTCAAGCAGCGCTGCGGCTCGTCCATAGCCTTTTTCCAGCAGGGCCAGGGCTTTTTTTACCTCACTCCAATCCTTGTTGAACAGACTCTGAATCTTGAAGTGCAGGCCGCATAAAGTATTGCCCAGATCATCGTGAAGCTGCCTTCTGAAACTGCAACGCTGTTCCTGGAGATATATATCGATCTCGAGCCTGGACGCGTCTTCGATAAGGCGGCAGATGAGTACCCAAGTGACTCCGAAGAAAAAAAACATCAACCAGAAGTCGGCGATGCCTGCGGCCGCCAGGTGAGTAGGCGCCGCAAGAAATATAGCCAGAAGGAAAGAGGCTCCGGCCAGACCAGATAGAGCCATCATCTGGCCGTAGCGTGTAATAGGGCGTACGAACAGGGCTGTTGTCGCATAAAATGAGATTACCAGTATGAGCGAACCGTCACGGGCAAGAATCATCATGGCCATGCTGAACATAAAATCGGCAATGTAAAACAGCCGGGTGCTGGTCAGGGAAGTCCTGGCTCTCAGCCATGAAAAGGCAAGGGTGTGAACCAGTCCGAGACAGATGATCACAATCGCGTTATATGTGGGGAAGTAACACGAGGGGCAGGCAGCGGCCATGATAGCGACTTCCGCCAGCGTCAGGAAGCGCCACAGGATAACGAGCCACTGTATCTTGGCGAATCGCGCCGCGGCGCTATCCGGCCCTACCAGCGCGGAGCTTTCCATGGATGCCCTGAAGTGGGCGGCAACAGCGGCGGGCAGGCTGGTCAGGCTGGCGGATATGGGATAGATGTTTGCCATGAGATTACCGTTCTGAAACGGCAGATATAAATAATACGCTCAATCCGGCGGATATCAATCATCTGATATGATCGTTCGGCTGATTTCGAACATCAAAAAAAGCTATTTTCTGCCCACGAATAATCATTGAAGGAAACGTTGGCAACTTCTTCCTGGATCTTCAAGACAAGCGGCAAGATCTTAGCTCAGCCGCTGATTGTTGAAAACACCGCGTATTTCGGATGCGACGATGGTTCCATGAATGCGGTGGAAATCGGAGGTGGCGAAGAGAAGTGGCGTTTTATAACACGCGGCAGGATTGTATCCGCCCCCGTTTTTGATAGCGGAACCATTTTCTTCGGTA
>JAUSDE010000123.1 GCA_030650885.1 Thermoleophilia bacterium
TATACGCTTTCGTCGTCTCAGGTCCTGACGGCCTGGTCAAGCGTCTTCTTCATCTCATCAGCATCAGCCTGGATCTCTTTCTTCATGATTTTTGAGGCCTTCTTCATCAGCTTCTCTACTCCGGCTTCGACCGTTGCCTCACCCACGAAGATGATTCCGGCTTCTCCCTCGTCGAGCATGTCGCCGACTTCCTTGATATCTCCGCGCGGCATGCCCTTGGCCACATGGCCCAGGACAGCTCCTACCGCACCGCCGCTGGCTGCCATCACCAGAAGCGATGGCGGGAATATGACTCCGAGTACTGCACCGGCGATGGCGCCGCCGACTGCGCCATGGGCGCGCGCGGTCTCATCCGTATCGACGATCTTGACCTTGCCGCCTTCTTCCTTGGTGAAAAGGGCGGACTCGTAATGGCCGACGAAATCAGCCTTGTGGAGCGCCTTTATAGCCACAAAATCATCCTTGGCGGCCTCCAGGCTCGGATATTGCCCTGCGTATACGATGAAACCATCAGATTCCGTCATAATTGCCTCCCTTGTTCCGGCCGAACGGCCATTTTTATCGGAGTTATGGTTGTTCCCACTAAGAAGATGGTTAAACATCATGAGCGAGGGTGTATAAGTCGCGATCGAGGCGGCTTTATCATCACGAAGAGCAGCACTGAAGAATAAGTCCCAGCGGGCTTCATGCATTATAATGATTCGATGATTTTATCCGCGCCCGTAGCTCAATTGGATAGAGCAACGGACTTCTAATCCGTAGGTTGCAGGTTCGAGTCCTGCCGGGCGCACCAACTCAAAACAGCGGACAATTCATGAAAAACCTGTTCATATCGCTCCGGCCGAAGCAGTGGATCAAGAATCTTGTCGTTTTCGCCGGCATCATTTTCTCCCGCAATCTTGCGGACTGGTCCATGCAGTGGAAGACCTGGTGCACCTTCTTCGCATTCTGCGCGGTCGTAAGCGCCGGCTACCTGATAAACGACATCCTCGACCGCGAGAGCGACCGCCACCATCCGGTAAAGAAATACCGGCCGATAGCCAGCGGAAGCTTGAGCGTCGGAGCCGCTGTGACGGCGGTGTTCGTGCTTGTACTCCCGGCACTCATAGGCGGATATTTCGTCGACCATCTGCTGCCGGTATTCCTGGCTGGTTACATGGTTCTCCAGTTCTCATATTCGATGTACCTGAAGCACCTGGTCATCGTCGATGTGATGGTGATCGCGGCGGGGTTCGTGATCAGGGCGGTAGCAGGCGCTGCTGTCATCCACGTTCCGATCTCTTCGTGGCTCGTGGTCTGCACGATGCTCCTGGCCCTGTTTCTGGGGTTGGCAAAACGGCGGGCCGAGCTGGTGCTGCTTGAAGACGACGCGGCCAGCCACCGCGCCAATCTCGAGCATTACAGCCTCGAGCTGATCGACCAGATGATCAGCGTCACCGCATCGGCGACACTGGTTTCCTACGCGCTCTACACCTTTACTGCATTCCCTGATTCTCACAGCATGATGTGGACCATACCGTTCGTGCTATACGGTATATTCCGTTACCTGAGCCTGGTGCATACGCACCTTCGCGGAGGCTCGCCCGAGCAGGTCATGCTCACCGATAAACCCCTGCTGATCGACGTCGTACTCTGGGTGATAACCGTGGTTGCCGCCCTGAAACTGAATTAAACAAGAGGAGAGAACAAAATGAAATCCAAGGTCGCGGTACTCAAGACTAATCCTGAGTCGGTCGTGGAAGATTACGGCAGGTTGATGCGGATGGCCGGCTACACCGATTTCCTGCCGCAGGATAAAAAGACTCACATCAAGATCAATATCTCCTGGCATGTATGGTATCCCGCCTGTTCCACAGCTCCCTGGCAGCTCGAAGGAGTCATCAAGGGCCTGCTGGACGACGGTTACGCCAAGGATTCCCTCTATCTCACCCAGAACCGCACGGTGGTCGTGGATGACAGGGTCGGCGAGATCAACAACGGACATTCGACGGTTGCCGAGCGCTACGGGCTCGAATTCACCAGGCTATACGAACCGCCGGTGAACTGGGTACGATACGAGCCCAAGGCCGAGATGCTCGTGCTTGACAAGGTGTACGAGGAAGAAGGCATCTTTCTTCCCGATATCTTTTTCGACACGAACATAATCCAGATGCCCACGGTGAAGACTCACGTGTTCACGGGCACGACCGGCGCCATGAAGAATGCTTTCGGCGGCCTGCTCCAGGATCACCGGCACTGGACCCACAGCGTCATCCACGAGACGCTGGTCGACCTGCTGGCGATCCAGAAAGAGATCCACAGCGGCATCTTCGCGGTCATGGATGGGACCATCTGCGGGGACGGGCCGGGACCGCGTGCTATGGTACCGTTCGTCAAGGATTACATCCTTGCGAGCGCTGATCAGGTGGCTATCGACGCCGTGTCTGCGCATATGATGGGATTCAACCCTATGGACCTGAAGTACATCCGGCTGGCTCATGAGCGGGGGCTGGGCTGCGGACTCATCGACGAGATCGAGATAGTCGGCGAGGATATATCCGAGGTCAATTTCCATTTCCATGGCAAAAAGGACACCTTTGCCAGCCGCGGCCAGAAGGCGATCTACCACGGCCCGCTCAAGCCACTGGAGAGCGCCCTGCTGCGCAGCCCCATGGTCCCGTGGTCGTATGCGGCTTCGAAGTTCTACCACGATTTCTACTGGTATCCATATATAGGCTGGAAGCATGTCAACCAGATGGCCGGCACGAGCTGGGGCCAGCTGCTTCAGGAGGTATATCTTCCCGAGGGAGCCGAGTTGGAGAAGCAGGGCCGGGACAAGGGCGATTTCCTGGGGGTCATGGCCGCGGTCGTGGCCGGTATGGGATTGACCGCGAGGATGGCCAGCCGTTTCTGCCGGCGAAATAAATGACCGCTTCGGCCCGTGCCACACCGATGAATCTTGTGTGAGCTGTCCTTCCGCTGAAGTTCCATGCCTGAACATCTGAGAAGAAACCTTCTGATCGGGGTGGCCTGCTCGGTCGCCCTGTATTTTGCCCTCGGGCTCTACGCCGACTTCGACGAACTGCTGCAGGCCTTTCAGGGATTCACCTGGTATCTGCTGCCTGTAGCTCTAGCCTGCACTCTGGTCAACTACCTGGTGCGCTTCGTTAAATGGGAATACCTGATCCGGGTGATCGATATCCGCATACCGGTTGTGCCGAGTTTCGTAATCTTTATCTCGGGGCTGACCATGACGATCTCGCCGGCCAAGATGGGCGAGGTGATGAAGTCATTCCTGCTTAAGGACTATGGCGACGTCCCCGTGAGCCATTCTTCGCCGGTGGTGGTCGCCGAGCGCGCCACTGACGTCATGGGAATCGTGATACTCGGCAGCGCCGGTTCGCTGGCTTACGCGTTCGGGCGCGAGCTGATGGCGGTCACGGTCGTCATGATGACACTGTTCATTATCCTCGTGCAGACGCGAAGCCTGTGTCTTCGCCTGATCAAACTGGCGGAACGCATCCCATTCATCCGCCGGTTCGCCGAGCATTTTGAAAAATTCTACGAATCCGCGTATGTACTGCTCAAAGTCAGGCGCCTGTTGCCTTCAGTGGTGCTCAGCACCATCGGATGGTTCTTCGAATGCCTGGCGGCCTACATCTGTCTGCGGGGACTGGGAGTCGATCTGTCCCTCATGCTTGTGACCTTCATCTTCGTATTCGCTTCGCTGGCGGGGGCGCTCTCGATGATTCCCGGGGGGCTGGGCGTTGCAGAGGGCAGCATGACGGGACTGATGGTGTCCAACGGCGTCGACCGGGGTGACGCCGTTGCCGGCACGATCCTTATCCGTCTCGTCACTTTCTGGTTCGCGATACTTCTGGGACTGATCGGAATCTCCCTTTATGGAACACTGGCGCGGAAGAAAGAGAACGGCTGGACATGAAAGCCACCCGGCTTCCGAT
>JAUSDE010000125.1 GCA_030650885.1 Thermoleophilia bacterium
AACACCTCGTCGGCGCCGGTGGGAGCATATATCTATGACGCGGTTTCAGGCGTCGACTCCGCGTCCATCGCCATGTATGTGGAAGGTGGCACCGTCAGCGGCTGCGGCATATCCGGCACAAGCGCCAGCTGCTCGGTATACGGGCTGGCCGAGGGAGCCCACAATATACTCGTGAGCGCCAGCGACCTGGCGGGAAACAGCGCCTCAGCAACAGGCTATCTGAGCGTCGATACCGGATTACCGCAGATCACCAACCTCAAACCGACCGGCACCGTCAGCAAGACGACGGCTACCATCAGCGCCTACCTGGCGGACGCTGGCTCCGGCATCAACGCCGCCACAGCGGCTGTCTACCTCGATGGAGCGGCGCTGACAGGGTGCACCATGACGTCTTCCAGCGCCAGCTGCAATGTTTACAGCCTCGCCGAGACCGCGCATTCATATTCGGTGCAGGTGGCGGACAGGGCAGGTAACATCGCCTCGGCGTCAGGCAGCTTTACCGTGGACACCAGGATAACGACCAAGTACCTGAGGCTGACGGCTACCGGCGGCGACTGTGCCCAGATAGGCAACTGGAACAACACGACCAAGACGTGTACCCTGGTATCCGGTTACACCTTTGCTTCGAACGGCATCATCATCGAGGGCGATGGCATAACCCTGGATGGCGGCGGCTATACCCTCACTGGGGCAGGCGGCTTCACAAACGGCATCTCCGCCTCG
Source organism: Thermoleophilia bacterium (assembly GCA_030650885.1). Taxonomy (GTDB): domain Bacteria; phylum Actinomycetota; class Thermoleophilia; order BMS3ABIN01; family BMS3ABIN01; genus JACRMB01. Next base: position 724 of record JAUSDE010000125.1, read on the forward strand.
ATCAAGTCCAACGTCAGTGTCAGGAACATCAGGGTCAGGCAGTTCCGCTACGGCGTGAGCTTCGTCTCGGTCAATAACGCCATCATCACCGGCAACAACTTCAACTCCAATACCTACGGCGTCTCCCTGCAGAACAACACGGGTGCGCGAGTCTATGGCAACAACTTCAACGCAAACACCACCCAGGCGTCAATCTCTGGCGGAAGCGGCAACCTCTTCCACCTGGCCTTGCCCCTGGGCGGCAACTGGTGGAGTAATTACGACACGGCCGGCGAAGGCTGCATAGACGCCGACAGTAACGGTTTCTGTGACGCAGCTTACTCGTTCACGGGCGGATCCGACGGCCTGCCGAAGGTGCTGCCGTTCTGAGCGCCGGCACTGTTACTTGAGGGCCTCTGCGCAGCGGGATAAAATAGCGCCGTCGCAGAATATTTTTTCCCGGCCAAAGGGGTATCATTGCGCGTTCTGATAATCGGTTCCGGAGGCAGGGAACACGCCATAGTCACCAAGGTGGCGGCGAGCCCGCTCGTCGATGAGGTCCACTGCGCTCCCGGCAACGCCGGTATCGCGCGCCAGGCCGTCTGCCATTCCATCGCTGACTCTGATATTCCGGGAATCCTCGGCCTGACTAAACAGCTGGAACCCGGGCTGGTAGTCATCGGCCCCGAGGCGCCGCTATGCGCCGGCCTCGCCGATACGCTCCGCGATGAGGGATTCAGGGTCTTCGGCCCGGGCCGTGATGCAGCCATGCTCGAAGGCAGCAAGGCTTTCGCCAAGGAGGTCATGATCGCGGCTGGAGTCCCCACCGCCGGCTACGCGCGTTTCGTCGAGTACCAGATAGCCATGACCCATCTTGCCGCGATCACCTTCCCTGTCGTAGTAAAGGCCAACGGCCTGGCCGCCGGCAAGGGAGTCATCATCGCCGAAGCCATGGAAGAGGCTGAGGACGCGCTCCGGACCTGTTTCATCGATCGCTCCTTCGGCGACGCCGGGCTCGACGTGCTGGTGGAGGAATGCCTGATCGGCCACGAATGCTCGGTGCTGGCCCTCTGTGATGGTGAAACTATCCTGCCGCTGGAGCCGGCACAGGATTACAAGCGAATCTACGACGGCGACAGCGGACCCAACACTGGTGGCATGGGCTGCTACAGTCCGGTACCGCGCGTGCCGTCCCAGCTGGTCGACGAGATCATCGAGATGGTGCACCGGCCTACGGTGGCAGAGCTGGCCCGCCGGGGAATCGAGTTCAGGGGCGTGCTCTACGCCGGCCTGATGCTGACACCGGACGGGCCAAGGGTACTGGAGTTCAACACCCGCTTCGGCGACCCCGAGACCCAGGCGATCCTGCCGCGGCTGGAGAACGACCTGGTGGAACTCATGATCGCCTGTGCCGAGGGCAGCCTGTCCGAGCATCGTCTCAGGTGGAAGGAAGAATCCTGCGTAACCGTTATCATGGCCTCTGCCGGGTATCCGCTTTCTTCCAGCAAGGGAGACGTGATCACGGGGCTGGAACTGGACGGCGGGCTGCCGGGAGTAGAGGTCTATCACGCGGGAACCGCCGAAGAGGATAGCCGCTTCGTCACCAACGGCGGCCGCGTATTGGCCATCAGTGCTCTCGACCGCACTTTCACCGGCGCCAGGAAAAAGGCTTACGATGCTGTCGGCAAGGTACATTATGACGGCATGCAGTATCGCCGGGACATCGCCGCGGAGCCAGCGCGCGGGGAAGGATAAACTTTTATAACCGGCGCCTGTAGACTAGCAGCGTCTCAAGGAACGTGGCGGCAACGGCTTGACTTTTACGACCTCAAGGGAGGACTCAGATGCCAGACACATGTGAACAGCTCGAGCCCATGCTGAAGGAGCTGGATTTCGGAACGGTACTGGTGGGAGTTGTCATGGGCAGCGAGTCCGACCGGGAAGTCATGCAGGCTGCTGTCGACGAGCTGGTGCGCTGCGGCATCCCCCACGAGGTCAGCGTCATCAGCGCTCACCGCGACCCCAGGAAGCTGGCCGCATACGCAGAAGGCGCCGCGGGGCGCGGGCTCAAGATAATTATCGCCGGCGCGGGCAAGGCCGCCGCGCTCCCTGGCGTTATTGCTTCCATGACCAGCCTGCCGGTAATCGGCG
>JAUSDE010000129.1 GCA_030650885.1 Thermoleophilia bacterium
ACTACATCCAGTATCTGGTGGAAAACCGGGCTCTGCCTGTGGAAGGGGAAACCTTAATCTCCAGCGAGGTCGTTGATATCTCCGTGAAGGCGAACCAGTGGGGCTGGCGGCCAGTCGGGGTCTTATCGACTCCAGCCTGGCTGGACCCGGCGACCTGGAAGACAGTTCCGGAAGACCTGGATGACCAGGAGCGGGAAAAGTGGGTTCGGCGTAATCTCTGGTACTTCAGTTACGAGGCTATGCAGCCGCCTCTGTACTATGCCGCAAATGTACCGGTATATGCGGCGCTGCCTGAAGATCCTTTCATAAAGCTTTTCGGCATGCGGATCCTGGCCGCCCTGCTGGCCTCCACCCTGGTGCCGCTCACATGGCTGACCGCGCGGGAGGCCTGTCCGGGCAACCGCTTTGTGGTCTACGGAGCCCCGGTAGCGGTTCTGTTGACGCAGGGTTACGCGCTTAACATGTCACAGATCACCAACGACGCCCTGATCGTACCGCTGGCGGCCGGGACGGTGCTGCTGCTGTTGAGGCTGGTCGCCCGAGGTCTCAGCTGGAAACGGAGCCTTACGGCCGGTGTGGCTATAGGAGCCAGCCTGCTGGCGAAGATGACCGCTATCTTCCTGCTTCCGGTTGCGTTAGCAGCTCTGGCGCTGATGGTCTATTACAGGCGGGAACGTTTTGGCCGTTCCATGGCCCACGCTGCTGTGATCTTTGGCACAGCGTTCACGATCATGGCTCCATGGATAGCGCATAACTTCGCGGCCTATGGGGATGCCACCGGGGCAAACGCCGCGCGCCCGCTCATGTCTTCCTTTTTCACGTCGCCGCTTGTGAGCCTCGGTTCGCTACGGCTGGAAGAATTGATGCCCACGTACTGGTTCGGCGAGCCTGTCTTCCCGTTCGCTTTCTGGACCTACGCATGGATGGCGCTCGGAGCGGCGATGGTAATGTCGATCCTGGGTGTGATCTGCTATTTTTATCGGCCGGACGATGAGGGTGATACATCACATTTGGATGGCGGGGTGCGGAGCGCACGCCTGCCTCTGAACTTTGTGATGGCCGCGTTCGTCATCGGCGCGGCAGTCACGTTACTGATTCCCTTTGGTTCCGGAATCGGCGGCGTACCCGGCCGATATCTCTATCCGTTGCTACCAGTTGGTTCGGTGCTGTTGATCTTCGGGATAGAGCAGCTGCTGGGCCGGCGCCGCGCCCTTTTCGTCAGCGAGTTAATGCTGGTGTGGCTGGTTGTCTGGGAGTCACTGAACCAGCTGGCTTACATCCAGAGCCTGTGACCGGTCTGAGTGAGAGCGCGAAGCCGGGCGCCCCGAGCCGGAATCCGAAACCGGGCTTAGCGAATAAGCCCCCGGTTGCGAGCGATATGAAACCGGTCCTGCTCGGGGTCGATGTCGGCGGGACTTTCACCGACGCGGTCCTGGTATCCGGGGGCAGGCTGTTCCGGACCAAGCTGCTGACAACTGCAGACCAGTCCGACGCAGTAATGGCCGCAGCACGCAGACTGCTGGAAAAAGCGGGACTGTCTCCGGCCGATATCACAGGTTTTTCCCATGGCATGACCACCGCCACCAACGCTTTGCTGGAGCGGAAAGGGGCGCTCACCGCCTCCGTTACCACTGCAGGGTTTCGTGACCTGCTCGAGATCGGTCGCCAGAACCGGCCCCGGCTCTACGACCTTTGCCCGAGCCGGCCGGAGCCGCTTGTGCCCCAGGAGCTGCGATTCGTGGTTGACGAGCGCGTGGCCCCGGAAGGTGTGATCACGCCGCTTCCCTCCTCGGAGATGGAGCGGCTGGTTGCGGAGCTGCGCGAGCTCGTCGAGGTGGGCGAGGCGGACGGAGTCCGCCGCCCGGGTGAACCGGAAAGCGTCCCTCTGGAATCCATAGCCATCTGTCTGCTGTTTTCTTTCCGCGATCCCTCCCACGAGAAGGTGCTGGCTGATATGTTGCGCCGCGGAATTCCCGGAGTGCATGTCTCCGTTTCCTCTGAGGTCCTGCCCCAGTTTCGCGAATACGAGCGTTTCAGCACCACGGCTGTTGACGCCTACCTGACGCCCGTGGTGACTCGATACCTGGAGCGCCTGGGGGCGGAGGCTGCTGACGCGGGGCTGCCGTCGCCGGCGATCATGCAGTCGAGCGGAGGCGTGGTACCTCTGGAGCAGGCTGCAGCCAGCGCGGCGCCGCTATTGTTGTCCGGGCCGGCAGCCGGCGTGATGGGAGCCATTTTTACCGGCGACCGCAGCGATATTGAGAATCTGATTGCGTTTGATATGGGTGGCACCAGCACTGATGTCACTCTGGTGCGCGACGGCGCCGCCGAGACCACGACCGGCCGCGAGATCGGCGGTTCACCGGTGGCGCTCCCGATGGTGGACATCCACACGATCGGCGCCGGTGGCGGGTCCATAGCCTGGATCGACGCGGGCGGCGCCTTGCGTGTGGGACCCGCGAGCGCAGGTGCCGAGCCGGGGCCAGCCTGTTACGGCAAGGGCGGCGATCAGGCGACGGTGACCGACGCCAACCTGTTCCTGGGCTACCTGGGGGAGAGGCTGGGCGACGAGGGACTGGTGCTGGACCGTGACAGGGCCGTGGAAGCGCTGGCGAATCTGGCCGGCAAGCTGCGCATGACCATGGAAGAGACCGCCATGGGCATCCGCCGCGTGGCAAACTCGGAGATGGTGAAGGCTCTGCGGGTGATCAGCGTCGAGCGGGGCCATGATCCCAGAGGTTTTGTTCTCATGGCTTTTGGAGGCGCCGGGCCCATGCACGGCGCTGACCTGGCGTCGGAACTGGACATCAGCCGGGTGCTTCTTCCCGAAAGCTGCGGTGTGCTTTCGGCGCTGGGCATGGTAGTGGGTGACCAGCGTCGCGACTGGGTGAAGACTGTTTTCACATCCGGCGCCTGGGACGACAGTTTTCTGGAGGAAGAATTCGCGGAACTGGAGCGGGATGCCGCGATTGCCGCTTCCCGGCTCATCCGGCGCGCTGACCTTCGCTATCGCGGCCAGTCTCACGAACTGACAGTCGAACTTGATGAAGATTTTTCGGCGGCAGGTTTGGCTGAGCGTTTTGAACTCGAGCACGAGCGTGCCTATGGATATCGGGCCGAGGGTGAATCCGTCGAGCTGGTGAATATCAGGCTGACGGCGCTGACGCCCCTGGAGCGCCCACAAATAGGGAAGGAAGCTGTCGGCGGCGGTATCCCTTCCATAAGGAATGCTTTCTTCGACGGCGCCTGGATTGAAACACAGGCATGGCAGCGGTCCGCGCTCGGCACCACGGAAATAACCGGACCTGCTGTCATCGAAGAGGAGGAGGCGACCACGGTCGTGCCTCCCGGCTGGAAGGCTCGGCTTGACGAGGCGGGCAACCTGTGGCTGGAGGCCGGATCATGAACGCTCCACTGGACCCCATCGCCATCCAGGTTATCGAATCATCCCTGCGTTCCATCTGTGAAGAGATGGGCGCTTCTCTGATCCGCGCCGCCTATTCCACTAATATCAAGGAGCGGCGTGACTGTTCGACGGCTCTCTTCGACTCCGGCGGCAGGATGGTCGCCCAGGCCGAGCACATCCCCGTGCATCTTGGGGCCATGCCCGACGCCGTGCGTGCGGTGATGGCCGAGTCTCCGCTTCCGGGCGATATCTTCATCCTCAACGATCCTTTCCGGGGTGGCACGCATCTTCCGGATATCACGATTGTGAGCACGATCGCGGTGCCGGACGAGGCCTCGGGCGACAGGATTATCGCCTATGCTGCCAGCCGGGCCCATCATTCAGATGTCGGCGGTACCGAGCCAGGCAGCATGCCGGCGGCTTCGACCACTCTTGCGGAAGAAGGCGTAGTCATTCCGCCGACACGCCTGGTGGCCGCTGGCGAGCCCCGGGAAGAATTCCTCAAGGAGCTGCTCTCACAGATGCGGCGGCCCGGTGAGAGGCTGGGCGATCTTCGCGCGCAGATGGGTGCCGGGCGCATAGCCGAGCGGCGGCTGCTGGAACTGGTCGGGCGCCAGGGGCTCAGCAGGGTCACGGCTGCCATGGATGCCGCTGTCGCCTATGCCGAGCGCCGCATGCGCCGCGCTATCGGCGGTCTGCCTGAAGGCAATTACCGCGCCGAGGATTATCTCGAGCGGGACGGTGACGACCTGACAATCGCGGTCGCAATCACGGTGAAGGACGAAGAGATTCATATCGATTTCGAGGGAACTTCGCCACAGGAAAGCGGAAACCTCAACTGCCCGATGCCGGTTACCCGCTCGGCCTGCTATTTCGTTGTCCGGGCTGTCACCGATCCGGATATACCAGCGAACGCCGGGGCGCTGGCGCCAGTGCATATTTCTGCACCGGATGGTTCCCTGGTCAACGCCCTGCCGCCGGCCGCTGTAGCCGCGGGCAACGTGGAGACTTCGCAGCGCATAGTCGACACCCTGCTTCTGGCGTTGTCGAAGGCCATGCCGCTACCGGCACAGGGACAGGGGACGATGAACAACCTGACCCTGGGAAGCGAAGAGCCCGGCGGCGAGTTCAACTATTACGAGACGATCGGCGGCGGCGCCGGAGCCTGTCCGGGAGTCGACGGCGCCAGCGGCATCCATCAGGGGATGACCAATACCCTGAACACGCCGGTCGAAGCGCTGGAGATGGCTTTCCCTCTGAGAGTCGAGCGTTATGAGTTCCGGGAGGGTTCGGGCGGAATCGGCGTCTGGCGCGGCGGCGATGGAGTTGTGCGCTCGCTGAGGCTTCGGGCTCCGGCGCGGCTGTCGCTTCTGGCCGACCGCAGGCGCCATGCGCCGAGGGGCGCCGGTGGTGGCGCGCCTGGATTGCCAGGAAAAAACCTTATCAATGGTGAGGAAGTCGCCGGCAAGCTTACGGTTTCACTAAAGGCCGGCGATCTGGTCACGGTCGAGACACCGGGCGGCGGCGGTTACGGCAGCCGCTAGAAACGGCTAGAACCGCTTCTTGTACTCTTCGCACTCGATAGCTTTCGGCCGCTCCGGATTGTGGCAGGCGGATCGCCAGTCGTACATGCAGGTTGGGCAGAGCGGTACCGGCTTGCCCCCGAAGAGTTTCCTCAATTTGTTTGTGATATTGATGTTCATCTTTTTCCAGTTCTTCTTCCTTGATTTTCAGAATGATTTCCAGGTTCAACCGCCACTTTGACCGCGGGTCGCAGCATGCCACCCAGAAGTTGTCCCGCGATATCACTGGCGAAGACCAACGGTATCGCGTGCCAGCTGACGCCGCTGACCAGACGGGCCACAATGATCAGTAAAACCGGAAAGTGGATGGCCACGAACCATTGCCAGGAAAGCTTGCGCGTGCCGGCACGGTAAAAACCGAAGGGTAGATTCAGGAGGAATGCTCCGAGGCAGAGAATAATAGTAGGTTGCAGTTCCAAAAATAACTCCAGGTGGAAATCGCTCTATATAGACGATAGCAGCCGCTCTGCCACGGTTCAAGGCTCGCCCACGGCCTGTGGTATAATTTTTCACGATGCGGGAAGCTTGAAATCGCTCTCGGCATTCCCTAATATTTGCTGTCGCCTCTATGCGCGCGGAAAGCCCGGCGCGCATGTTTTATCTGGAGGAGTGCCCGAGTGGTTAAAGGGGGCGGACTGTAAATCCGTTGGCGACGCCTACGCTGGTTCGAATCCAGCCTCCTCCACCATAGTAAGACTGGTTTTTTCGCGGCGGATCGGCATTTCGGCCATCATCGGCCGGATGCGATTTTCCGCACAACGAGCCCGGTTAGCTCAGTTGGTAGAGCACCTCCATGGTAAGGAGGGGGTCTACGGTTCAAGTCCGTAACCGGGCTCCACTTTGAATTTATGCAGTCGGCCGCCTGGCCTCTCCAGCGCCGGCGTTAATATCCGGATTCATCCATATGGCGGTGTAGCTCAGCTGGTCAGAGCAGCGGAATCATAATCCGCGTGTCGTAGGTTCGAGTCCTACCACCGCTACCAAGTCTTTAGCCTGCAAAAACAGGATATTAAAAGAAAGCGCCTCTAGAATGCGCGATCTAGCGGGTACCAGACTGTAATCTTTTGAGTATCTCGAGCTGGTTCCTGGCCTCTTTGTAATCCGGATATATTCTTATGGCTTCCTCGTACTCCAACACGGCTTCATCAAAGCGACCCTGGAGCACGTGGATGTTTCCTAACTGATAATAAGCTTCTGCGAAGTCTGGCTGTATCTCAGTCGCTTTGTGAAGCCATGCAGTAGCTTCATCATATTTACCCTGCATCGCATAGTTCGCTCCCAGAACGTATTGCGCCACTGTGTAGTCCGGCTTGATCGCCAGGGCAAGCACAAGATGACTCTGCGCCTTTTCAAGTTCGCCATTGTCGGAATATGCTTTCCCCAGATTGGTTTGTGGTCTCGCTTTGCCAGGACTTTTCTCAACAACATCCTGCCAGAGGCTGATTCTATCGTGCCAGATATTATTGCGTTCAAAAGCCATAAATGCCGACACGAGGACCAGTAACGCCATAGCCGTGATCGCGACCTTGCTCGTCAAACCCTTCCTGCCCGGCCATGTGACTGCAACCGCCTGTACTCCGGCAACTGCCATCAGGAAGAAACCGATAGAAGGAAGATATAGCCTGTGCTCAAAAATCAGATCAGCTATCGGGATAATGCTGGACTCGACGGCAATGGTTATAAAAAACCAAAATACTCCAAATGCCGCCAATCTAAGGATTGCCAGATCCCTCTTCCTGGCGGACAAGTAATACATCAGGACTCCGCCAGCCATGACCGCCGTCAGGAAGAAAAACGACAGAAAAACAGCGGGTTCTGTAAATGATCGATAGAGCGGATAATCATAATCGAGGTTCTGTGCCACCGGGATTACCAGTAGCCTTAAATAGGTGACTAACACCCGAAACTGCGTGAATAAATACTCCGTGACCGACGGCAGCGATGATAGTCCCTCTTCTCCGGTTGCGGCAAGGAGGGGGAACCCGCTCAATATGCGGCTGAGGGGGACAAGAAGCAGGATCAGAAAATATGGACTCAGCCTCAGAATCCTCTTTATTATTCCGCCCGAAAAAAAGGAAAACTCCCAAAGAGCGATAATCACCGGAAGAGTGAAGGCGATTTCCTTGGTCAGCATAGCCAGTGCGGCCGAGGCCAGTGAGATGGCATAGAATACTGTCTTTCTAACCCCCGGCCCCATCGAAAGCCTGTGAGCCGGCACTTTGTCCTCGGTGACTTCAGACACGAGCCTGAATCTCGCATACATGAAAATTGATAGCAGAAAAAACATGGTTGCCAAAGAAGCGAAACGCTGAACGACATAGGTCACCGCTTGCGTCTGCACGGGATGGACGACGAAGAAAAGTGCTGAAAAAAGCGCCACTATCAACGCTTGTGATTTCAAGCCGCTTTCGTTAGTCAATTTTTCGCGAAAGAAGGGCGTCTTAAATGTGATAAAAACAAACAAAAAAACCATGAGGGCGTTCGCGAGATGAATGACCAGATTGACTGCATGGTAACCCGTCACATTTTCATTATTGAACCTGTAATTGAGCGCGAAGGAAAGCACGCCAACCACACGCGAGGAGTTGGCAGCATGGAGTGCATCATTAATGCTCCTGACCTCCGGATTGTACAGAATGTTCGAAAGGTCATCAAAGACAAACGGCACGGCGAAAGTATTGGAATAGACAACAACGCCCAGCAGCAAAATGAGCAGCAAACCGACGGTGGTCTGATTCTTCTTTAAAAAGGCCAAATAAGGGTTCCGAGACCCTGATTTCTTCGGCGCTTCCAGTTTTTTATTTTTCTTCTTGGCCATGATATTTTATTTTGTCACCTTTTCTGTTTTTAAGCACCATTCTGAGACTTCGCATCAAGCAACCGGTTTGACTACCGCCCCCACTCTCCAATAATGTAACCACGGAAACTGAATACTGGTCGGGTGCCCGAAAGGGAGAATAGGGAAGCCGGTGTGAGACCGGCGCGGGCCCGCCGCTGTAACCGGATCTATTACTTCACGCCACTGGGCATCTTGCCCGGGAAGGCCTGGAGCGGAACGCTTCCGGAAGCCAGAAGACCTGCCCGGCCGCTAATACAAAAAGTCGCTCTTCGAGGAGATGAGAGGACCTTGCGGTCTGTCATTGCCCCTTGCCATGCGGTGGGGGGATTTTGTTTTTTGAGGGCGGCGCGGCTGATGGAGGAAGCATGGGCACGATTCTGGAAAACGCACGGGCAGGTCAGGTAACGCGAGAGATGGAGATAGTAGCGGAGAAAGAGGGGCTGAACGAGAAGGAAGGGCTGACCTCCGAAGAGATCAGGCAGGGCATCGTCGACGGCACCATAGTCATCGCTTCCGGCAACGGCAGGCAGGAGGTTTCCGCCGGCATCGGCAAAGGCCTCCGTACCAAGGTGAACGCCAGCATCGGCACCTCGTCCGACATCATCGATCTCGAGATGGAGCTGGAAAAGGCGAGGGTGGCCGAAACCAGCGGCACCGATACGATCATGGAGCTGAGCACGGCTGGCGATCTGGACGCGATCCGGCAGGCGGTGTTGGCCGAGGTGGCGCTTCCCGTCGGTTGTGTGCCGCTTTATCAGGCAAGCGGTGAGGCGAGAGCCCGCTTCGGCTCAGCCAACAAGATGACGGACGACCTGCTCTTCGAGGTGATAGAGAAACAGGCACACGACGGTATCGGCTTCATGGCAATCCACTGCGGAGTCAACCGCCTTTCCGTCGACACCCTGAGTAAGCAGGGCGGCCGTGACGGAGGCCTCGTCAGCCGCGGCGGCGCCTTCATGATCTCGTGGATGAACGCCAACAAAATGGAAAACCCGCTCTACGAGCAGTTCGACCGGCTGCTGGAGATTCTGCACAAATATGATGTCGTCCTCAGCCTGGGCAACGGCATGAGGGCCGGAGCCATCAGCGATGCGACCGACCGCGCCCAGATCCAGGAGCTGCTGGTCAACACCGAGCTGGCGGAGCGGGCGCGCGACTTCGGCGTTCAGGCGATGCTGGAGGGCCCCGGGCACATCCCCATCGATCAGATCGAGGCCAACGTGGTGCTGCAGAAGAGCCTGAGCCGGGGTAAGCCTTTTTACATGCTCGGCCCCATCACGACGGATATCGCCCCGGGTTACGACCACATCTCCGCGGCAATCGGTTCGGCCTGGGCCGCTGCTTACGGAACCGATTTCATCTGCTACGTGACTCCATCCGAGCATCTCGGTCTGCCCTTCGCCGATGACGTGCGCGACGGCGTCATGGCCGCTCGCATAGCCGCCCATGTGGGTGATATGGTCAAGCTTGGCCGCCGGGACCGGGATCTCGAGATGGGCATCGCCCGTAAGGATCTGGACTGGGAGAAGCAGTATTCCCTTTGTCTCGACCCAGACCGGGCGCGTTCGATTCGAAGCATGCGTCCCGGAAGCGACGGAGACGGCTGTTCCATGTGCGGTGACCAGTGCGCGCTCCATGTTTCAACGGCATGTGAGGGCGCCTAAAAAGGAAGTAAATGGAAGCTCTGTTCGTATCCACGGCGATCGTCGCCATCGCCGAGATGGGCGACAAGACCCAGCTGTTGTCGTTTGTGCTTGCGGCGAAATTCAAGCGCAAGCTGCCGATCATCCTGGGAATATTCGTCGCTACCCTGGCCAACCATTTCATGGCGGGTTACGTGGGCACCTGGCTCGCGGGCCTGGTGGCTCCCAAGACCCTGACCTGGATCGTCGCGGTCTCGTTTTTCGTATTCGGGCTCTGGGCGCTCAAGCCGGACAAACTCGAGGAGAATACGAAACTTCACGGCGCCGGCATCTTCGCAACAACAGTCATCGCCTTCTTCCTCGTGGAGATGGGCGACAAGACGCAGCTGGCCACTGTGGCCCTGGCCGCCCGGTTCGACGCGCTGGTGCCGGTTGTGATGGGAACGACGCTCGGTATGATGATCGCCAATATCCCCGCGGTCTGGCTGGGCGAGACTATGTCTCACAGGGTGAACATGAAGTATATGCGCTGGGCTGCGGCGGGACTTTTCATGCTACTTGGCATGCTGACTCTTTTTATCGGGGAAGATGCGCCGTTTTGACCGGAGTCCATAATGCTGGGGAAATAGCAGGGTGTGATTTTTATCAACTGCTTATTGAATAATAGAGTGCTATGTGAGACTATTGATGATACTTGGGGCAGGGCTATATGGTATTCACGTAACTGGGAGAGGCTGTCAACAGTAGTGAAACGATTATCCCCGGGAGCGTGAAACCGTAGAGAGAGTCAGGACATACAGAGCCCTCATAGGGTTTTTGAAATACATTCTGCCGTTTCAGGCACTATCACAGATGGATTTATCTACATACTCCCCGGCTATCGAATACCGCTCAAACGCGGGCGGATTCGCTGTCCGTCCAAATCCTGAGATATTGACATGAAACCTGTTTCAGGAATGAGGATCTCGAACAGCGTGACGGAACTTTATCCGGACACCGGCATCGAGGACGTAGCGATCCAGTCTCCAGTCATCGACTACACTGTCGAGGTAAATGCCCCGCGGAAAAAAGCCACCCGGAAAGTAACGCTGATCATCCCCTGTTTCAACGAAGCCGAAGGGCTTGGCCGTGTGATAGACGGCGTTCCCCATGAGAAATTAAAGGACGCTGGCTTTTCGCTGGATATTCTCGTGATTGACAACAACTCGACCGACAACACGGCTGAAGTCGCTCGGTCCCGAGGCGTCCGTGTAGTCACGGAAACCAACAAGGGCAAGGGCCACGCGATAAAACGGGCATTTTATGCCATTGATGAAGACTCGGATTATGTCGTCATGATCGATGGTGATGACACCTACAAAACATCTGAGATCATCAGGCTCCTGGAGCCGCTGGAGAGCGGTTTCTGTGACGCGGTGCTGGGCTCACGCCTTGCGGGACGAATGGGCATAAACTCGATGAAGGGCCATCACCGTTTTGGAAACTGGGTTTTTTCAATACTCGTCCGTAATGCCTACAAGGTGAATATCACCGATACGCTGACCGGATATTTCGCCTGGCGCTACGAAGTGATCGAGAAGATGCGCCCCCACATCGCCAGCGAAGGGTTCGCGATCGAGATGGAGATGATTACGACGATGGCCCGCCTGGATTACGAAGTCTATTCGGTGCCTATCACTTACGCTGACAGGGCCGGTGAATCCAGTTTGAGGCCGTTTCACGACGGCCGCAGGATCCTGTCGATGTTTGCGAAGAAGCTCTTCTGGCGCCCCAGACAAAAAAAGAAAGTGGCGTTCATCTCCGACGCCGTATACCCGTTTCATAAGGGTGGCAAGGAGAAACACCTGCACGAAGTTTCCAGGCGCCTGGCGAAACAGGGCCGCGAAGTCCACATCTATACGATGAAATGGTGGGATGGCAATAAGGAGTTGATAATGGACGGCGTCCATTATCACGCGATCGGCAAACTGCACAAGATGTATTCCGGCGAGCGGCGTTCGATAAAGCAGGGGATCCTCTTTTCGCTGGCCTGTTTCAGGATGCTGTTCCACTCGTTCGATGTCGTCAACGTCGACAATATTCCCTACTTCCCGCTGTTCAGCATGAGGCTGGTCTGCTGGCTGAAAAGAAAGAAGCTTTACGCCACCTGGCATGAGGTCTGGGGCAAGGAATACTGGCGCGAATATATGGGCGGAGCCCAGGGGTTCTTCGGTTACCTGGTCGAAAAATGGGCGATGCGGCTTCCGAATACATTCATCGCCGTTTCAGGGCATACCGCCGACCGGCTCAAAGCCGCCGGTGTCACCGGAGAGATCCAGACAGTCCCCAACGGCATCGATCCGGAACCCATCTACGCGTCGCCCAGGAATGACGAGTCATTCGATATCGTCTATGCCGGAAGGCTGATCAATCACAAGAACGTCGATGTGCTGATAGAGGCGATAGCCAAGGTCCGGGATGAGAAACCCGGGATCAAGAGCATCATCATCGGTGAAGGCCCCGAAAGAAAGTTGCTGGAGGACCTTGTTGATAAGCATGGCCTGGGCGGGAACGTAAGATTCCAGGATTTCCTGAAAAGGAACAATGAGCTGTACGGATTCATCAAGGCCAGCAGGATGCTGGTGCTTCCCAGCAGCAGGGAAGGTTTCGGGCTGATAGTGGCAGAGGCGAACGCCTGTGACGTCCCGGTGATAACAACGCATCATAAGGATAACGGCGCCCGCGACCTGATCATTGAAGGAGAGAACGGATATCTGACAGATGTCGACGCCAATGCGCTCGCCGGCCAGATAAGCAGGGTGCTGGCTGATACCACCACCATGACGCCGCTGCAGACGTTTCGCAGGGAGTTCGGGCATCTGAACTGGAATCGCGCCGGTGATGATTTTGACAGAATCCTCGTCTAGGGCGAGTCAGCCTGCGATCGAGAACAAGTTCAGAATAACCACCAGCTGGGACGACGGGCATATCCTGGATTTCCGCGTAGCCGGGCTGCTGGAAAAATATAACCTGCAGGGAACCTTTTATGTGGCGCCGGAATCAAGAGAGATAGACGCTGCCCTGAGACTTGATGAAGACCAGATCAGGCTCCTCGGAAGCAGATTCGAGATCGGCGCACACACATTCTCCCATCCGAACCTGGCGAAGATCCCCCGTGCCGAAGCGGTAGCCGAGATCATCAAGGGCAAGGAATACCTCGAAGGCTTCCTGGGCAGGGAGATAACCTCTTTCTGTTATCCCTACGGCGGCTTTAACCAGCAGATATACAGGGAGATCAAACGCGCTGGATTCACCTACGCGCGTTCGGTAAGGCAATTCGAGACACGCACTGGCGACCCTTTCGCCGCGGCTACGACGGTCCACGCCTACCCGCACCTGTCCAGCCCGCTCAAAACCATGCGGGCCGCCGGGTTCAATCCCGCGAAGGCTGTGAAGTACCTCGACTGGAGCGAACTCGCGATCACCCTTTTCAACAAGTGCCGCCGGGAACGCGGAGTCTTCCATCTTTGGGGACATTCCTGGGAGATAGACAAACACGATGACTGGGGGAAGCTGGAAAAGGTCTTTGCATATATCGCTGATTGCCGCGAGGCCGAATACCTGCCGAACAGCGCCTTCGGCCGCCGGCCGAAGGCGAAGCTCCTGATCGCGTCATCGTATTTTCCGCCAAAGGCAGGCGGGCTCGAGCGCTATGCCGGTGAGATGGCAAAGGGCGCGGCGAGAAACGGATACGAAGTGGAGGTCATCACCTCCGGCGAATCAAATCGTATAGAACTGGAAGAAACCGGCGACGGTCTGAGCATCCGCAGGCTTCCCGTGCAGTTCAGGATCTCAGACACGCCGGTAAGCGCCAGATGGTTCTGGAACGCCCGCAGGCTCATTCGCGAGACCCGGCCCGACATCATCAACGTGCACCTGCCGGTACCATTTCTTGCCGACCTGGTGGCTTTTGCAGCAAAGGATACCCCGGTAATCGTTACCTGCCATTCCGGTTCGATGAAAAGCCGCGGCCTTTTCCTCGACATGATTATCGATATCTACGAAAAAGCCATACTGCCTTTTACTTTGAGGAAGGCAGACAGGATCATCTGCTCGTCAGAGTTCATCAGGCGGGGATTCCTGAAAAAGTATGAAAGCAGATCGGTGTCGATCCACCCCGGCGTCGACACCTCCCTTTTTAAAAGGAGGTCAGTCGCACCAATCAGCGGCAAAGTCCTTTTCGTCGGAGATTTCAGGACCGGGTGGAAGGGGCTTGATTACCTTGTGGATGCGATCAGGCTTGTTCCCGAAGCGGAGCTTCATATCGTCGGCAGAGGAGAGAGATTTGATTCGCCGCGGACAACATGGCACGGAGTGCTGGCGGGCAGCGAGCTTGTTGCTCAGATACAGGAAAGCCAGATGCTCGTACTGCCCAGCATCAGCGATTCGGAGAGCTTCGGCATGGTATTGATCGAAGCTATGGCCTGCGGAGTTCCTGTGATTGCTACCGATGTCGGCGGGATCCCCGACGTGATCACAGACCACGAAGATGGACTGCTGGTTCCTCCAAGAGACCCGCAGGCGCTGGCCGGCGCCATCAGCTATATAATCGATAATCCTGTCGCAGCTGAACGGCTGGCGGAAAACGCATATAAGAAAGTCCTCGAAGAATACGATTGGGGCCGGATCATTGAAGCTTATCTAATGGAGCTGGCTGCTTATTCATAACCCTGCGAGACCGTCGGCATGTCGCCGGTATTGCACCGCCAGTTACTGAGGCTGTATCTCCCCCGCGATCACATCTGAATAGAGATGTTCTAGCTTGTCGGCGTATATCTCCAGATGAAATTGCGCCGAGCTCTTCAGCGCGTTCCCGGACAGGGCCTGGTAAAGGGTTTCATCTTCGAGCAATCTGATAAGCGCGTCCGCAAAGGCTGCTCTGTCCAAAGGATCTGCAATCAATCCGTTCTGTCCGTCGTCCAGCCAGTCGGTGATACCGCCTTTTCCCGAAGCGACGACCGGGATACCGAACGCCATTGCTTCCGGGCCGACACGTCCGAAAGGTTCAGGCCAGAGGGACGGCACTGCGACGATGCGGATCCTGCAATACCATTCCGTCAACTTCTCAATATCGATCATGCCGAGCATCTCCACTGACCCGGCAAGCCCCCGGTCTCTGACGAGGGATGATATCTCGGCTCCCAGGCTCCCATCTCCCGCGAAATACAATCTGGCATCCGGAACCTTTTCCAGCACGAGTTCGAAGCTCTCCAATAGCTCGATCACGCCCTTTTCCGGCTCCAACCTGCCCGCATACATGATGCTGTTTCGCAGTAATTCCTTTTCTCTCTCATCGCAGTGGGACATTTCTATGGGACCATTCATATTGAATGCCGGTCTCATGTCCAGGCGCTCCGCGATATTCTTGATATAGTCGCTATTTGTGATGTAGGCGGAGAAAACGGGAAAATTCCTTCTATGAAGGTACACGCGCAGCAGCTCAAAATAATACCGGAACAGACCCGCATGCCGGGGGCAACAGGCTTCGTCTCCGTATCCACAGAAATCAGACCTCGGTACAGCTTTGTGAAGGACCGGATACAGCAAGCCATAGTCGCGTATATCCAGTACGGTCGGAATACTTCTCATTTCCCTGACGCCCGCCGGTGACAACTTGGTCACGGTGCAGACGTGTATCAAGTCCGGATGAAAGTCCCCGACGGCGAGGCGCACGGTTTTTTTTGCGGAGCGATTATATAAGTAATGAAAGAATTTGCCGGCTCGAGTACTGTCTCTGCTCTGGAAAGTGTAGTCGCTGAAGCCAGGTTCCGGCTGCGGCGAATCGCTCGTGACGACCTTGACCTCGTGTCCCCTGCGGACCAGCTCGTTTCGGAGGTTCAGCAGGCTGTATTCCGCGCCTCCTATCATCGCTCCGACATCGTGGACGATCAGTATTCTCATTTCATGATCTCAGTTTCACCATTCGTATAGATGATATCTTTCTGCTGGTCCAGAAACTCGCGGGGGAACCTGTAGCTGAACTCATTACCCTTAAAAGGAGTGTAGGCAAGCTCTTTCTTCTTATTCGTGTAGTTGACGTATACGTAAGCGCCGCGATTTATATTCTGGGGCAGGACGTTGTCCACCACCCACAATTTTCTGGGGCTGAATACCTCCATCTTCTTCTTCGAATAAAAATCGGCGAAAACCGGCAGTTGGGGATCGCCGTTATCAGCCAGCCAGTTTATCGCGTCATACTCTGATTGATGCGAATAATGGATGTCATAGTAAACCCCCCAGTTATTCAGATGCATCTGGGCGTAGCCGAAACCGATGAGCTGAGGCAGGAATGAAGAGAGCAACAGGAAGTAGACGACGAAAAATATCGAAGTGAGATAAATAGCATAACGTCTGGCGATGGTCCCGAAAACAGCAAAGGCGCCGAACACCGCCGGCAGGCTCAGGACTATCAGTAATTGCTGGAAAGCCCGCATAAGACTGTAATCTGTTGAAAAAAACGGGACCAGCATCGCAAGCGCCAGCACAAACATATTCATTGCAATGAGAATCCTGAGGTCATCGTCGATGAATAGCGAGGCCATGCTGGAAATAACCAGCCACGCCGCCCCTATGATGATGAACGCTTTGGCGAATTTCTTGAAGATCTCCCAGTATGAATATAAGGAATCAGCCTCTCCGCTTGCAGGATTAAACATCACATTCGCATCTATCCTGGCGTTATAGTCTTTATACGTATCCGCCGTGTATCGGGACATCTCAGTGGTATTCAGCCCGCCTGTGTGCGAGCTGACAAAAGACTCCATCACATCAGCCTGTGTTGCGGATACATTGTAGATCCTGAGCTGGTCGGTCAACCCGGTCTTGTATTCGCTGAAGCCATTCGGACCCGAGACATTCTGGTAGACGGATCCCAGGAAAGTCGTGAAGTTGTTCTGCGTTCCAGTGATCCACATATTCCATACCATGGTCAGCGCAAGCAGGGACAGCACAAAAATCCATCCAGGCAACCACCTGGACCTGCTTTCAGAATGAATCGCATTAACGCCGGGATTCCCGAGTTGCTCGGAAGCAAGAGCATCAACCCGGACTTTGGGTGTCCTGGAAAGCACCGGCGCTGCGATGGAGGCCAGAATCCGTTTTGCACCCACTAACAGCTTTTCCGCGAACCTGTTCCTGACGAAAAGGACAAAAAGCAGGATAGCTATAGCGATATATGTTGTCGAGTAATGGGACCAGATCATGGTGATGCCAAAAATTACGCCGAGGAAATACTGCTGAAACCGAGTCGATGACTTTGATGAGAAAGCGAGCAGGACGAGCACATCGAAAAACAGGGCCATCTCCTGTCTGGTCAGAAAGGCAAAATCCTGAAGCAGGGCAGGCTGGGAGACGAAAAAAAGGCAGGCCAGAAAGGCGGCTGCGTTATTCAGGTATTTGCGCAGGAAACGGAACAGCGCGACGGGAGTCAGGGCAAAGATCATTTGAAAAATGACCCTGAAGACCAGTTGATCCGGCACTTTTGGCATGATCCTGCTGAGCATGGCGGGCAATAACGTGATGCTCAGACACGCATTATATGCGTCACGATAATAATCCATGCTCCAGTGCGAAAAGTCCTTCGTCATTTGAAAAACCGCGAACTCGTAGAGGATGTCGTGTCCTGAGATCACCCACCCTCGCAGCGATATCCCGAGCAGGACTGCCAGTGTCATGAAATACAGGGCATATGGAAACACTGAACCCGGGATCCTCTCACGGAAGAAAAGCAGCAATATCGAATAGGCGCCGATCGCGCCGAGGACTATCATCACGGGCAGATTGGTGGCGCCGTTATTAAGGCCTACCGACCCCATGACCCCCACGACGACAAAAAGCGGCGGCACCACGTACAACAGCATCACCCACGAGGAGATTTTTGGGAACCTTATGTGAACGGTGAGATCGGCTCCGCTCAGGCTGCAGGCGGCCATAAGCGCAACGTTCATGAAAACAAGGAGCACAACGATCGGAAGCGTACCGAGCGGCTCCTTTATTCCAAGCCAGGGCAGCAGCGCATTGATCAGCAGACCGCCGGAGAGCAACAAGAAAATGCTGGCCCCGATCGAATAGAGCACCGAATCCGTGAGGAAGCGGCATTCTACACGGAGCAATCTGATCAGCATGAATCCGGGTAACGCCAGAGAAACCAGAAGACCGAAAACCATCGAAGGATATAAAAAAGCTGAAGCATACTTCAGGCCGACAAAAATCGTGATTACGAAGAGCGACACAATCAAAAGAAAATAGAGCTGAACCCGCTGCCTGGTCGCCGTCATTTCCAGGGCAGGAGAACCATCCGCCGGAGAAAGGAGGATATCCTTTTCAGAGTCGCGTATGCCTCTTGGAGGCTTAGGGCTGAATGTGCTCAAATTCGGCTACCGATCGGAATCAATATCAGAGATTATTGAAAGATGCTCTGCATGGTAAATGTGATCTCCTGATTCCTGTCGACAAGTTCTATGACGAGCTTGCTTTTTTCTCCGGTTTTCGATGGCGTGAATACTATCTGCCGTTCAGCCTTCTCTTCATTATTCAGATACAGGCTTGCGGTTTCCAGTACGGTAGCCAGAGATCCTTCGACAGCGGTCGCCCGATACTCATACGCCTCCCCGCGGTTCTCATGATTAACGATCGTGAATCCAACTGGATAACTCCTGCCCACCTCCACAAATTTTGGCATCTCTTCATAATCCGTGAAATAGAGTTCCGTGAACTGCTCCGACTGCTTTGAGACAAACGGGGACAGAAATCCCGGAACTGAGCCGGACGCATAAAAAAATATGCAGAGGACAATCACTGCCACAGACAGGATTATCGGGATCAAATAACTTTTACGGGAATGGGCTGCTTTTAAATCAGGCAAAGTCTGCATCCTGGCGCGAATATCCCGCGTGTTCTCATGTCCCGACGGAATGGCCGGATAATCTCTTCGACAAGCTCCTCTTTAAACCTGTTATGTAGCCTGTGACCATGCCGAGATCACGCAGCAGCGTAATAGCGGGCAGGATTGTAAAGGTGTCAATCTGGATGAGCCGGGCTCGCAGTACTGACGGAGTGAGGCGAAAGCAGACCGCAATCAGGAGCATCAGGGGGAGGGGCAGCAAGACCGGTGAGAGTATAGACAGAAAAAGGCCTATAACAGCAGCAAGATAAATTCCGAGCAGGCACAGGTATCGCAAAGGGGCCAGATGCGCCTCACCGTCGCCCAGGCTGTTCCTTTTGTGTCTTTGAAAGACTTTAACCAATGACTCCTCACCATGATGCCAGTAAGCCTTCGCGTCTTGCGCGCAGCTGCTTCCGGAGATCTTTTCCACCTGCATAAAAAAATAGGTATCTTCGCCGGCCAGGGTCATCCACTCAGGATAGCCTCCCACCGCATCCCAGACAGACCGCAGGAAAGCAACGGATCTGCTTGAATGCTCAGAATCGCTAAGCTCCCTGCCGTTGGTCTTCAATGAATGCAGCACGGCAAACTGGTGGCCGACTCTGCCCTCTCCCACGGCGACCGTAACACCGTAAACGATACCCGTGGTCTGTTCATTGCTTCTCATCGGCCTCGTAATCTCCTGCAACCAATCTTTTTGCAGGACGCAACTCCCGTCAGTCACACTGATTATCGAAGAGTCGACTGCGTTAATGGCGAGATTGCGGCCCTGGGCTATATTCAGCCCAGGTTTTTCGATTATCGTCACTTTCAACGGGCAGGAATCGCGCCAGCTATTGATAATCTGCATGGTGGCATCTGAGGAACCGCTATCACAAATGACGACTTCATCGGGCCTCAGGGTCTGACTATCGATTGACTCGAGCAGACCGGGGAGGTCTTTCTCCTCATTAAGAAGTGTCATTATCAGCGCAATGTCAAAACTACGCATAACGCCTGATAGTCGATTTTCGGTTTGCAGCAAGCAGTCTTATAAAGATGTTTCTCCTGTCCCGGCCTGCGCCCAAATGATTGATAATGGTAAGTTCGGAAAGCCAGGGCCCCCCGCTACCTGATCAACCTGTATTATACCTGAGAGTCCGTGGGGATATTATTCGATATTTCACCTCGTAGACATGAATCCGTCCTGTCAAAAAGGCTTTTCGGTGAACTCGCGACAGCGCCGGATCACAATAATCTGTTGACGGCCTCATTTAACATGAGGACTATCAATTGCCGATAGCCAATCCGCGACTGCATTGAAAAACTGTTGATGAAAGAGGCGATGACTGCTGAAAGCGACCCACAAAAAGGATCTGCGGGAAATGGGTGATTCCTTGCGCCTGGATCGTTTGATGACGCTGCTCGTGTGCACGACAATCGCGGTCGCGGTGCTGTATCCCCAGAGTTTCATTTCCACAGGTTCATATCTGGGAAATAAATGGATCGATCCGCTTGCACTCATCGCGTTCTTGATGGGCGGCGCGGTCGTGACATATCTTGTTATACACAGGAAGGATATACAGGCGGGATATGTCGACGCAGCGGTGCTGGCATTCGCCATGCTGCTGGTTGTGCAGGATATCACCGGCCCTTCCGCGCTGGTCACGGTGAAATATGTCGTACTGGGCCTGGGGACATACTATTTGACCACATTGCTGGTGGTCAGAGGAGAGCGATTCTCGAGGACGATCCTTTTAACGATCGTGGGATTGACGCTGGTAACGGCCGCGTACGGCCTTATCGAGTATTTCCTTCAGGAAAACATGATCTTTACAGAATTGATCAGAGAAAGTGTTCCGGACCCCAGCGGCGGAATACATCGCATCGGCTCTACGCTGGCCCACCCAGTCCCATTTGGAGTCTACCTTTTGCAGGTCCTACCGTTCTGTGCCTTATTTCTTTTCGTCTCACATTCATCATGGCAGCGCGTGCTGGCCTGGTCCGCCATGGCGACGGGGGCATTGGCACTCTTTTTCTCCTACTCCAAGGGAAGCTGGCTCGTCGCAGCAGTTCTCGCTGGATTGGCGCTTATTTTTATTCTTCGTACCAGGAACAAAAAGGCCATACTCCCGGCACTTATGATTGTGGCGATCGTAATTGGGGCAACGGCGATCTTCTGGCAGAAAATAGTTGTAGAGATAGACGAGAGAAGTTACAGCAGCGTCAACGGCAGGGAAGTAGCCTGGAGCGGTGCGTTAGAGGGAATCCAGGAGCATCCTTTTGGTGTCGGTCTCTTTCAGGGCTCGAGTGAGCTGATAAACCATATCGATCCGGATTGGTATCATGCCTGGGGACAGCTGCTGGCGGTGGACAACTACTATCTGAGCCTGCTGCTGGAGGCCGGAGTGACAGGGTTCGTTGTCTGGATAGGGATGTCGGTCCTGATATTCCGTGAAGGGATAGTCGCCGCGCGCATACCGGGACCATCGCAGTCATGGGTGCTGGTGGCGCTGGCCGGCATCGGCGCAATATATTTGAACTCCGTGACTGTCGATGCCTTTCTGATCTGGCCGAATTACATCATCTTCTGGATGACGGCCGGCATGCTTCATGGTTTTTCATGGAGGAGCAAAAGAGTGGAACAGCCCTCGGAGTCCTAGGAAGTGATCAGGTCCGCCCGGTCCCGGAATATCAGGACGCTGTAAGCCATCAGGGTAACTGTTTCGCCGATCAGCCAGGCCATCCCGACTCCGTTCAGGCCGTAATCCCTCAAAGCGTAAGACAAAAAAATTATCGACGCCGCTCCCATTAAACTGACGATAGTGAGAATTACCGTACGGTAATGGATCCTGAAAATCGTGCGGGCTATTGAATTGAAAGAAAAGAGAATGGAGGAGAGT
>JAUSDE010000135.1 GCA_030650885.1 Thermoleophilia bacterium
CAGAAGTCACAAAAGGCGACCCCAGCGAGGAAACTATCAATACGATCAAAACCAGCGCTAACTTTCTCATTGTGCAGTTCTCCTTGAATGATGGCCCCTGATGGATTGGCTCTCAAAAAACTGTTTCTGATAACCGGCTCCGCGGGCCTGTTTGTTATTAATATTGTGCCCGTCATGTATGAAGAATGAGTGAAACGGATATGAAGAACCGTTAAGTCCCTCTCAGAACACCCGTTCCTGACGCTGCGATTATCCAGAAGGCCAACGCACACTCTCTATCCATTTGTCCAAACTTTTCTCAAATGATTGTAGACAAACGTCTAAATAAATCATCAAAACCTGTTTATACAATTGGCCATGTTCGGCGTCAGCCGGTTTTCAGTTATGTATAAAGATTTCCCAGATCAGGTTGTGAGAGAGAGGGGACCCATGAACGTACCAACAAATCTTACCGAATACGTAAGCGCCGGGAACGTCTTCTTCCTGCTCTGGGGGGCGGTGCTGATCTTTTCGATGCACGCCGGTTTCGCCTTCCTCGAGGCAGGCAGCGTGAGGAAGAAGAACATCGTCAACGCCCTGACCAAGATCCCGACTGACTGGGCCGTTTCCACTGTAGTCTACTTCCTGGTCGGTTTCCCGATCGCCTACGGCATCACCTTCTTCGGCAAGGCCACCGACCTCCTGTCTGACGACTCTGGATATGACCTGGCACATTTCTTCTTCCTGCTCTGCTTCGCCGCGGTCATACCCGCCATCATCAGCGGTGGCGTCGCCGAACGCATGAAGTTCGGTCCGCAGGTCCTCGCGGGAGCCATCTTCGTCGCCTTCGCCTATCCACTTTTCGAAGGCCTGGTCTGGGGCCGCTTCAATGAACTCGGTTCCCCCGACGGCTGGCTCGCCGGTATCTTCGGCGCGGGCTTCCATGACTACGCCGGATCCGTCGTCGTCCATGCCATGGGCGGTTGGCTGGCACTGCCCGGCATCCTGCTTCTTGGCTCTCGAATGGGAAGATATGTCAATGGTGACAGCCGGCCGCTGCAGATCCATAGTGTGCCTTTTGTAGCACTGGGCAGCTGGCTCCTGATGATTGGCTGGTTCGGTTTCAACGTCGCATCTGCCGCAACCCTGCCCAACATCTCCGGGCTGGTCGCAGCCAACTCGCTGCTGGCAATGGGCGGCGGCCTGTTGTCGGCCGTCCTGGTTTCCAGACGAGATAGCGTATTTGTTTATAATGGCGCACTTGCAGGACTGGTAGCAGTCTGTGCCGGTTCTGATGTCATGCACCCCCTGGCTGCCCTTGCTGTCGGCGCCGTCGCGGGCCTTATCTTCGTCAAGGGATTCCTCTGGGCGAATGAGAAGCTGCGCATCGATGACGTACTCGGCGTCTGGCCACTGCACGGTCTCTGCGGAGCCTGGGGCGGGATCGCCGCCGGCATCTTCGGCTACGAAGCCCTTGGCGGGATCGGCGGAGTGAATTTCTTCTCGCAACTGACAGGTACTCTGATCTGCATAGCGATCGCACTGGTATTTTCCAGTACGACTTACTACATAATCAAAAAAACGTATGGCATCCGGCTCACGCCGCAGGAAGAACTGCTCGGCTCGGACCTGTCCATCCATTCCGGCAAGGCTTATCCCGAGGAGTTGATCTGATTGGAAACGGCCAAGTTTACAATGATCCAGTGTGTTTTCAAGGGTGAACGCCTTTACGAAGTGCAGAAGGCGATGGAGGACATAGATATCGTGGGCATGACGATCTGGGAAGTAAAGGGCCACGGCCGCCAGATGGGTCACATCGAACATTACCGGGGCCTCGAGACCAAGGTGAACCTGCTCCCCAAGCTGATGCTGGAGATCGTCGTTCCCAAGCAGGATGCAGAGATCATCGTCGAGTCATTGCTGAAGGCGGCGCGGACCGGAGACATCGGCGACGGCAAGATATTCCTTCTACCGGTGGCTGACGTTATCCGTGTCAGGACAAGCGAGAGGGGAGAGACGGCCATCTAGGTTTGCGGCGACCGGCAGATCCGGTGATGCCGAAATGCATCAGAGTTGTTTAACCAAGGATGACCAATTTGTACATTGGTACAATTAATTATGCCGCTTTTATATCCTCAGGGATAATTATTAGCGGTTTTACCATCTATACAATTAGCCAGATGTATCATATTGGGCACTAACTCGTATATTCTTTGTAACTTAAGCTTATCAACCCCCAAGGAGGAATGAGAGACGATGGACAAGGATCAGGTAATCAAGACTGTAAAAGAGCAGGACATCAGGTTCATCCGCCTGTGGTTCACGGATGTGGTGGGAACGCTCAAGAGTTTTGCCGTTACAGCTTCCGAGATCGAGACGGCGCTCAACAACGGCATGGGTTTCGACGGATCATCGATCACCGGCTACCAGGATATCGAAGAGAGCGATATGATCGCCATGCCGGACCCGTCCACTTTCAAGATTCTTCCCTGGCGCGGTGAGGAGAACAAGGTCGCCCGCATGATCTGCGACGTCCTCACCCCCGACGGTCAGCCTTACGAGGGAGATCCCCGCTACCAGCTCAAGCGCGCCCTCAAGCGTGCGGCTGAGATGGGCTTCGACCATTTCTACGTCGGACCGGAACTCGAGTTTTTCTACTTCAAGGATTCCGATGGCACAGAGGTGCTCGACAAGGGCGGCTACTTCGACCTGACACCACTTGATGTCGCCAGTGACCTGCGCCGCGATACGGTCATGGCCCTGGAGCAGATGGGTATCGACGTTGAGTACAGCCACCACGAAGTCGGCCCCAGCCAGCACGAGATCGACATTCGTTACAACGACGCCCTCAAGATCGCCGATGACGCCATGACCTACCGCCTGGTTGTCAAGGAAGTTGCCGCCGAGTACGGTGTCTACGCGACCTTCATGCCGAAGCCGATCTTCGGTGAGAACGGCAGCGGCATGCACACGCATCAGTCCCTGTTCAAGGGCAGCGACAACGCTTTCTTTGATGGCGACGACGAGTTCTTCCTCAGCGAAACAGCCAAAGGTTATATCGCCGGCCTGCTCAAGCACGCGAGTGAGATGAGCGTCGTCTTCGCCCAGTGGGTCAACTCCTATAAGCGCCTGGTTCCCGGTTATGAGGCCCCGGTCTACAAGGCATGGTCCCGCCGTAACCGCTCGGCGCTTATCCGGGTGCCCATGTACCATCCCGGTATGGAGAAAGCTACACGCTGCGAGTTCCGCAGCCCCGACCCGGCCTGCAACCCGTATCTGACCTTCGCGGTGATGCTGCACGCCGGCCTCGAAGGTATCGAGAAGGGCTACAAGATCGAGAAGCCGATGGAAATGAACCTGTATGACCTCTCCGACTCAGAGCGCTCTGAGATGGGTATCGAAACGCTGCCCGAGAGCCTCGGCGACGCCATCAAGAATGCCGAAGGCAGCGAGCTGATGAAGAAGGCGCTCGGCGACCACATCTACGGCCGTTTGCTTGAGATCAAGAAGAAGGAATGGGACGACTATCGCGTGCAGCTGACCCAGTGGGAGATGGATCGGTACCTGTCAGTCCTGTAGGGGTTAGAGCGGAGCAAC
>JAUSDE010000138.1 GCA_030650885.1 Thermoleophilia bacterium
ATCGCTGGAGTAATATTTCTGTTTTTTTGCCGAGCGCCGCTGGCGCTGCTGCTGAAGAGGCGGGCGATCGATGGGTTCTACGGGCCTGAGGCGCCCAGGCTGTGGCTTAATTTTGTAGTCTTCGCAATCGCAGGTTCATCAGTATTTCTCTATTTTATTATCGCCGATGAGCTCTGGCAGCTGGCGGTCGCCGCGTTCGCCGGTATAATGCTTTTCCTCTTTCATGAATTGCTGGTATGGCGCCGCCGGGAGCGTTCCGTTTCCGCCGAACTGGCCGGCGTCGCACTCCTGACCCTGACGGCGCCGCTATCAGTGATCCTCTCCGGCTGTGATTCCTGCTGGCGACTCGCCGTTGTGCTCTGGTTGCTGAATGCCATGTATTTTGGAGCCAGCGTCTTCTACGTGAAAATGAGATTGAAGACGAGGGCACACAGGCGGAAGCCGGCGTCGGCAGAAGAGAAGATGACGGCCGCCAGAGGGTCGTTCTTCTATATGGCGGTGGTGTCCGTAATGCTAGGCTTACTGGTTCTCACTGGCGCCATGCCGGTACTGGCTGCTGCGGCATTTATCCCGACGTTCGGCTATCAGATCCGGTGTGTGGCTAAAGGGGCAACCGCAATGACCCTGAAAGCGGAAGGCGTTGCCCAGACGGTCCTGTCCGTTTTATTTGCCTTGATCCTGATAGCTTCCTTCGAAGTATAAAGAAAGAGGCGGGCCGCAGGCCCGCCTCTTTTGATTTCTGCTATAAACAGCCTCTCAGATAAAAAGGCTTACCTTTGCATCCAGTGCGAACTCGAGGAACGTGGCGGCGCCACAGCTCTTCTCGACTTCGTCGATCAGGTCGTCAGGATTGATGCTCATTACCTGAAGCGTCAGCTCACAGGGCCAGAGTTTGACACCGGTTTCAGCGCAGACCTTTATCAGTTCGGGAACCGTCGGCTGATTCGCCTTTTTCATCATGCCCTTCATCATTTTTGTGGCTACCGCCGTCATGCCAGGCAGCATGCCTATGATGTTTGGTACTGGCATCGGCATCGCCGGATTTCCTACAGGCGCAACCTTCAGGTTGGCATACTTCTTTTTGTTGACGATGTCCAAGCCGTAAAACGTGAAGAATATGCCTACCTCCACACCCATCGCCGCTGCCGTGCTGGCCAGGATCAAGGGCGGGTAGGCCATGTCCAGCGTACCCTTAGAGGCTATTATGGCTACGCGATCAGCCATCAGATGTCACTTTCCTTTCCTTACCCAGAAGGTAAACACCTCTCCGTCTTCGGTGCCGCCGAGGAACTCATGACCGGCCCTGTTGGCCCATGCGGGCATGTCACCCTTGGAACCGGGATCTGTGCCTACGATCTCCAGTACCTGCCCAACTTCAAGCGCGTCCATGGCCTTCTTTGCCTTGACCACAGGCATCGGGCAACACAAGCCCTTGACGTCGAGGACTGAATCAGCTTTTACATTTATTCCATCTCCCATTTTGCTCCTCCTTGTAAACTGTATTCCATTATTTTGACGACGGACCGGAAATTGGGATTCAAACCCCGCCCTGTCGTCCTGCCTAAAAAACATAGTCTATCCCACTATCGCCTTAATTTCACAGACAGGGCGTCATGGTACGTTATATGGATTGAACAGATTGAAAGGAACGAGCTACAAGGGCGTTCTGCAATCAGGTGACTGGCACCGTAGCCGTAGTCCCTGTGCGGGGCGTCGAGCCGCCGCCATCCACCTGCCAGTTAGCCTGTATGCGGGGATCGATATAGAACGTCGTGACCAGATCGGCAAGGTTGGTGTCGCTGAGAGCGAACCAGTCGATCTTCTGGGCGCTGTTTCTATCTACGGTGACCTTGACGGCTACCTCGTTGTTGCTCGATGCATCCTGGGTGGTTCCATAAAGGACCACATCCACCCTTGATACCTCTGGATACTTGAAGAGCGAGCTCATGGTCTTCTGTGAGAAAGTAGAAACAGTGCCCACCACCGCGCCATCGTGGCAGACCGCCGGCCGCACGACTTCAAAAGTCACAACCTTGTCGCTGCCCTCGCCGGATATCGAGGCGGTCCTGACCAGGTTGGGGTCCCCTATCCTTTTGACTGCCATCTCATAGAGGAATTGCTGGTTTAGCGGTTTCTGGGATGTCGTCTCAGCAACGAATGGTTCGGTGCCGGTGTCAGCCGTCTTTTCTTCTGTGCCGCATCCGGACATCACTAATATAAGCAATACCAGACTTGATGCTGCGGCAATGGATAACAAGGCGTTAAAAGTACTTCTGGCGGAATTTTTCATTGTTTTAGAGGCTTTCTGTTAGAGGCTTAATCCAAACCAGTATAACATACTAGAAAAAGTTTCCGTTGACTTTGAAAACGATTCAGTCGACCATATAAGTACTTATATTCAGGGCCACCATTGTGATTGCGCAATGGTGACTTTGTGGCTATAATTACTCGACTTGCCCGCAATAAGCAGAAAAGGAGAGTTGTATGCGCGCCAGATTTGTAGCAGGATTGCTTGTTACGGTCGGGTTAATGGGGATTATGGGTGTGTTGGCAGGGTGTGGCGGCCTTGCAGACGATACCGCTGCCACCGTCAACGGAACAGTAATCAAGAAGGATGATGTCACCGCGCGAATCAGCCAGTTGCGCAAGGTCTACGGGGCCATGGTCCCGGAAGAGAGCGAGGGTGATATCTACGACAATTTCCGTAGGGAGACCACGGACCAGCTGGTCCGTGAAGAGTTGGAGAACCAGCAGACAAAAGACAAGAACATAACCGTCTCACAGGCTGAGATAGACCAGCGGATGCAGGACGTAGCTGACGAGAGTTTTCTCGGCGACGTGAGCAGGATGAAGCAGGATTACGCCGCCAAGGGCCTCTCCGAGGAAGACATGGCCGGCGATGTTCGTCGGGCTATTCTGCACGAGAAGCTTATGGCGAGCTTACAGGAGGGCATCGAAGTATCTGACGAGGACGCTCTTGCCTTTTATGAGCGTAACCGGCTTCAGTATGACCAGCCTGAGCGCCGCCAGGTTCGCCAGATCGTGACGGACAAGGAGTCTGCGGCTCTGGAGGCTACGAGTCGTGCCCGGGCCGGCGAGAGCTTTGTAACCCTCGTGGACGAGCTGTCTACCGATGCTGACGCGCAACAGAAAAAGGGCGCACTTGGCCTGGTAACCAAGGGACAACTGGCGCCTGAGCTCGACGCCGCTATCTGGAATATGAGCTTCGGCCAGGTTTCCGAGCCGATCAAGGTCGGCGAACAGTGGTATGTACTTTCCCTTGAAAATGTCATTCCCGCCAGCCTGCAGACGTTTGATCAGGCTCGTGACGAAATCAAGATCATCTACGCCAACCAGATATTTGCCGAGCGGTGGCGCGAGTTCGTCGAGGACGTCTATGACACTGGTGACATCGAATTCAGCGCCGACTATGATCCGGCGAGCAAGGTGGATCTCGGCGGAGAAACCACAGAGACGACGCCAGCGAATTGATAATCAGGACCGATGTAGTATTGATAGACATGATTCGTGGGTGTAGAATCCGGGCGTAGTCACCTTCACTTTCCCTGGGTATCCAGTCAGTCCTGCCGGGTTAAAGGCTTGCCCGTCACCAGGATCCGTGAAGGAGGTGGAAGTTGTCGAGTTAATCGGCGGCAAAGCCATATTTGGGTAAGGCGAGGGTCCCTGAACAGTCGACCAAGGGTGAGGGTATGCCGGCTGCCATCGAGATTGAGGGACTCACCAAGGTGTACGGTTATGGCGCAGATGAGGTAAAAGCGGTTGATGCGCTGGATCTGACTGTTGACCAGGGTGAGGTGTTTGGTTTTCTGGGGCCGAACGGGGCGGG
>JAUSDE010000148.1 GCA_030650885.1 Thermoleophilia bacterium
GATGCGAGTTCATCTGCGATCTTTTCATTCTCAGCCAGCAGCAGCTCGAGTGACGGGCCAGGATCTTCCAACCGTCCGGCCGCGTTGATCCTGGGAGCCATGCGAAAGGCTACAAGCCCGGCATTGACCCTGCCCGGTTCAACCTGACCGGCTTTCATCAAAGCCCTGAGCCCGGGTTTGCCGGAACGAGACAACTGGACGAGGCCACGCTTTACCAGCGTCCGGTTTTCATCAACCAGCGGAACCACGTCGGCGATCGTGCCAAGTGCAACCAGATCCAGATGCTCCTGGAGATCCGGGTGGATGTCGCCGGTGGCGTTCTCGGGCTTAGCCTTTTCAAGTAGTACCTGGGCAACCTTGAAAGCCAGTCCCACGCCTGCCAGCTCCTTGAATGGGTAATCACAGATGAGGGGAGATATGATCAGCGCCGCCGGAAGTTCACCCTGAGGGGGTCGATGGTGGTCGATTACTATGGTATCCATGCCAAGCTCGCCAGCCCGGGAAATCTGCTCCAGCGCCCCGATGCCACAATCGACCGTGACGAGAAGCCTGGTTCCCTGTTCCGCGATCCTGTCTACTGTATGTGTGGCGATGCCGTAACCTTCGGTAAACCTGTTGGGAAGGTGGGCCGTGGCATTGCCACCCAGTTTCCGGATAACACTGAGAAGTAGCGCTGTCGATGTGATCCCGTCAACATCATAGTCGCCGTGGACGCATATAACTTCGCCGTTTGAGATCGCCATGCTGAGGCGCTCGCAGACGGCCTGCATCTGAGGGAACAGAAAAGGATCGTGGAGCACGCCTTCAGAATCGAGGAATTTGAGCGCCGAATCGGCGTCAGTATAACCGCGTCGCGCCAAGACGGAGGCTGTGATCTCGCTCGTTCCCAGCGCCTGCGAAAGCCTTCTGACAGTGTCATAGGGCAAAGGAGAGGTGTGCCAGCCGGA
This sequence comes from Thermoleophilia bacterium, assembly GCA_030650885.1. Lineage (GTDB taxonomy): Bacteria > Actinomycetota > Thermoleophilia > BMS3ABIN01 > BMS3ABIN01 > JACRMB01. Next base: position 948 of record JAUSDE010000148.1, read on the forward strand.
GGAACGCACAATCGAATCCTAACAACCGGTCCAGACGGAAAGCAAACCAGCCGATTCCCCGGATGGCGGCTTTCAGTTACACCGATGGCTACCGGTTATTTATCAATGCAAAGTTGTTTCTGGCATAATGTTCCAGGGTATCCTCAAATAGGATATTCCTTCCTATCAAGGAGGTGAATGATGTTGCGCGAACAAGTGGAAAACGCTCTCAAGCGGATCCGGCCCGCCCTGCAACAGGACGGCGGTGACCTGGAACTCATAGATGTTTCTGACGATGGCGTCGTCAAGGTCAAACTGACCGGCGCATGCGGTAGTTGTCCCATGTCCCAGATGACCCTGAAGATGGGTATCGAACAGCGCCTTAAAGAAGAGATCCCTGAAGTAACCACGGTGGAGTCTGTTTAACCGCCACCTGCAGGACTTTTGAGGAAAAAAGGCGGCCGGGAAATCCCGGCCGCCTTTTCTTTGCCTGTCGCCAGAGCCAGGCCCTGGCGCCTATATATCAGTGTCCCTTTTCTTCTTCTTTCTGAGCCTGCACCTGCTCGATGATCTTCTGTGAGAGGTGCGCCGGTACTTCCGTATAGCGCAGGAATTCCATCGTATAGTCTCCGCGTCCGCCGGTCATAGAGCGCAGGTCAGGAGCATATGCAAGCATCTCCGCCTGAGGGACCTCCGAGTTAACCTGGCTCATCTTTTCCTTGGGCTCCATGCCGAGCACTTTGCCCCTGCGAGAGTTCATGTCGCCTATGACATCACCCACGTTTTCTTCCGGAACAGTGACCTGAACCGACATGATCGGTTCGAGAATGATCGGGTCCGCACTGGCTATTGCTTTCTTCAGCCCCATGGAAGCTGCTATCTTGAATGCCATTTCCGATGAGTCCACCGGATGATGCGAGCCGTCATAGACAGTCACTTGCATGTCGACTATCGGGCTGCCGGCCAGCTCGCCTACTTTCATAGCCTCGATTACGCCCTTTTCAACAGCAGGAATGAAGCCGCGCGGAATGACGCCACCAACCACCTTATCTTCAAATTTGAATCCCTCACCGCTGGCAAGTGGCTCGATCTTAAGCCAGCAATCGCCATATTGTCCGCGGCCACCGGTCTGCTTCTTGTATTTACCCTGGGCCGTGGCTTCTTTGCGTATCGTTTCTAGATATGCCACCTGCGGTGGTTTTAGGTTGACTTCGATTCCGAACTTTTCCTTCATTCGCTCGATTATAACCTCAACATGCACCTGGCTCAGTCCGGAAACGATAAGCTCGTTGGTCTCTGTATTGCGATCGACGATTAGCGTCGGGTCTTCTTCCGCGAAGCGGTGGAGTATTTCGACGATTTTTTCCTCGTCTCCCTTGTTTTTTGCATCGACGGCGAAAGACATGACCGGATTCGGAAACTGAATCGGTGAGAATATTATCTGCTGAGATTCGTTACAGAGAGAATCACCGGTATTTGTCTTCTTCAACTTGGTCACGGCACCGATATCGCCTGGGCCGAGAGAATCCGTGGAGTTATGGTCTTTTCCCTGCAGACGCATGAGCTTACCAATATGTTCCTTGCTCTTGCTTGCAGGATTGAATACATTGCTGTCGCTCAGCATCTCTCCGGAGAATATCCGCATAACGCTGATCCTGCCTCTTGTCACCGGGTCGGTAAGCGTCTTGAAAACGAATGCAGCCATCGGGCCATCAGCTTTACCTTCAAGGTCTATCTCACCCGCACTGGCATCGATCGCCTTGAAAGTACCGTGTTTGGCCGGCGAAGGAACGGCGTCTACGAGAAGATCCAGCAGGTTGCTTACACCGATGAGTTTCGTGGCGCAGCCAGCGCCGATGGGAAAGACGGTTCCCGCCACCACACCCTCCTTCAGGGCGTGGTAGAGCTCTTCGTTCGTAAGTTCCTTTCCATCAAGATACTTCTCCATTACGTCGTCGTCGTTTTGCGCCACTTCGTCCATGAGCTTGTCGCGGTATTCATTCACGAGATCGATCATATCAGCGGGGATATCGCCCTCTACGGGCTTACCGCCCTCGTATCGCCAGGCTTTCATGGTAAGAAGGTCGACTACGCCCTCAAACTTGTCTTCAGACCCGATAGGCAGCTGTGCAGCCACCGCGCCTGAGCCGAAGCTCTCACTCAACTGTTCAACCGCGGCGAGAAAATCTGCCCGCTCACGGTCCATCATGTTCACGAATACCAGCCGGCTGACGTTGTTATCCTCACAATGTTTCCAGAGGCGCTCATGCTGTACTTCGACGCCGACTGCAGCGTTGACAGCGACGATAGCGCCCTCGACGACACGAAGCGATGCGATGGTGTCAGCGTGGAAGCTGGGGTCACCCGGGGTATCCAAAAGATTTATGTGGCGGTCGCGCCATTCCAGATTGCACAGGGATGCCGATATCGACATCTGCCGCTTCTTCTCGTCTTCATCGTGGTCAGCCACCGTTGTGCCCTGCTCGACCGAGCCCTGCCGGTTGATTGCGCCGGAGGTAAAGAGAATCGCTTCTGTCAGGCTGGTCTTACCGGTGCCACGGTGGCCGATTACAGCTACGTTTCTGATTTTGGAAGGGTCTGCAGCGGGCATTTGTGCAACTCCTTTGGTCGATATTGAAATACCGTGTTGGCGGCCAGAGCCAAAAGCCCCCAACAGACGCATCAGGGCAAAAATTCTATCGCTTTGAGTCCATGATTTCTATAGCGGATTCCATACAACCGATTCAGACCAATCGGCATGTCCGGTCATTCAGCCCTTTGCACACCCCGGGCTTTATCCGCTACATGTCCCACTGATTTCACCAGCGAGTTTAATCTCAGATCTAATATATAGAGGCTGGCCTGTTCGCCAGCCAGGTTTCCAGTGGCAAACAGGTAGCCGCCATCGGCGCTTAAGGCGCCATCAGAATAGCCGGTTCTCAAATCTTCTGCCGGTGTCAGCATCCCAGTTACCATCGATGCTGCGGGATTCACTATATATATATGTCCCTCAGCCATGACATAGATGAGGCTCCCATCCATGGAAACTACTGACTGGCTGATCCGCGAGGCTCCCGTCAGGTCGGTCGAGCCCGTGATTTCCAATGACGGCCAGCTTGCGGCGAACAGTCGCGGCAAACGATCCTGGCCGATTCCTGACATATATACGGTTTTGCCATCTGGCGACCAGGCGATTCCTTGAAGCTCAGCGATCTGAGAGACCGTAAGTTGCTGGTCATCAACAAGATCGATGTCAGTATTCAAGCGGTATATCGCGCCGGCGGAATCACCATTATTTGCTGTGATGTAAAGACTGCCGTCAGGTGCAGGAGCCATGGCTGTGATCGATCGCGCCGGGGTATCTATCGTGACGCCGCCGCGGATCCAGTTATTCCCATCCCACCGGAATTTGTCGACGCGCCCGTTATCGCTGCCGGCCACGTACATGGTGCCTCCATCAGGTGTCACAAACATGTCGGCCGGAGCTCCCGCCACTGTCTGATCCACAGTTTTTTCCACAAAACCAGAAATATTGTCGTAAATGCGTACACTTCCCAGCGCGGGGTTGGGGCCATTCTGATCTGAGATATAGAGAAGGGCGCCCTCCCAGCCAGCTGTGCGTTCTATGATCTGGCGTTGTGGCGCCGACGTATCAGGCTCATCGCCACATCCGAATAACGCGATGGCCATCAGCGACAGCATAGCCAGCCACAGAAACAAGGCAGCCATTGCCCTGGGGAAGTTCAAGCTGATTTGTGGTTTGCGTATGATTAACATGATTGCCGATTCCGAGAATTGATTTTCGTCACTTATACCACTTTCTGGCCATTTTAGCCGTTTGACCCCGGTTTTTACGGGAATACTCCCTATGTACACAACTACATCGGGTTTGGGGAACCAGATCCGAGCATGGCATACCGGAGGAGGATGCTCTATGAAATGTCCTGGAAGTGACGTCGAGATAACCGTGAAATCATGTCCCAAATGTGGGGACGAGGTTGAACTGTTCACGGGCGAATCAAAGGTAAAGTGTTCTGGCTGTGGCACGCTGGTTCACCGGGAAAAGGCGTCGTGCATAGAATGGTGCCCTGGAGCAAAACAGTGCTTTCATCACGTTTTTGAGGAAAAAGAAAAGGCGTCAATGGAAAACAGTTAATGCATGCTCGACCAGCGATATTTGTAGCAGGCTAATAGTGCTTGTTTGCAGGTAAACATAGAATACTTTAACGGCACTGGCTTGCCGTTTTCTTTTTGTCCTGAAGAATTTGACAATCGCTGGACCTACTATTAATATATGTCCCGTTTTGGCACTCTTCTTCATCGAGTGCCAGATGATGTTAGACTAGCCATTCGCAAACAACAGACACAAGGAGGGTTGTTCTATGAATCTGAAACCACTCGAGGATCGGGTGATCGTCAAGACGGTGGAATCCCAGGATGTTACCGCCAGCGGTATCGTTCTGCCTGATACAGCGCAGGAAAAGCCTCAGCGCGGAAAGATCGTCGCCGTTGGTGACGGCAAGGTTGATGACAGCGGCAAGCGTATACCGCTCGACGTCAAGAAAGGTGACGAAGTCATCTACAGCAAGTACGGAGGCACTGAAGTAAAGGTCGATGGCCAGGACCTGCTGATCATGAAAGCCAGCGATATTCTGGCAAAAGTCGTAAAGAAATAAGGAGGGGTGTAACGATATGGCAAAAGCCATCAAGTTTGCTGATGAAGCGCGGCGCGCACTTGAGCGTGGCGTGAATGTTTTGGCCGACGCGGTCAAGATTACTCTTGGCCCGAAAGGCCGTTATGTAGTTCTGGACAAGAAGTTCGGCGCACCGACCATCACTAATGACGGTGTGACCATCGCTCGTGAGATCGAGGTCGAGGACGTTTTTGAGAACCAGGGCGCCCAGCTGGTACGCGAGGTCGCTACCAAGACCAACGATGTGGCCGGCGACGGCACCACCACTGCCACACTGCTGGCTCAGGCTATCGTGCGTGAAGGCCTGCGTAACGTAGCCGCCGGTGCTAACCCGATGGGTCTCAAGCGCGGCATCGAAATGGCTGTTGATGCGGCTGTGGAAGCCATCAAGAAGCAGGCCAATCCCATTTCCGGCAAGGAAGACATCGCCCGGGTAGCCACCATTTCCGCTGACGATCGCGTGATCGGTGATGTAATCGCCGATGCTATCGAGAAAGTGGGCAAGGATGGCGTCGTCAATGTTGAGGAAGGCCAGACATTCGGCATGGACCTGGAGTTCACAGAGGGCATGCAGTTCGACAAGGGTTACCTCTCTCCCTACATGATCACCGACCAGGAGCGCATGGAAGCGGTCATGGAAGAGCCGTACATCCTTATGGCCAACCAGAAGATCGGCTCGGTCCAGGACCTGCTGCCGGTGCTCGAGAAAGTAATCCAGAGCGGCCGCCCGCTCCTCATCATCTCCGAGGATGTCGAAGGCGAAGCACTGGCAACACTCGTGGTCAACAAGCTGCGTGGTACTTTCACCGGCCTAGCCGTCAAGGCCCCTGGCTTCGGTGAGCGCCGCAAGCGCATGCTCGAAGATATCGCCATCCTTACCGGTGGCCAGGTCATCAGCGAAGAGCTAGGCCTGAAGCTGGAGAACACAGAGGTGTCACAGCTGGGCAAAGCCCGCAAGGTTGTGGTGACGAAGGACAATACTACGATTATCGACGGCGCCGGCAAGGCCGCCGACATCAAGGGCCGCATCAAGCAGATCAAGGCTGAGATCGAAGCGACTGACTCTGATTTCGACCGTGAGAAACTGCAGGAGCGCCTGGCCAAGCTGGCCGGCGGTGTGGCCGTCGTCAAGGTTGGAGCAGCGACCGAGACCGAGATGAAAGAGAAGAAGCACCGCGTGGAAGACGCGCTTAACGCCACCAGGGCAGCCCTTGAAGAGGGAATCGTACCCGGCGGCGGCGTCGCTCTCATCAATGTCATCGGCGCCGTTAAGAAGGTCAAGGCTACCGGTGACGAAGCTACAGGCATCAACATCATCGCCCGAGCTCTCGAAGAGCCGCTTCGCCAGCTGGCGGACAACGCCGGACTCGAAGGCTCCGTGGTCGTGAACCGGGTCAAGAACGAGAAGCCTGGTGTGGGCCTCAACGTGGCAACAGACGTATATGAGGACCTGGTCAAGGTCGGTATCATCGACCCGGCACTGGTTACTCGTTCGGCGCTGCAGAACGCTGCGTCCATAGCCAAGAACATCCTGACCACCGAGTGTGTTGTCGCCGAGCTGCCGGATGAGAATCCGCAGGCGCCGATGATGCCGCCCGGAGGCATGATGTAAGCAGGGCATATTAATCAGACCGGCAGCGGGATGAGCCGGTTTGTAGCAGGGCTGGTTCAAAGAAAAAGGGGACACAAATATTTGTGTCCCCT
>JAUSDE010000149.1 GCA_030650885.1 Thermoleophilia bacterium
TTCCCGGCTATTTATGGGTATGTATAACTCACGCCGGCTGTATCTTCCGCGCTGACATTCAGGGTGCTCCTGAAGCTGCCCACGCCAATGGGCACGTTGTACTTGAGCGTCAGGTTAAGCGAGCTGGCCGCCGCCAGGTCACCAGCGATATACGGAAGTGGAGTGTCCAGGGTCACACCCATCGTATTGATCGTACCGGTTACCTGGATATTGTTGGCTGTTCCTCCCGCACCATTACTGATTGTGTAAGGCACTGAGAGCTTTCTGGCTGTATAGTCCGCATAACTGGCCCAGAATGCCGCTGCGGAATTCAGGCTCAGTATTGGTTTGCCGCTTTGTATGACAGCCATCGGCCGCATCATCTCGTTGTCCTCGTGGTCGACAATATGGCAGTGCCATACGTATCCCGGACCATATGTAGGATCGAACGGGAATGTGTTCACGTTCGGTGCGGCGCCTGTCGCATCCTGCGGAGCGATCCTAACCCTGATGCGGGTGACCTCGCCTGGATGCATCTGCACCGTATCCTTCCATCCCATCTCATTGGCATCAGGTGGCGATGGCGATCCCAGCAGGTACGTGTCGATCGGTATTTTCACAGTCGCGGTGCTGAACGGTGGCATGCCGTTGAGCGTCGTCCAGTCCGTTTCATAAGCCGCAGTGTCATATGCCTGGCGGCTCAACACCTGGTACTGCACCAGATGCAGATGTATCGGATGCGTGTCGCCGGTCATATTGACGATCTCCCAGTCTTCGGTAGAACCAACCGCAGGAGTCTCGGTTATCGGCGCGCCGTATGTCTGGCCATCGAGCAGGACTGCCAGAGGGAACCCGCCTGCAGACATGACTTCATTAAGGGTCAGTGTCCGTTTGGGGGCATCCGGGGTCAGCGTCGGAATCGTATTCAACGTAGCCGGAAGGGCCGCGGGAGTAACTGCCGGATCAGAAGTCACGGTGAACTTCATTATCTGGCCGGTCGTCGCGGGATCCACCGGATCACCGTTGGGGTAAGGCGCGTTGGCGGAGTTGTTCATGATTATCTCCGTACCAGGCGCCACACCGGAGAAGTCTATCAGCAGATCAGCGCGTTCACCGGGTGCGATCGTCAGCGATGTCGTGGTCACGGGCTGGGGCAGGTAACCACCGTCACTGCCGATCTGGGTGAAGGACTGGCCGTTCGACAGGCTTAGTGTGTAGAACCGGGCGTTTGAACCATCGAGAACGCGAAAACGGTACTGCCTCGGCTCGACATTGAGGTTAGGCCATAGTTTGCCATTCACCATGATCGAATTACCGAAGAACTCCGGAATCCAGTATGGATGATCATCTGGATTGTCGCCGGCGCTGGGGAAATCAAGCGAACCGTCGTCGTTGAAACGGCGGTCCTGTATCGCAACCGGTATTTCATATTCCCCGCTCGGCAAACTCGCGGCGATGGAATCGGCCGGGTCGCGGAGCAGGTAAAAACCGGCAAGCCCTGACAGCACATTGATCCGGGTCAGGCCGAGCGCGTGATCGTGATACCACAGGGTAGTCGGCTCCTGGCCGTTTGGATATTCGAAGGTTGCTGTATTCGGCGCTGTATGGTTCGCCGCAGTTAGAGTCGGGCCGGCCAGGCCGGTAGACGTTGTCCATGATTCAGGTCCGCCGTCAGAATCCGACCTGTCCTCGCCGCCGTGCAGATGAGTCACTGCCGGTACCGGGCTCTGAGCCAGCGGATAACCTGGCGGATAAGGAAGGAACGGCATCGACGGCATTCCCATGCCGTTGGGGTCCGCCCACATGATCGTCGGATCGACCGCCAGGATCTGGCTGGTCAGGTTGTTGACCCAGTTGACCTTGATGGGGATGTCCCTTACCGCTTCGAATGTAGCGCTTGGAGAATTCTGGAACATTACAGGGCCGCCCGGGGTCTGGACGAGTCCCCTGTATCCAAATACTGTTGTCTGCGGATAACCCGCAGGAAGAATCTGCTGAGTAAACTGTTCCATGCTGATTGTGTACTGGTGTGAAACATTGCCTTCCGAGTCTGTCACCACGGTAGGGACATAGGACGGCGGAATGACTAGCTGGTCAGTGTACTTGGGGATAGTGGTCGGATCCAGCGGTGTGGTCGGCACCGTTATCGATGCAGCCGGCCAGGCCATAAATCCGGTAAGGCCGATTGCTGCAACCATCAATGGCAGAATGATGGCCATAAACCTGGTTTTTTTTGACATAATCTTCACCCTTTTCGTTCATGCTGGTTAATAATCAGATACCCCTTTTCCTCAATAGACCTCCTTAAAATAATAAGCCCGCGGACCGGGAGTCCACAGGCATAATAGAGCTGGGGCTCAGAAGTAATCATAACACTATTATGTAATGTTAAACATGAGTTAACTTCCATTAAGTCAAACAACCGAACAAAAAAGGAATAATACTGCCATTAATCGCTGTCGAGCTTAAATGGCCGCATTAATGTGGATGCAGGTTTCACGCTCAATTTGAATAAACTCTCATCCGGGGGCATTATATGGCTCATGGACGAATTCCCGCATAACATGGAACCATCCCCGCCGGAAGAAAATGCTCCGCTGACCCTGTTCCCGCCGGACGAGATATTCGATTACACGATTCGAGAGAGTCCCCGGGCACGCACTGTTCGGCTTAATATGACTCCACATGACGGCCTGGTGATAGTCATACCAACAGGTTACAGCCGCAGGCGCCTGCCCGCGATCATCAAAAGCAAGCAGTCCTGGATCGAGAACGCCCGGCGCTGGGCTGACGATCAGCGCCGGCAGCTTGCGGCCAGGCCAAAGCCCTGTATTCCGGACCAGATCGATCTTCTGGCGATCGGAGAGCTATGGGATGTTGGCGTCAATCAGACCCAGTCTGGACGCACGACTACGCGAGAGCACCCCGAACTCAGACTGCAGGTTTCCGGCAACACCGTAGACCTGCCCCGCAGCCTGGCGGCCCTCAGCCGCTGGACCGGGCGCAAGGCTCATGGCCATCTGGTTCCCTGGCTCCGCGAGCTCGGCGGCGAGACCGGCCTCGAATTCACCAAAGCCGTAGTCGGCAACCAGCAGACACGCTGGGCAAGCTGCTCACCAAAAGGTACGATCAGCCTTAATCAGAAACTGCTGTTTCTACCACCGCGCCTTGTCCGTTACGTGCTGGTACACGAGCTGTGCCATCTGAAGCATATGAACCATTCCCGACGTTTCTGGGCACTGGTCGCACGCCATGAACCGTCCTGGCGTGACCGCAGGCGTGAACTGGGTGAGTCATGGCAGCTGGTTCCGCCATGGCTCGACCGCTGAATCGGGCTCAACCGGCGCAAACGCCGCTGATAAGCCTGATAAGAAAGACTAATAAATAGACCTCGTTTGCTTCTTGAAACAGATACTCCCATCGGTATACAATAGCTCCCGCGCGGTTTCCACAGAGTCGTAATCAGCGGTCCGCGTATCTTTCACACGAAGTGCTCGCTTAAACTAAGCCGTGACTAGCGACAGGAATCTTCGTCGCTTCAGGTCCTGCCAGATTTCTAGTTGATCATACATATGGAAGGTTGACCGGCAAATCGAAACACCGGTCAGCACAATTACCATGCCATCTAACTGGAGGCAAGCGTGAGACTAGTACTACTCGGAGCACCAGGGGCTGGAAAAGGAACACAGGCAAAGAAACTCATCGAGATGGTTGGGATTCCCCAGATCTCAACTGGCGACCTTTTAAGGGCTGCAGTCTCGGAAGGAACCGCGCTCGGTATCGAGGCCAAGTCATTCATGGACAAGGGCGAGCTGGTTCCCGACAGCGTGGTATTAGGCATGATGAAAGAGCGGCTGCAGGATGAGGACTGCAAAAAGGGTTTCATCCTCGACGGTTTCCCCAGGAACACGGCACAGGCAGAAGCCCTGGACGCCATGCTGGAAGAACTGGGCATGCCTCTCGATTCCGCCCTTAGCGTGGAAGTTCCTCTCGAAGACCTCATGAAGCGCCTCACCGGCCGCCGCACATGTAAGGAATGCGGCCAGATGTACAACGTTCATTTCAGCGCACCCGCCACGGATGACGCGTGCGACAAATGCAGCGGCGAATTATATCAGCGCGATGACGACCAGGAAGCTACCATACAGAAGCGCTTGGAAGTCTACACACAGCAGACGGCACCGCTTATCGATTACTACTCGGGCAAAGGGATACTCAAGACTGTCAGCGGCACCGGCAACATCGATGAGATATTCGCGAATGTCACGACGACGCTCGGCATCAGCTGAAACGCGTCCATTTTGATTACAGATAACAAACTAACAGGAGGGTCACGCTAATGGCTTTGGTAAATCCACATGGCAAGGACAAGAAATTAATGCCCCTATTGCTTTCTGGCTCGGAGCTCGCGGCTGAGACGGAGAAGGCCAAGAGCCTTACCCAGGTACGCATCTCGTCGCGCGAGGTCGGTGACCTGATCATGATGGGCATCGGCGGCTTCACACCGCTTACCGGTTTCATGACCAAAGCGGACTGGCAGGGCGTCTGCGACAACTTCGTAATGGCCGACGGCACTTTCTGGCCCATCCCGATCACCCTCTCGACCACTCAAGGCCAGGCGGACAGCATCAAGGACGGCGAGGAGATCGCACTGGTTTCAGAGGAGAGCGGCGAGACCATGGCCACCATGACTGTCACCGAGAAGTACACGATCGACAAAGAGCACGAGTGTCAGACGATCTATACTACCAATGACATGGAGCATCCCGGCGTGGCCATGGTCATGAACCAGGAGGAAGTAAACCTGGCTGGTCCGGTCAAGGTGCTTTCCCAGGCCAACTTCCCTTCAGAGTATCCCGAGATCTACCTGACCCCGGCCCAGTCGCGCGCCATCTTCGAGGAGAAGGGCTGGAACACGGTTGCCGCTTTCCAGACCCGTAACCCGATGCACCGCTCACACGAGTACCTGGCCAAGATCGCCATCGAGACCTGCGACGGCGTCTTCATCCACATGCTCCTCGGCAAGCTGAAGCCAGGCGACATCCCGTCAGACGTACGCCAGAACGCCATCGACATCCTCATCGAGGATTACTTCGTCAAGGACACCTGCGCCGTCGGCG
>JAUSDE010000151.1 GCA_030650885.1 Thermoleophilia bacterium
CTCAATCATCTGGTCAGGGCCAAGCGTCAGCTGGTCCAGGACTTCGGGCGCGAACCGACGCCGGAAGAGATCGCTAAAGTCATGGACACGACTGAAGAAAAAGTCCAGCACCTGATCAAGATCTCCCAGAGCCCGGTAAGCCTCGAGAAACCTGTAGGTGACGAGGAAGAGGCGGAACTGGGTGACTTCCTGGAAGATGAGGGAACGCCCAAACCGCTGGAATCAGCGATGTCGGAGATCAAGAAGGATGACCTGAACAAGGTTCTCGATTCCCTGCCTCACAGGGAACGCAAGATCCTGGAGCTGCGCTACGGCCTGAACGGTGAACATCCGAGGACCCTCGAGCAGATTGGACGGCGCTTCGGAGTGACCCGGGAGCGGATCCGTCAGATCGAGGCAAACACGCTGGCGAGGCTTAAGGAACTGCAGGAAACACAGCATCTGCGCGAAAGCGCCTGAGCGGTTTCCCTAAAAGCACCTGAGCAGTCTTCTTAAGGTTCTATCCCCGAAGCCTGAGGCACACTAATCTGGCTGGTTGTGAACTGGTCGAGGAACGTCTTGGACTCCACACCGATCGGCGTGTTGGGATTAAGATCATAAGACTTCTGCCACGCCACCCTTGCATCCGTCACATTCCCGGCGCTGTTATAAAGGACCCACCCAAGAGAGTGCCATCCGCGCTGGTTAGCGGGATCAGCCGCGGTCGCGGCATTCAACTCCCGCAGAGAGATATCGATCATCTGCAGGTATGAATATGCAAGGCCTAGGTCGATGCGGGTCTCAACGCCATCTGGCTTAATCGACAGATACTTGCGATACTGATCGACTGCATTCTTGTAGCTGCGGTAGGATTCGTTCACTTCGCCGGCTTCGCCCTGATATGCGCCCATCTCCAGATAACTGTCGCCGATGCCCTTCATGGCATCGATATCATTGGGGTTACGCTGTAACAAAGCCTGGTAAGCGGTGATGCGCTGGTTGATATCATCGAGCTGACTTTGAAGCACCTGGCTTTGCGCCTTGGTAGTGGAGGTGTTCTCATCACCACTGTCATCACTTAGAAGCAATGTAGGAATGAGGTAGCCGAGGGAAATGGCAACGGCGAACACCGGGATCAGCAGCAGCCATTTGAGATTGCCTTTCACTGTGCCGTCACCAGGTGCTGTATCAGCATATTCTCGGGTGACTGGGAACTGGCCCAGTTCACCGGTCCGAGTATATGTTGCCGGACTATGCCGTTCTTGTCGATGATGAATGTTTCTGGAACTCCTGTTGCCTGATACATGTTGTTCACCTTTTTGTCAGAATCCAGCAGGACCGGGAACGTCAGGCCTAGCTTTTTTACAAAGGGCTCGACATCCGTGGAACCCCGGGTATCAATGCTTGCCGCAAGTACCACGAACGGCTTGCCTTTCATATTCTGATAAAGCTGCTCCATGGATGGCATCTCTTCCCTGCAGGGATTGCACCAGGTAGCCCAGATATTCAGGAGCACTACCTTTCCCTTATAGTCATCGAGGCTGGTCTCACCGCCGGTCATCAGTGGCAGGGTGAAATTCGGTGCCTGGCTGCCTTCCTCCACAGGGGGGCTTTTTCGCGCCTGCCAGAAAAAGTAGGCCCCGGCCGCGATAGCGATGATCCCTACAAATACAGCGATCCCGAGGAGGATATCCTTAGCTGTCCAGCCATCCTCCGGCGGGTTGCCAGCCATCATATCAGTTTGATTATCCAAATTATTATTCATAATTTTCTGTGGCCTCACTCAGCAAGCACCGTGACAATTTTTCCGCCAGGCGGTTCAGTCACCCAAATCTGGCCGCGCTATCACGGCGTACATTGCCTCTTCAGATAAGGCGGGCGAAAAGATGCGAAGCTCAGACATCGAGCGGAGGCATTTAGACTCTGAACATACTAGCATCAGGCAGGCCATATCTTCAAACAAACGCCCCACGCGGAAAAACGGTCAGACATCTATCGCCGGGAGCCAGCCGCGCATCCAGTCCGTCAAAATCTCGATCTGCCCTGTCGCCAGCAGCAGGCCAAATAGTATCAGCAGCGTTCCGGAAGCTATCTTGATCGCCCCAAAATGCCTTTTCACAAACGAGAATGTGCCAATCATCTTGGCAAACAGCATGCCTGATAGCACAAACGGCAAACCCATGCCGAGGGCATATACAAATAGCAGACTGGCTCCGGCTGCAGGGTCTTGAGTGCCGATGGCGAGCATGTATATGGATCCGAGCAGAGGGCCGGTACATGGCCCGATTCCCACGGAAAAAACCATTCCTGCCACGAATACGCCGACCAGGCCCATCGGTTTTTTCAGCAGGCGCAGCCTCCGCTCTTTCTCAAACCACGCCGGATGAAAAATGCCGAGTGCAAAGACTCCGAAAACGATAAGGAAGATGCCGGCAAATATCTCCAGATAACGCTTGCCTTCAGCGCCGTTTCCTGTAAAAAAGGACAAAAATGAGCCAAGCTCACTGCCTGCCAGACCCGCAGCGGCCCCCTGCAAGCTGAAGAGGATTACGAAACCGGTGACGAATGCGCCGCTGGCAATCGCCACCCTGCGGACATTTGCGCCAAGCTCGTTGACTCCCACCCCCGAAACATAGGACAGGTACCCCGGGAGCAGTGGCAGCACGCAGGGTGAAAGAAAAGACGCCAGACCAGCAACGAAAGCCCAGACGTAAGCGATGAGTGATACTTCAGTTATTTCCAAGAAGAAAAAGGCTCAGAGGTGGTTTTATAGATTCGCTGATCGCGGGTGAAGTGTGCTTGCGGCCATGAATCAAATATAGCAGAGGCGCCGGAGAGTATCAACGAAGGTCGTGCCGTCCATCGCCATCTATCAGCCTGATTAAGATGCTGGAACCTTTGAAGGGCGTGCCTGTATCCATACAAAGGCCACAGCTGCAATCACCGCGGTCGCAAGCGCCAGGATCTGCTGCTGCGACTGCCCCATACGGTTCGCACGGACAAATTCCACCAGAAAACGTTCGATACCAGCGAGCGCCACATAGAGGCAGGTCAACGCCCAGTCGTGCTTGAGCTTCTTCCTCAAGAACATCAGCAATGCGAATATGAGCAGCGATGAGAAAGACTCGTAGAGCTGGGTCGGCTGTACTTTGAAATGGGTCGGTGGTGAGCCGTCGCGGAACTCCATCGCCCAGGGCAGGTCTGAAGGCTTGCCATAATCGTCACCGTTGAGAAAACAGCCCATGCGTCCAAAGGCGTAGCCGAGCGCCAGCCCGGGGGCGCCAGCGTCAAAAGCTTTTCCCCACGGCAGCCTGTAAAGCCTGATCACGATCATCGCAGCCCCGAGGCCACCGATGAATCCGCCGTACCATACGAGTCCGGCGCCGCTGAAAGCCGATGACAGCGGGTCGCTCTTCAAATCATCGAGATGCAGGAGCAGGTAGTGTATCTTGCTGCCAAGCAGCCCGCCCGCGGCGGCAGCGATAGCGATCCAGTAGACGCATTCGGGGTTCAGCCCTTTGCGTTTCAATTCAAAGTAGACGACCGTGCTGGCCGCGACAAAACCGAGCGCCATCATCAAACCGAATGTATGAAATGTCAGTGGTCCAACGGAAAAATCCGGATACATACTCGCTCAATTACTCATTTCTTTATACCAATGTTAAGTGACTTAGAAAACGCTAAAGCTTTACTTTGAAATGTCGATAACGCTGTCGAACGCATCATATACGAAAAGGCAAACCCGTCGCGAGGCGGGGACGCAAAGCCAGGGGTCTCCCCAGAGACAGCCCAGCTGCCGAAGCTTTTGAACGCAAGCTCTTAGGTTTTGGGAACTGGGCATTATTTTTGCCCTGGTAGAGCAAAAGCTCAAATGCTTTGGCATATCCAAAGTGATTGGGTTTTTTTTATAGATTCGTTCGGGCACGAGGAACGGGCACTAGGGATGAGGTCAGCTAATCTTCCGTCAGGGCAGGCGGAAGGCAAAAGTGACAAGGGGGTCACGAAGTGAGATTTTCAGCAAAAGTAGCAGCTCTAGCCGCGACAACGATGATTCTGGTACTGGTTCTGGCATCAGCCGTATACGGAGCCCAGGCTTCGGATCCGGTCACAGTCAGTGTGACTGTGGACAATTTCATCTCCATCAGCAATCCGGGCGACGTAGCTCTCGCTAATATCGCAGGGTCAGGCGGCTCCTCCGAGGCAAACGCTACATGGCAGGTAGCCACGAACAACGATAACGGCTACAAACTGGAAATGGCTGCCACCGGCTCTCCGGCAATGACCAAGGGCGCGGATTCATTCGCCGATTACAGTGGTGCTGGAGTATGGGCCATCCCGGCTGCGAACTCCGCCTTCGGTTTCAGTGTCAACGGCACGACCGGCTATCAGGGATTCTCGGGAGCGACCCCGATCCAGATAGCAACAAGCCCCGGCGAAACTGCGGGAGAGAACACCACTGTGTACTTCAAGGCCGAGGTCGGCGCGAGCCACCTGCAGGCCAGCGGCAGTTACGCCGCCAACCTGACGGTTACAGCAACAACGCTGTGATTGTATAAAAACTGAATAGCAACACGTCAAACGCAAGTTTCACGGCTGAAGCCCCCTCCTCAACCAGGGGGCTTCAGCCGTTTCAGGACTGGCTTTTTGGGGAAAATACCCGCAGGGTTGCAGGAAAACCTGCATAGCGAAGCGAAGTCTAGACTTCGAACCGGGCTGGGATTGATATCCTGGCCGCATATTGTTGTTATTTATTCCATGTCACCAGAAAAAAATAGCCCAGCGCACGGCCCGAACGCCAATTCCCTGGTGTTTCCGCGCCTGGACATCCTGGCCCCTGCACTGGCGGCTTTATTAACATTCATTGCTCTGATAGCCATGTGGCCGTCAGTCGCCAGCGCCTATACGGTTGAAAAGCACGACGACGCAGTGACCGGCCAATTCGTGATATCACCAACAAAGGTCGAGCTCGACATGAAACCGGGCGAGACCGCTTCGCGCGATATTATGGTTGCCAACCGGACCGGGTCAACTGTAACGATTGAATTCTCCGTGGAAGATTTCGAAGGTTCAACCGACCCTTCGCAGGCTACGGTTTTCATGGGAGAAGAAGACAGCGGCTGGGGAGCCCGCAAGTGGCTCGAGCCTGAGATATCTAGCATCGTGCTAAAACATGGAGAGACGGTTACCTTCCGGACCAAGGTCAGCGTGCCCAAATATGCTGAACCAGGAGGGCATTATGCGGCCCTGTTTGCCTTCTCAACCTACGAGACCACGGACGAGTCGGGGTCCGCGATCAATATAACCAGCAGGGTCGGCACCCTGTTTCTGATCAAGGTGGCCGGCAGCGTAATCGAGAACGGCAACCTGAGTAAACCCGAAGTTCCGGCGTTATCCGAGTACGGCCCAGTCGATATCGGGCTCGTTTTCAATAATGAAGGCAACGTTCATCTCAAACCATCCGGCCGCGTGATCATAACCAACATCCTGGGCCAGACGGTCGCCGAGATACCTGTCGCGGAATGGGTGGTCCTGCCTGAATCTTCACGCCGCAATATCGTCAAATGGGACAGCCATTATCTGTTCGGACGGTATACCGCAAGGGCCGAGATCGGGTATGCGCCGGATGGTACGCCTGTCATTGTTTCCAGTAACTTCTGGGTGATTCCCTGGAAGATAATACTGGCACTGATCCTGGGCGTGATACTGCTGATAGCTTTTATTACCTGGCTGGTACGAAGAAGGCATG
>JAUSDE010000153.1 GCA_030650885.1 Thermoleophilia bacterium
AGTTTGACTAGACGAAAAGCCGGTCGATGACCTGGCTGAAGTCATCCACGTAGACGAATTCCAGCGACTTGCGCACCTTCGAAGGAAGTTCCTTGATATCAGGCCTGTTGGCCTTGGGGAGAATCACTGTCTTAACGCCCATGCGCTCCGCCGCCAGGCACTTCTCACGGAGGCCCCCCACTCGCAGCACCTTGCCGCGAAGGGTGATCTCGCCGGTACAGGCTATAGCCGGCCGCGTGGCGCGCCCGGAGATCGCCGAAAGCATTGAGGCCGCCAGCGCTACTCCCGCCGAAGGGCCTTCCTTGGGGATCCCGCCTTCGGGAACATGCAGGCGCAGGTCCTTGCCCGGCATGGCCCAGTTGCCTTCGGCATCGAACGCCGGTGCATTCTTCCGGAATAGATCACGGAAGCGTTTGTCGGTTTCCACCTTCGAGAGCAGATAGCCCCAGGCGGTCGAGGCCGATTCCTGCATAACTTCACCCAGCTGGCCTGTTAGCAGCAGGTCGCCCTTGCCATTGGAGACGCTCGTCTCGATGGTGAGGACGTCGCCGCCATCTGAAGTGTATGCCAGGCCGAGGCTGGCGCCGCACAGGGCGCGCCGATCGACACGCTCTTCAGTGAAGGGCGCCGCGCCGAGGTAGCCTTCCAGCGCTGTGGCGCTGATGCGCGCCGGCAGCTTCATGCCCTGCTCCAGGTACTGCCGGGCAACCTTGCGATAGACTTTTCTCATATGGCGCTCAAGATCGCGCACGCCGGATTCACGAGTATAGAAACGGATGATCGCCTTCATCGCCGCCGGCGAGAAAACCAGGTCGCTCTTCTTCAGGCCGGACTCCTTCGCGATCTTCGGCAGCAGATGCCGCCTGGCGATCTGCTCCTTCTCCTCGAAGGTATAGCCCGAAAGCTGGATTGTCTCCAGCCGGTCATAAAGTGTCGGCGGGATGCCGTCGTCATAATTTGCCGTGGCCAGGAATAATATCTTTGATATATCGTAGTCCAGCTCAAGATAGTTGTCGCGGAACTCCTTGTTCTGCAGTGGGTCGAGCACTTCCATCAGCGCCGCCGCCGGGTTGCCTCGAAAGTCGGAGTCCATCTTGTCGATCTCGTCGAGCAGCACGACGGCGTTGTCGACGCCGGCCTTGGTGATGGCGTCGATGATGCGGCCCGGCATGGCGCCGACATAGGTGCGCCGGTGTCCGCGGATCTCGGCCTCGTCGCGAACGCCGCCCAGGGAGATTCGCACGAAAGGCCGGTCCAGCGCCTCAGCGATGGCCTTGGCCACCGAGCTCTTGCCCACGCCCGGAGGGCCGACAAAACAAAGGGTCGTGTTCGGCTGGTCTTTGCCCAGCAGCTTGCCTACCGCTAAAAATTCGAGTATGCGCTCCTTGACCTTCTTGAGGCCGTAATGGCTACGGTCGAGATGGCGTGCTACAACCGGCAGTTCGTAGTCGCTCTTCTCCGCCAGCTCACCCCAGGGCAGCGCAAAGACATTGTCGAGATAATTCCGGATCACGGAGACTTCCGCGGAAAAGGGCGAAGCGCTCTTCAGCTTGCCGATCTCCTTGCGAACCACCTGGGCCGCGGACTCGCTCATCTTCTTCTCTTCAACCAGCTTAAGGTATTCCTGGACGTCCTCATCCTCGGACTCGTCCGAGTGTTCCAGCTCGTCCCGGATGACCTTGATCTTTTCATGAAGGAAGATCTGCCGCTGGGTCGTCTCGATCCGGTCCTGGACCTTCTGGTTGAGGTCGCGCTCCATGTCCAGCACGGCGTTCTCTTCCACCAGGATGCCGAGCAGCTCGTTGAGCCGCTTCTCGCTGTCGCCGATCTCCAGCAGCTGCTGTTTCTGCTCAAAGGGGATCATCATGTGCGCCGCGACTGCGTCGCCCAGTTCGTCAGGGTCGGCGACGGCGGTGACTATCTGGCCGATCTCGTCAGGCATGGCGGGGTTCGATTCCACGTAGCGGACGAACTCGCGCATGACCACCCGCGCCAGGGCGCTGAGCCGCTCGCTGGGCTCGCCAAGGTCGCCGGCAATCAGGGAAAAATTGACCTGGAAGTGCGGCGAAGTGGCGGTAAACTTGTCGATCGTGACCCGCTGCTGGCCTTCCACAAGGGCTTTGATGGAACCATCGGGCAGGCGGTACAGCTGCACAACGGTCGCCATGGTTCCTATCCGGACTATGTCCTCGCTGGTCGGGTCCTCGACCTCGGGTTCCTTCTGGGAGGAAAGGATGATCGGCGACTTGTCCTCGAAAGCGCGCTCCAGCGCCTTGATGGACTTCTCACGGCCCACGAAGATGGGCGCCACCATGCGGGGGAATACTACAAGCTCTCTGGTTGGAAGAAGCGGTAGGGACTTTGCTGGTTTAGGCTGACTCTTCGTCAAGTTCTGGCAATATTCTTTCCGCTTCCGTCACGAGGGTCGGGTCGATCTGTCTTTCGATCGTTTCCTTGGTGACTACGCACTTGCGCACGTCGCCACGGGAGGGAAGCTCAAACATAACGTTTAACAGGGACTGCTCGATGATAGAGCGGAGGCCTCTCGCCCCGGTCTCCAGTTTCAGCGCCTTGTCGGCGATGGCAACCAGGGAATCCGGTCCGAAGACCAGCTCTATATTATCAAATTTGAAGAAGCGCTCGTATTGCTTGACCAGGGCGTTCTTGGGAGCGGTCAGGATCGTCACCAGATCGTCGCGCTGCAGGTTGTGGATGGCACTGATGACTGGCAGGCGGCCGATGAACTCGGGAATCAGCCCGTATTCCAGCAGATCTTCCGGCATCACCCTGGCGAATACGCTACCCACGTCTTTCTCGGCTTTGCCCTTTACCACCGCGCCGAAGCCCATTCCCTTGTGGCCCACGCGACGCTCGATGATCTTGTCCAGGTGGGCGAAAGCGCCGCCGCAGATGAACAGGATGTTTGTCGTATCGATATTGAGGAACTCCTGGTGCGGATGCTTGCGGCCGCCCTGCGGCGGGACGCTGGCAACCGTGCCTTCGAGAATCTTCAGGAGGGCCTGCTGCACACCCTCTCCGGAGACGTCACGGGTGATAGACGGGTTGTCCGCCCGGCGGGCGATCTTGTCGACCTCATCGATGTAGATGATGCCGGTCTCGGCCTTCTTCACGTCGTAGTCCGCTGCCTGTATCAGCTTCAGCAGGATGTTCTCGACATCCTCGCCGACATAGCCGGCCTCGGTAAGAGCCGTGGCGTCGGCGATGGCAAAGGGGACGTTGAGAAAGCGGGCCAAAGTCTGCGCCAGCAGCGTCTTGCCGCAACCGGTCGGGCCCAGCATCAGGATATTCGATTTCTGCAGCTCAACCTCGTTGTCGTCCAGTGAGGCCATCTGCACGCGCTTGTAATGATTGTAGACGGCGACTGCGAGGGTGCGCTTGGCATCCTCCTGGCCTACCACATATTCGTTCAGCGCATCATATATCTCTGTCGGTTTGGGAAGGTGCTCCAGATCGAGGCTGGCGGGCGCAGCAAGCTCCTCGTCGATGATCTCATTGCAGAGATCGATGCATTCGTCACAGATATAAACGCCTGGTCCGGCGATCAGTTTCTTGACCTGGCGCTGTGATTTTCCGCAGAAGCTGCAGAGGAGTTGTTCGTTGCCGTCAGTCGGGCGAGCCATTGTCCTTATTCCCCCTTGGAGGTCGTGGTCGAGCGATGTGCGAGGATGTCGTCGATGAGGCCGTAATCCTTGGCCTCCTGAGCCGTCATGAAATAGTCGCGGTCGGTGTCCTGGGATACTTTCTCGATAGTCTGGCCGGTGTGCTGTGCGAGGATCTCGTCCAGGTGCTTGCGAAGGTCGAGCGCTTCCTTGGCGTGGATCTCGATATCCGCAGCTGGACCCTGGAAGCCGCCGGATAGCTGGTGGATGAGGATCTTGGCATTAGGCAGCGCGAATCGCTTTCCCTTCGCGCCTCCCGCGAGTATCAGTGCGCCCATGCTCATGGCAATCCCCACGCAGGTCGTTACAACATCCGGCTTGATAAACTGCATTGTATCATAGATGGCCAGACCGGCGTATACGGAACCGCCCGGCGAGTTGACATAAAGGTTGATGTCTTTATCCGGGTCGTCAGATTCCAGGTGCAGCATCTGTGCGACGACCACGTTGGCTACTTCCTCGTTAATGCTGCTGCCGAGGAAGATGATGCGTTCGTTGAGCAGCCGTGAAAAGATGTCGAAAGCCCTCTCGCCGCGGCTGGTCTGCTCGATTACCATGGGAATTAACGGCATTTGATCACTCACCCCTGAAAATTCGGATTTTTTGATTATCATGCTTCAGCTTCTTCTTTCTCCTGTTCTTTCCCCGCTTCTTTTTCATCGGCTTCGGCGGCGTCGGCGGCCTCCTCATCTTTATCCGTCTCGGCGACTATGTCAGCCGCGGCCGCTTCTGCTGCCGCATCCGCCGCCGCCTTCATCTCGGCGGAGGTCTTCATGACCGGCACCGATTTATCCGACAGCGCCTTCGCGGCCTTGTTCCTTAGCAGGTCGTCACGGATATCCTGCTCGTGCTCCTGCTCCCTGGTCTTCTCGAGCAGCTCATCCACTTCCTTGCCCATGGATTCCGCCGCCCGCGTGACCTCTTCCATGAAGTCCTCGTCCGTGCACGTCAGCCCCTCGGCTTCGGCGATCGCCTCCAGTACCATCTCCTGCCTCAACACTGCTTCAGCCTGCTTGTAAAAATGCTGCATGAAAAGCTTCTTCTGCTCATCTGACTGCTCCATGTAATCCTTGATGGATGCGCCCTGCTGCTCCATGGAGTAGATGAATTCGTATTCGATCTTCGACGCCCGGCTGGCGATCATCGGCTCCGGCAGCTCCAGCTCCACATCTTCCAGCACCTTATCGAGTGCTCGGGCCCGGAAGGCGCTCTCGGCGGATGACTCGCGGCCCTTGAGGATTCGCGCCTCGATGTCGGCGCGCAGCTCGGCTATGGTGTCGAACTCGCTGTTCTCAGCGGCGAACTCATCGTCGGCCTCGGGGAGCATCCGCTCCTTGATCTCCTTGACGGTTACGTCAAACTCGGCCTCCTTGCCGGCCAGCTCCTCCGGCTTGTAGCTCTCCGGGAAAGTCAGCTTAAGCTTTTTCGACTGGCCAGTCTCCATTCCTGCAATCTGCTCCTCGAAACCGGGGATGAACTGGCCGCTTCCCAGTTCCAGCATATAGTCCTTGCCGGCGCCGCCTTCCAGCGGTTCGCCATCTATAAATCCGGTGAAATCAATAAGCGTGAAATCGCCCTCCGCGGCCGGACGTCCTTCGATGGGTTCCAGCTTGGCCATTCGCTTCTGCAGCCGCTCGACCTCTTCGTCGACCTCACTGCCCTGGACTTCAACGATCTCTTTCTCCACTTCAAGACCAGTGTAGTTGCCAAGCTTCGGCGTCGGCATGACCTGGACCGTGGCTTTGAAGCTGTAAGGATGATCCTCGTCCTCGATCTGCTCGAAATCTATCTCGGGCTTGTCTATCGGCTTGATACCGGACTGCTCGATCGCGGCCGTATACCATTCGGAGAGCGCATCTTCCAGCGCATGCGCGTGGATAGCCTCCTTGCCGAAATGCGTTATGAGCACGGGGCGCGGCACCTTGCCAGGACGGAACCCCGGCATCTTCACATCACGCGAAAGCTTTTTGATGGCCTTGTTCACCTGTGCTTTGACCTCGTCCGCGGGCACATCGACCGCGAGTTCCACCTGGTCGCCCTCGAGGTTATTGACGGTAGTCTTTATATCTGCCATTGGGCTCCTATTTCGGGGGCCCCCACCAAGGGGGCACATTACTATCCAGCGCCAAACCTAGATGTTAGTGAAGAATCGGGTGAAAGTCCAAATCGAAGGGTTGATGGGAGCTGTAAGCGCTACGGATGGGGTATGCAGCCGACTGCTCCCGAAAAGACACATATGGTGCGGGCGAGAGGATTTGAACCTCCACAGGGATAACCCTACCAGCTCCTAAGGCTGGCGCGTCTACCATTCCGCCACGCCCGCACGGGACGCCGTCCTTCGCGGATTATATCCCTTTGGCCCCGGTCACTGATAACAATGTCGCGGTCGCGATACCATGACAGGCAGGCTCTAAGGGAATACCCTGATGGAAACATCACGGTTCTACTTATATAGTTACCGCTGGTTTTTCCAAAATAACTAGATTAGTCAGCATCCATCTTAACGGGTAAAGGGATAAATGCGCAGAAGCTGTAGTCTCGGTGCGATAATATCGACGATGGCGATTATTCTATTGGTGTTGCCTTCGAATGCCATAGCCCAGGTCTCCCCCTTTAACGGGCATAACGCTGCCACCGATTTCTGCATCCAGTGCCACGACGTCCATGAGGCCCGGGGCGATTACCAGCTCACACGTGAAGCCACCGTCACCGCTACCTGCGCCACCTGCCACGGCCTTTTTGGAGCCCTGGCGCCTCCTTATGCTAACTGGAGCGACTCTCCCACCAATTTCACCGGCATGGAACCGACCGCATCCACTATGCTGGCTTATAAGGTTTCCACAAACGGTATGAGCGCTGCCGAGATGGACGCCATTCCCGGCCACACACTGGGAATCATGTCAGGCAACACCGTAGTCAGGGAACTTGATTCGATACCGGGCGGTAGCTCTTCTCTCAAGGTGATGACCTCGGGACAATACGGCGGATTGAGCGAAAATCTTTATTCAGGGGAACCCGTGACATCTTTCGAAAGCACAAAGGGACTGTACTGCGCATCGTGCCATACACCCCATGACACCATCGGCCAGCTGATCAGCGGTCCCGGGCTGCTCTCTTCCAAGCCGAATCACTCTGATACAGTTGCGACCGACACGCTCACATTCTGCCTGACCTGTCACGACAAGCGTGGCACTTCAGGCGTAGAGAAGAACCATCCTGCAACCTACTGTCTCACCTGCCACGACAATAAGGCCGGCGAGTCAGATTTTCCTCATACGAGCTCAAACCCGCGTCTGCTGCAACTTGAGCCGGATGCCCTATGCGTCCTTTGCCATACGGCAGGCTCGCTTCCCTGAGGCAATTCCGCAAGGCTTAAGGGGCACAAGTTATCGCTGCCGGTGACTCTCCCAGGTCATCTTCGAGTTCATCTAACGCCGCAACCGCCCTGTCATGCGCAATACTGAACGAGCGCCACGACCGCTCCCTGTTAAATTGCTCGCTGCTGGCGAAATGCGACAGTGCCATCCCCAGGTCGCTACGAAGCGCCGACGGGTCAGGCGCCGAACGATACTCATCAGCGATCGTCGGGACCGCGTCTTCTGAGAGCGATTCCAGATAGTCGATGTCCAGCTCCTCGCCGTCCAGGGTCCGCTGCACGTTCTGACTGACGATGAAGCCATCGACATTCATGATGCCCAGCGAAGCCACAAAACCTGCCGCCGCCAGAACCGCCGCCAGCGCAAATGCCTTCTGACGCTGAATGATCTCGAGGATAATGACCCCCAGAAGTAGCAAGCCCAGCCAGATCAGGAAAACGTGGGTATATGTGCGCAGCCGGGAAAAACCGTAGGCGGCCTCATAAAGCAGTATCCGCTGGAAGGCGGAGAAGAGCATCACCAGCACCAGTCCGACAACCGCCACGCCCAGCCCCGTGAAGACCAGCCGTTGCCGCCTGTCCTCTCTCCGGGATAAAGCACTCAACGCCATCAGCAGCAGCAGGCTGCAGACGGCGACTGCCACGAGT
>JAUSDE010000156.1 GCA_030650885.1 Thermoleophilia bacterium
GGAGTACCTCAGCTGATCAAGGGGGACATGATAAAAGAAGGAGCAACTGTGATAGATGTTGGAATTCATCGTACTGATGATGGTCTTGTTGGCGACGTGGACTTTGAGGCCGCCAGCCAGAAAGCCCGCGCTATCACTCCGGTTCCCGGCGGCGTCGGCCCGATGACCATCGCCATGCTGATGAAAAATACACTTAAGGCCGCACAAACAAAAGGAGTATAAAGATGAGACCAGGCAAGATTTTCATAATGGTGATTGCTTCACTGGTATTGTGTCTGCTTGCATCAGCGCCGGCTATGGCCCAATCGCCCTGCGACAGCGTTAATCTCGTGCTCGATCCCACGCAGGGTGCAGCCGGTGCCAGCGTTATGGCAACCGGCGGCAGCTTGATGAACAATACCGAAACCGAGTTTTATCTGGACGCGATCGATTCGTCCAACTTCCTGGGCCAGGTGCTATCGGATTCCTCCGGAGATTTCATATTCAACTTTAACGTGCCTGACGGAGTCACTGTCGGAGTGCATCAGGTTATAGTCAGCAGCAGCTTCGGTAATGAATCTCATGTTGAGTGTCCGGCGGACTTTACCGTGCTTGCGGCGGTTCAGACCGATGCTTACACTCCGGCTCTAGCAGCTCAGGGTACGACTCCCGGCGTGCTTCCCAGTACTGGCCTGATACTGCTGGTTCCGGCGGCAGGGCTGGCTTCGGCTGCAGCCGGTGGGGTGCTGCTGAAAAGGCGCCGCAAATAATAGTGATGCAGATAACTGCGAGGGCATGGGAATATGCTTCGCATGATAAGGGTATAAACAGGGCGGCCCGGAAGGGCCGCCCTGTAGTTTTGTCGAATCGCTTTGCAAGGAAAGGAGCTAAGGATGAGCCTACGCGCATTTCTAATATTTTTTACCGCGAGCATGTTCGCGGTCATGGCTTCTATCGCCGGCCAGGCTTTCGGTCAGCAGGCGCCGACGGGAATCTGCGATGGGCCTGGTGCCGTTCAGGGGGAAATCATCATGACGCCGCAATCTGGTCCGGCGGGCAGCGCGGTTATGGTGTCAGGTTCTTACGGAATCGCTTACGGGGTTGAAAGCATCGGTGATTCGGAGGAAGTGACCATACCGGACCCCGGCATCGCCGGTCCGCTGACGGGGGTCGTATGGATGGATACTGGAGAGATGCTGGCGGAGTTGAGTACTGATATAGACGGGAGCAATATAGCTCATTTCAGCGGCAGCATCAATATCCCGGCTGGAGCCGCAGCGGGAACTCACGAGGTCGGTATTCTGCCTTCCGGCTACGTCGATCCTTCATGTCAGGCCTTCCTGGTGACAGAGTCGGTGAGCCAGGATGCATATGTACAGACAGCCACATCTCTGCCTGCTACCGGCCTGCCATTGCTTATCCCCGCGGCTGGATTCTTGGCCATGGCATCGGGAGTGTTGTTCAGGCGTCGCTTAAATACCTGAAGTCTGGACGCGACTAGGAGGACAAGATGAAGAAGAAGAGAGTTGGGCATGTATGCGTTTTAATGGGAGTGTTTGTTTTGATGCTGTTATTTCCTGCCGTTGTCTTCTCGCAGGAATTACCGGCATGTGCCGGAAGTGATCCGCTGCCACCCGGATGGAGCATCACCCCCACAAGCGGGCCTCCGGGAACCGCGGTTACTGTGATTGGAGACCATGGCTATCCTGATGTGGATTACTATGTCTACTTTCGTCCAACAGGAGAGCTACTGGCTTCAGAAACCCATGTAGTCGTAATCGGTACTACCGGATATACCTCCATATGGCCGGAAGCATTCTCCGCATTCGGGATCTACGATTTTGTCTATGTGGACAATCAGACTGGGAGCCAGTACTGTTTATCTTTCGAGTTGATCGCGCCGGTCCAGGCTGATGCATATACTCACGCTGCAGAGTCCCTGCCTGCCTCTTTGCCGAGTACGGGTCTCATGCTGCTAGCGCCACTAGTCGGATTCTTGGCGATGGGTGCTGGCGGTTATATCATCAGAAAGCGTAACTGCTAGCGCTTCAGGTACACGATTACCTCGTCACCCGGGTCGGGGAGGCCCGCGATCTTCCATGCACTGAGCGGATCGATAAACTCCTCATTGACGCATTCTTTCGGCTGGTGCACATTCTTGCAGACGGTATTGAGGATAGGGAACGAGTTATAGCTTCGATAGTAGCTGCGCATGAAACGGATGACATCCATCATCTCGTCGGTCAGCCTGTCGATTCCCTCGTTCTGGGCGATAGTCCTGGCGACATCCTCATCCCAGCTTTCCGCGTCCACCAGATAGCCCTCTTCATCGATGTTGAAATTCATGATATCCCCAGATCTTCTTCGAGATCCTTGACGTACTGCGCTACCAGCATTCCCAGGTAGAAGCATTGCTGTCCGTCCATGCATGCATCCGCGTCCTGCTTGTCCAGAAAGGCATGGCGGTTCTTGCCGCCTTTCTCGAACGTGATTACCCAGGCGTTCCTTTCCTCGTCCATGCTCAACCTGAGGGCGATCTTGTGCTGCATGAGCTCCGGATACATCTCGTAGAGCTTGTCTCCCAGCGCAACCTGCGTATAGCCCATTTCTTCCTCCCTTTCCTCGCATTGAAGTCGATTCCGCTGCTTTGGCCCGGTGCCGCCGCAGCCCATTTTATGCCAGCGTTATATAAATAACCATTTGCCGCGAATATTAAGCATTCTATGCATCTGTATCCACCTGTTACAAATACCATCCAAGGTATCTGCAATTCTTATTGACGATTGCCGCTTCCCGGTGTTATTATTCAGCCTTACCGTACGCTTGTGAAACAAAGAACTAAGTACGGGCATGTTGAGGCGCGGCCGGTGCTGGACCGCCAGGGACGGCAACCGGACGGGTACTTGATAAAGGTCCGAGTTCGTCAAGCCGGATGTGTATAGCGGCTTGCGCCTCGAACCTTTAATTTTTACGGGCCGGGCGGACCCAGGACTGTACTGCAGTATGGCTTTGCCTGACCCTGCCTGATGGCCGGGAGACTGGACTGTTCATGTCTCCCTGGCATAAAAAAACCAAGTAAAGGAGAGGGTTGCCTTGTCTTTTGAACCGCCTGTTGAGTCATGCAAGGGTTCCATCCGTGAAGTGACCATCGGAGCCGACACGAAAGTCGGCGGCGAGACCACGTTCCCCTTCCATCTCTGGGAAGGCGAGATGCCAAACGCGCCCATGATAGCCATGGAAGTCTACGACGAGGCTCAGCCCGACTGGCCTGACACCGTACGCAAGGTTTATGAGGATGTAATGGGCGATCCCGTCGCCTGGGCGAAGAAGTGCCAGGACGAGTACAGCGCCGACGCCATCTGTCTGCAGCTTCGCAGCATAGACCCCAACGGCAGCGACGCTTCACCTGAATCCGCGGCTGAGACCGTGAAAAAAGTCTACGATGCGATCAGCGTTCCGCTTATCGTTTATGGAACCGGCACCCCCGACAAGGACGCCGAGGTGCTCAAAAAGGTCGTCGAGGCGATGCCCGATGCCAACATCCCCATCGGCCCGGTGGAAGAGTCCAACCACAGGCTCATCGGAGCGGCGGCCATGGGTTACAAGAAGCCGGTAGTCGGCTTTACTTCCATGGATGTGAACCTGGCCAAGCAGCTGAACGTGCTGCTCACACAGCTGGGTGTTCCCGAGGACAAGATCATCATCGATCCGACGACCGGCGCACTGGGTTACGGGCTCGAGTATTGCTATTCTATTATGGAGAGGGACCGGCTGGCCGCGCTCATGCAGAACGACGGCAAGATGCAGATGCCGATCCTCAACAACATGGCCCCCGAGACCTGGAAAGCCAAGGAATCAAAGGTCAGCGAGGAAGAAGAACCCACGTACGGCAACGTTGAGACCCGGGGCATCCTCTGGGAGGCTATCACCGCTACAACTCTGCTGCTCGCCGGTACCGACATCCTGGTAATGCGTCATCCGGATGCGGTCAAACTGGTACGGACAGCTATAGAAGGACTTCAGGCACAAACCAAGGAGAAAGTTGCGTCATGAGTGATTCAGAAGAAACAACAGGCAAGAAGAAAAAAGCAGAACCGCATGCAAAGAGTATAGACCCGGCCGCTCTGGAAATGCTTCAGAAGGCCGACGCCGCGGGCATCAGCACTGTTTTTTCCCGCGTCGATGAGATGAAAGCCTGCCCCATCGGAGCGGCTGGTTCATGTTGCCAGCTGTGCGCTATGGGCCCCTGCCGTCTGGTAGGCAAGAATGCCGAGGAGAAGACCGGAATATGCGGCGCCACGCACGGCACCATCGGCGCCCGTTACATGGTCAGGGCGATCGCCGGCGGCGTCGCGGCTCACTCCGACCACGGCCGTGATATCGCCAGGACATTGCTGGCGGTTTCCAAGGGCAAGGTCCAGGGTTACTCCGTCAAGGATCCGGAAAAGCTGAACGCAGTAGCTGCGCTGTTGAAGATTCCGACGGAAGGCCGTGAGGTCAATGAGATCGCTGGTGACGTAGCGCAGAGGGCGCTGGATAACTTCAACGGAGTCGTCGATGACGAGCTCGATTACGTGTCGCGCGCTCCGCAGAAGCGCCAGGAGATCTGGAAAAAGCTCGGAATCGTACCCCGCGGCGTCGACCGTGAGATCGTTGAGAGCATGCACCGCACCCACGTAGGCGTCGATCAGGATGCAGACCATCTGCTGGACCACGGCATGCGCACATCGCTGGCCGATGGCTGGGGCGGCGCCATGCTCGCCACGGATCTCTCCGACATCCTCTTCGGTACTCCCAAGCCGCTGGTATCTCAGGCTAACCTGGGCGTGCTCAAGGAGGAAGACGTCAATATCATCGTCCATGGTCACGAGCCGCTGCTCTCCGAGATGATCGTCGCCGCCGCACAGGATCCGGAAATCATCGAATACGCCAAGAGCAAAGGCGCCGAGGGCATCACTCTCGCCGGTATCTGCTGTACCGCCAATGAAATACTCCAGCGCCATGGGATTCCGCCCGCGGGCAACTTCCTGCATCAGGAGCTGGCGATCATCACCGGCGCGGTTGACGCCATGATCGTCGACGTCCAGTGCGTGCTGCAAGCCCTGCAGCCGCTGGCTGAGAAGTTCCATACCAAGCTGATCACGACCTCGCCCAAGGCGAAGATCCCGGGAGCCACCCATGTCGAGTTCGATGAAGAACACGCGCTCGATATCGCCAAGGAGATCGTCAAGATGGGAATCGACAACCGCGCCAACCGCGGGGAAGTCACTATCCCACAGTTCACAGGGGACATGGTTGCCGGTTTCTCACACGAGTACATCAACTACATGCTGGGCGGCAAGTACCGCGCTTCGTTCCGGCCCCTGAATGACAATATAATCAACGGCAAGATCCAGGGAGCGGTGGCGATCGTGGGCTGTAACAATCCGCGCGTCACCCAGGATGAGAGCATCATCTACCTGGTGCGCGAGCTGATCAAGAATAATATCCTGGTAGTCCAGACCGGTTGCGCGGCGCACGCTTCAGCCAAATACGGCCTGCTGGCCCCGGAAACCCTCGAGGAAGCCGGCGACGGCCTGCGTGAGGTCTGCGAGACCGTCGGCATGCCGCCGGTTCTGCACCTGGGAAGCTGCGTTGACAACTCGCGCATTATGACCATCCTTTCCCACGTGGTCGATGAAGGCGGACTCGGCGATGACATCTCCGATCTGCCGATCGCGGCTATCTGCCCGGAATACTACTGCGAGAAGGCCCTGGCTATCGGCACTTATGCCGCGGCGTCGGGCGCCTACGTGGTCTTCGGCGTACGCAATCCCGTGGAAGACTGCAAGGAAGTCGTGGAGATCATGTCTAACGGCTGGGAAGAGAAAGTCGGGGGCCAGCTGGTCTTCGAGCCCCAGAAGGAAAAGATCCTGGAGATGGTGCTGAACAAGATCCAGGAAAAGAGAGAAGCCCTCGGCATCAACGAGGAAAAAGAGCGCGTGCTGCTGGATATGGCCGCCCGGCGAGAGTTGTAGGAGGAGAGCATGAGCAAACTTATTGCGACATCAGTAATCGCCGGCGCCCATCAGTGGGTGAGCGAGGCCGAGAAAGCGCTGCAGCAGGCGATCGACCAGTTCGGTCCCGAGCAGGAGATCGAGCTTCCCAATACAGGCTACTACCTGCCGGTCATCTACGGACTTACCGGCATCAAGATCGAGAAGATCAAGGACATGGAGCAGGTCATGGACCATGCCCGCGAGCTGCTCCCGGAAGGCCCGGCGGCACACTGGTGGACGCCTTATCTGGGAACGGCTCTCGACGCCGGCGTCGCCACCCTGTTCGCCCAGGAGATAATAGAGTCGCTGCGCTACCTGCTGCAGCCCGGTTTTTATACCGAGACCATCGCTCCGACGGAGGACAACCTCTGGCTGGGAGCCGCTGACGACGTCATCATGCGTGAGCGCGGCGTCGAGTTCGTCGATGGTACGGCGCCTGGCTTCGCCGCCATCACCGGCGCGGCCCCCGATGTGGAGACGGCCGTCAAGATCGCCCAGGAGCTCAAGGAGAAAATGCTTTACGTATTCATCGCCGGCAAGAACCAGAACACCGGCGTCAGCTTCGCGGACCAGCTCGTCGAGGGAGGCATGGACCTGGGTTGGAACACCCGCCTGGTGCCATTCAGCCCCTTCGTGTCTGGCCATATCTTCTCACTCGGTTTCGCTACCCGCGCGGCGCTCGCCTTTGGCGGCGTCCAGGCCGGCGATTACCGCAACGTCCTCAAGTACAACAAGGACCGCGTCTTCGCCTTCGTGCTGGCGCTGGATGAGGTATCCGACAAGAAATACGCGACCGCCGCGGGCGCCATCTCATACGGCTTCCCGACAATCGCAGACACTGACATTCCCGAGATCCTGCCGACCGGCGTCTGCACTTACGAGCATGTGGTCAGCAACGTTCCCCATGATGAGATGGTCGCAAGGGCTATAGAAGTTCGCGGCCTGAAAGTCGTCGTCACCGAAGTGCCCGTACCTGTCTCTTACAGCCCCGCCTTCGAGGGCGAGCGCATCCGCAAGGGCGAGTACTGGGTGGAGCTGGCCGGCCCGAAATCGGCCGGTTGCGAGTTCACGGAGATCGCTGACAACGTGGAAGATGGAAAAGTCACAGTGGTCGGCCCCGAGATCGACGACGTCGAGGCAGAGTCCACCGTTCCCTTTGCCGTCCATGTGGAGGTATCAGGACGCAAGATGCAGAAGGACTTCGAGCCGATCCTGGAGCGCCAGGGCCACTCGTTCTTCAACGAGGCCGAGGGCGTTCTGCACATGGGCCAGCGCGACACCATCTGGATGCGCATCAGCAAGCGCGCCCATGATGCCGGCTTCAACTTCGAGCACCTGGGCAAGATCATCCATGCCCGCTACCACGCCGATTTTGGCGAAGTGGTGGACAAGGTGCAGGTCACGATCTACACGAAGCAGGAAGATGTCGAGAAACTTCTCGAGCGGGCGCAGGTCGCTTACCAGGAGCGGGACGACCGCCTTGGCAGCCTCACCGACGAGAGCGTCGACACATTCTATTCCTGCATCCTCTGCCAGAGCTTTGCGCCCACGCATGTCTGTGTGATCACGCCGGAGCGTCCTGGCCTCTGTGGTTCCTACAACTGGCTCGACGGCAAGGCCGCTTTCGAGATGAATCCCACTGGCGGCAACCAGCCTGTGCAGAAGGGCGTCACCGTGGATGAGGCCCGTGGCCAGTGGAGCGGCGTCAACGAATACGTGAAGGAACATTCCCAGGGAGCGGTCGAGGCGTTCAACACCTACTCCATGCTGGAGAATCCCATGACTTCATGCGGCTGCTTTGAAGTCATCAGCTGCATCCTGCCGATGTGCAACGGCATCATGACCGTCAATCGCGAGTTCAAGGGCGATACGCCTTCGGGCATGAAGTTCTCGACTCTGGCCGGATCGGTCGGCGGTGGCGTGCAGAGCCCTGGTTTCCTGGGACACTCCCGCTACTATATGGGTTCCCCCAAGTTCATCTCTGCCGACGGTGGCATCAAGCGGCTGGTCTGGATGCCCAAGGAGCTTAAGGAAGAGATGCGCGATATACTTGTGGCCGCTGGCGAGCGCGCGGGTGTACCGGACCTGGTGGACAAGATCGCTACGGAAGAGAATGGCACGGAGGAATCTGAAGTGCTTGAGTATCTTACTTCGGTCGGACATCCGGCGCTGGAAATGGACCCGATGTTCTAGAGCGTTTGTGCAGGCGCGGGCCGGCCGTCTTTAAACGGCCAGTCTTAAAACCGGCTTCGTTGCGGAACCGGCTGTGATGTTTTTGTCAATTTCGGAAGGAGAGTGAAGGCTTTGGCTCTTAGTGGCTTGCAGATATTCAAGTTGTTGGCGAAGACCAACTGTAAGGAGTGCGGATTTCCTACTTGT
The DNA here is from genome assembly GCA_030650885.1 of Thermoleophilia bacterium. GTDB lineage: Bacteria > Actinomycetota > Thermoleophilia > BMS3ABIN01 > BMS3ABIN01 > JACRMB01. The sequence continues at coordinate 8,397 of JAUSDE010000156.1, forward strand.
ATGGCTTTTGCCATGCAGCTGGCTGCGGGTAAGGCCGAGCTGGACCAGTGTCCTTATGTCACTGATGAGGCCAAGGCAGCCCTTGGCGAGGCTGCGGCTCCTCCTGTACGCAAAGTCACTGTGGGCGCCGGTGACATGGCTGTCACTGTCGGTGAAGAGACTGTTCTCTACCGGCATGAGAAGCGTTTTGAGCACATGCCCGGTCTTGGCGTGCTCATTACCGACGAGATGGACGATGCCACGGTCGATGGACTTCTCGATCAGCTGAAGCAGATCGAATTCAATTATGTGGGTGTGAATCTACGGCCTCGCGTTGCCGCTATCAAGGCGGCGGATGCCGGCAAGCTGGCGGCGCTGGTTGCAAAAGCCGACGAAAAGGCCGGCGCGGCTATCATAATCATGAATGACGACGCCGCGGCGCTTAAATCCGCAGCTGAACCCATCAAGGACAAGAAACCGCTGCTTTATGCGGCGACAGAAGCCAATTTCGATGCGGTTGCGGCTGTGGCCAAAGAGCTTAATGTGCCATTCGCCATCAAGGCCGATACGCTTGAAGCTCTGGCCGAGCTGGGCCAGAAGGCACTGGACGGCGACTTCAAGGAAGTCGTGCTCGATCCGGCATCGAGTTCGCTGGGCGACGTTCTCCTCGATCAGACCCTGATCCGGCGCGCTGCCGTCAAGAAGACTTTCAGGGCGCTGGGATTCCCGACCATCGGCTTCCCATCTAACATGACTGACGACAAGATGCTGGAAGCGGTCTACGCTTCGGTATTCGTGGCCAAGTACGCTGGTTTCGTCATCCTCTCCGATCTCGATCCGGCGCGTGTACTGCCTTTGCTCTACCTCAGCCAGAACATATACACTGACCCGCAGCGTCCCATGCAGATGGACCAGGGTGTCTATCCGATCAACGATCCGGGGCCGGACTCACCGATCCTGGTGACCACCAACTTCTCGCTGACGTACTTCACCGTTTCTTCCGAAGTCGAAGCGAGCAAGGTGCCCGCCTGGCTGTGCATCATGGACGTTGAAGGACAGTCTGTCCTTACTGCCTGGGCCGCCGGCAAGTTCGTCGCCGATGCCATCGCTCCATTCCTCAAGAAGAGTGGCATCGAGGAGAAGGCGCCCCACAAGAAGATAATCATCCCGGGCTACGTGGCCCAGATCTCCGGCGAACTCGATGAAGAGCTGGGAGAGGGCTGGGAAGTGCAGGTCGGGGTTCGCGAAGCCGCCGACATCCCCAAGTTCCTGCGCCAGTGGAGCGCGAACTAGCAGAGCCCATATCAAGATCGACTGCGCGTCCCGTTCCTGGTGACGCGCGGCTGCGACCTCCCTGTGAAGTCGCCTGCCCGATACATACTGATGCCCAGCGGTATATCCAGCTGGTAGCTGAAGGCAAGCCGGCTGAGGCATT
>JAUSDE010000163.1 GCA_030650885.1 Thermoleophilia bacterium
CTCGCGCGTCCGCGACCTGTTCGAACAGGCCAAGCAGAACGCCCCCTGTATCATCTTCATAGATGAGATCGATGCAGTCGGCCGCCATCGCGGCGCTGGCATGGGTGGCGGCCACGACGAGCGCGAGCAGACGCTGAACCAGCTGCTCGTGGAGATGGACGGCTTCGAGATGAAAGATAACGTGATCATGATCGCGGCCACCAACCGTCCTGATATCCTCGACCCCGCGCTTTTGAGGCCCGGCCGTTTCGACCGGCAGATCGTCGTCGACCGCCCGGACCGTATAGGCCGCGAGGCGATCATCAAGGTCCACGTCCGTGGCAAGCCGCTGGCGCCGGGCATCAGCCCCGACATTCTGGCAGCCCAGACCCCAGGTTTTACCGGAGCCGATCTGGCCAACCTGGTCAACGAGGCGGCGCTGCTCGCGGCGCGGCACGGCAAGAAAGAGATCGGCATGGAAGAGCTCGAAGAGGGCATCATGCGGGTCGTCGCCGGACCGGAGAAGAAGAGCCGAATCCTCAGCGGCAAGGAAAAGCTCATCACCGCATACCACGAGGTGGGGCACGCGATCGTCGGGCATCTGTTGCCGAACGCTGACCCCATCCACAAGGTGTCAGTAATAAGTCGCGGGCAGGCGCTCGGATACACGATCTCTCTGCCGACTGAGGACCGCTTCCTGGTCTCCAAATCAGAGTTGCTGGACCGTCTGGCAAGCACCCTGGGCGGCCGCGCCGCCGAGGAGATCCAGTTCGACGAAGTGACTTCCGGAGCCGCCAACGATCTGCAGCAGGCAACCGGCATCGCCAAGCAGATGATCATGCGCTACGGCATGAGCGAGAAGCTGGGCCCCCGGACCTTCGGCCACGACCACGCCCAGCCTTTCCTGGGCCGCGAGTTCAGCCAGGAACCGGATTACAGTAACGAGATTGCCCAGGAGATCGACGAGGAGATGAAGAAGATCATCGAAGACGCCCACCAGCGTGCTCGCAACCTCCTTCTGGAAAACAAGGAGAAGCTCGATCTGATCACCAATATCCTGGTAGAGCGTGAGACTCTGGAGAAAGAAGAGTTCGAAGCCCTGCTGGGAGGCACATCAGCTGAAGAGGTATTCCGGGAAAAAGACGCCAAGCGCGAAGCGGAAAAGCAGGACAAGCCGCAACAGCGCTCTGAAGAAGTCAAAAAGATCGAGACAGCCGGCGAGGCTACCCCAAAACCCAAGGGTGAGCCGCCGCTGGAGGCGCCTTCCTACTAGGCCCATGGACCTGGATAAAATCAACCAGGGAGTCAGGCTTATTCTCGAGGGCGTCGGCGAGGACGCTGGCCGCGAGGGCCTCATCGAGACTCCGGCCCGCGTAGCCGCCATGTATGAGGACGTGTTCTCGGGGCTTGAAGTCGAACCCACCTCCGTCATCACGACCATGCCTGCCGACCGCCACCAGGAAATGGTGCTGCTCAAGGACATCTCGTTCTTCTCCATGTGTGAGCATCACCTGCTGCCGTTCTTCGGTAAGGCCCACGTAGCCTACATCCCCAGCGAGGGAGGCCTGATCACCGGGCTCTCGAAACTGGCGACACTTGTGCAGGTTGTGGCCAGGCGGCCGCAACTGCAGGAACGCATGACCTCTACCATCGCCGACTCCATGGTCGACGCACTCGACCCTCTTGGCGTCCTGGTTCTGGTGCAGGCCGAGCATCTATGCATGAGCATGAGGGGCATCCGCTCCACTGCCCAGACCGTGACTTCGGCCGTACGCGGCATCTTCCGCACCAACGCCGCCACTCGTGCCGAGGTGCTGGCGATGATCAACGCCAGCGGCTGAGCTGGCAGCGCTTCACCGCGGGCCATGGTTATTCCCTTTCCTGAAATCAGACTGCCAGCCATGTTGAGCCGTGACCCATGGACTGTCATGGGTATCCTCAACGTAACCCCCGATTCATTCCACGACGGTGGACGCTACCTGAATTATGTCCTGGCCGTCACCCGCGCACGGGAGATGGCGGCAGCGGGAGCAGGTATCATAGACGTCGGCGGAGAGTCGACGCGACCTGGCGCCCAGCCGGTTGCCGCCGAGGAAGAGCTCAAGCGTGTCATCCCGGTTATCGAAGCGCTGGCCGCGCATCCGGGCATTCCTGTTTCCATCGATACCAGCAAGGCCGCTGTCGCGCGCGCGGCCCTCAAGGCCGGCGCTTCCATGATCAACGACGTCACCGCCCTGCGAGGCGATTCTGGAATGGCTGCAGTGGCTGCCGAAGCCAGCTGCCCCATCTGCCTTATGCATATGCTCGGTGAGCCCCGGACGATGCAGGACGATCCACAATACGGAGACGTCATCGCGGACATAACCGCTTTCTTTCTGGAGAGAATCGATTTTGCTGTCAGTCAGGGAATAAAGCGCGAGAATATCATCATCGATCCCGGGATCGGCTTTGGAAAGACTTTGGTACACAACCTCGAAATCCTGCGCAGGCTGGACGATTTTGGCTCCATAGGCCTGCCGCTGCTGATCGGTGTTTCCCGCAAGCGTTTTATCGGTATGATCATGGGTGACGAAGGCACTTCCGAGCGGCTGCCTGGAACCATCGCCGCCAATCTGATGGCTTTCGAAAAGGGAGCCCGGATCTTCCGGGTACACGATGTCGCTGAAAACCATCAGGCTCTGATGGTGGTCGAGGCCTTATCAGTATCAGGCCGAGGACAATGAACGAACAAATATGACAAATAACGCAAATCATATGGAGATCAATATCGACGGCCTCGAGGTTTTCGCCCATCACGGCTGGCTGCCCGAGGAACGCGAGCACGGCCAGCTCTTCCGGTTCGACCTGCGGCTGACCCTCACCGAATGTCTTGCCTGTTCCAGCGACGATATCGCCTCCACAGTGGATTACGCCGCCGTCATCGACCTGCTGGTGGCTGCGGCTACTGCCCGGACTTATTTCCTTCTCGAGAAACTTGCTGCTGTTCTCGCGGAAATGGTCATCAACGAGTTTCCCGTGGTCGATAGGGTCTGGATCCGAGTCACCAAACCATCGCCGCCGATACCCCATTCAGTTGATGGGGTGTCCGTTTCGCTTGAGCGAATCCGCGGCGGCGAAGGTTCCGGCGCTATAGACCCGTCATCCTGCGGGAGAGACTGATGGCCGACGCCTGGCTTTCCCTGGGCTGCAACGTCGGCGATTGCCGCTCGAACCTGTTAGCGGCCATTTCCCGCCTGGACGCCCATTCCGACGTGAGCGTCACCCGAGTGTCGTCGGTATACATCACCGAACCGGTCGGCGGTGTCGAACAGCCGTCATTCCTCAATATAGCCGCGGCGCTGGAAACCGGGATTTCATCCCAAGGACTGCACGCGTTATGCCGTGAAGTCGAGCGCGAACTAGGCGGCCGCGACGGCCGTCAGCCCATGGGTCCGCGTGCCATCGATATTGACATCCTTCTATACGAACGATTAGAAATAACGGAAGGCGAGCTGACGCTGCCGCATCCGCGAATGCTGGAGCGAGCCTTCGTCCTGATCCCCCTGGCCGAGATCGCGGGCGATGCGATGTTGCCGGATGGCAGCACAGTTGACCAGGCACTCGCCATCTGCGCCGACGATCACGGCGTGGAAAAAGACAGCGGCTCGCCGCGACTCGACTGGAAAACCGGCGAGGGTCGGACGTGAAATAAAGGTAACCCAGGGTAGTAAACAGTGGAGGCGATCAGGCTGTGGTAGCATCTGCAGTAAGGCGCCGGAATCCCGGAGCAAATTTTATAAACGGCACAAGCAGCTGACTGACAGGAGGAACCAGCCATCTTCGATTACGGCCCATTGCAGGAGGAACTCCGCAAGCTGGCCAAGGCCAGGAACGCGCTTGTCATAGCCCATAACTATCAGAGGGCCGAGGTTCAAGAAGCCGCTGATTTCACCGGCGACTCCCTGGAGCTTTCGCGTACCGCCGCGAAAACCGATGCGGACATCATCCTGTTCTGTGGCGTGGAATTCATGGCCGAGACCGCTCACATCCTCTCGCCTGACAAAAAAGTACTGCTCGCCGACATCAACGCGGGCTGCCCCATGGCCGACATGATCACCTCTTATGATCTGAGGAAGCTGAAAGAAGAACATCCGGGCGCCCTGGTCGTCGCCTATGTGAACACCTCGGCGGCGGTCAAAGCCGAGACCGATATCTGCTGCACCAGCGCCAACGCGGCCACGGTGGTCTCCAATATACCGGCTGACAGGGAGATCATTTTCGTTCCCGACCGCAACCTGGCCATGTATGTGGAAAAAGCGACCGGCCGAGAACTGATCAAGTGGGACGGCTTCTGCCCCACCCACGAGTACATCACCGCCGAAGTCATCCTCAAGGCCAAAAAAGAACACCCGGAAGCGCTGGTCATAGCCCACCCTGAATGCCTTCCCGATGTACAGGACATGGCTGATTCGCTCCAGAGCACTTCCGGCATGATCCGCTTTGCCCGCGAGTCCGAGGCGAGATCATTCATTATCGCCACAGAGATGGGCCTCATCCACCGGCTCCAGAAGGAGAACCCCGGCAAGGAGTTCATCTCGCCCACGAAAAAGGCTATCTGCCCTAACATGAAACTGACTACTCTGCAAAAGGCATTTGACACTCTGTTCGAGGAGCGATACGAGATCAGAGTGGATGAGGACATCCGGCGTCGCGCACTTGCGGCGGTCGAAGCCATGGTCTCCTACTCGTGATCAGCCACGGCATCGCCATGTAATCACGTTCCAGTGATCGCAGGGGGATAACATCCCGACCCAATCGGGATATAATCTCCCAATGAGCCCGCACACTGACTCTCCAGTTTTATGACCCGGCCATACCTTCTGGCCGCAACCGATTCGGAACCGGCCAAGCGGTTTTATGACGTCATCGTCATCGGCAGTGGCATAGCCGGCCTTACGGCAGCGGTGGGCGCAGCCCGCAAATGGAAAGTCGCGCTGATCAGCAAGAGCGTTCTGCGTGACACCACCACCTTCCTGGCACAGGGCGGCATCGCAGCGGCGCTCGGCGAGCAGGACTCACCCCAGCTCCATTTCGAGGATACAATCCGCGCCGGCGCCGGCCTCTGCAAGGAAGAGGCCGTCAACATCCTTGTGAACGAAGGCCCGGCGCGCGTGCGTGAGCTCACCGAGATCTGCCCCAAGTTCGACCGCGCTGGAGGTGACCTGGTACTCGGTGCCGAAGGGGCCCATTCCGTCCCCCGTATCGCCCACGCCGGCGGTGACGCCACCGGCTCCGAGGTCGCCAGCGCCCTGGCCCAGGCCATGGAGTCAGGTAGCCGCGTGCAGGTCCTGGAGAACGAGTTCGTGGTCGACCTTCTCACCAACGGCGGCCACTGCATCGGGGCGGTCTCCCTCAATCTCCAGACCGGCACATTCACCCTCAATTTCGCGACGGCAACTGTTCTGGCCACCGGCGGCTCGGGCCAGGTATATTCATTGACAACCAATCCCAGGGTCGCAACCGGCGACGGCATGGCCATGGCCTATCGCGCCGGAGCCACCATCGGCGACATGGAATTCGTCCAGTTCCATCCCACCGGGCTTTACTCAGACAAGTCGCCGATCTTCCTCATCACCGAAGCCCTGCGGGGCGAGGGCGCCTACCTGCTCAACCATAAGGGGGAGCGCTTCATGCTGGGGGTCCATCCTCAGGCCGAACTGGGGCCACGGGACATCGTGGTCAAGGAGATGGTGCGGCAGATGCAGGAATCCGGCCAGGAGTTCCTCTACCTGGACGCCACACATCTTGACTCCGGCATGCTGAAGGAACGCTTCCCCACCGTCTACGAGACTCTCCGCGAAAAGGGTTACGACCTCTGCTGTGACCGTATCCCGGTCGCTCCCGTCTGCCATTACATGGTGGGAGGCGTGGTCACCGACATCTGGGGACGCAGCACCCTGCCGGGCCTTTACGCCAGCGGCGAGGTCGCCTGCACGGGAGTCCATGGAGCCAACCGCCTGGCCAGCAACTCGCTGCTCGAGGGTCTGGTATTCAGCGACCGCATCGTCCGCGATCTGGATAAATACATTACCTCCATGGAGGAGGAAGTCCGCCGCCTGCATATCGATCTGCCGGGTCCCGCCCGTGAAGGAAACAAGGCGGAGGACGTGGCCGAGGGCTTGCGGCGCCTGCAGAAGACCATGACCGCCAATGTCGGCACCGTACGGAACGAAGAGGGTTTGATGCAGGCCCTCAAGGAGCTCCACGATCTCCATAAC
>JAUSDE010000179.1 GCA_030650885.1 Thermoleophilia bacterium
CGTAGTGATCCTGACTTCCTCGGATGCTGAAGTGGACATCATGAAAACCTATGACCTTCACGCCAACTGCTACATCACAAAGCCCATAAATCTTGATCAGTTCGTAGAGGTAGTCAAGTCGATCGAGAATTTCTGGCTGACCGTTGTCAAGCTCCCATCAAACGAAACAGATTGATGTAACACAGCGAGCCGGCACTGCGAGCGGGAGACCATGTCTCAGCCACAAGTCGATAACAGAAAACTGAACAAGGCACTCGAGAAGCTCGAAGTGCACGATCACCTCTGCCTGATATACGACTCCAGGGAGGAGCAGCTGGCAGCGGTTATCCCCTTCATGAAGATCGGTCTGGAGCGGGGCGAGCGCTGTGTGTATATCGCCGATGACAACACCGTCGCTTTCGTGACGGACGTCATGCGGGAACGGGGCATAGACGTGGACAGTGCGGTTGCATCGGGCGCTCTCTCCGTTATAACCAAACGCGAGGCTTACCTGTTCGAGGACCATTTCGACCCGGACTGGATGATCGAGTTTCTCAAGAAAGCGACCGCAGCAGCCAAAGGCGACGGATTCAGCGCACTCAGGGCGACGGGGGAGATGACCTGGATGCTGGGTGGAGACCCAGGTACTGAGAGGCTGATCGAGTATGAGGCCAAGCTGAACTATTTTATGCCGGAGCATGACTGCCTGGCGATATGCCAGTACAATCGCAGCCGATTCGACCCCGAGATCATCACCAACGTTATCCGAACTCACCCACTGGTCATATATGGGGAAAATATCTGCAGGAATTTCTATTACGTGCCACCGGACGAGTTCCTGCAGACAGGGAAACAGGGAAGCCTGGTGGAATCAGAGCGTCTGCTGGCGAGCCTTATTGACCGCGAAAGGGCCGAATCGGCTCTGCGGGAAAGCGAGTTTGCCTATCATACGCTTTCGGATAACCTTCCCGGAATCGTCTATCGGGTTTTTATACGCGAAAACAACCGCATGCACTTCTACAACAGGGCGGCAAAAGACATAACCGGCTACACGGTGGATGAGCTGACGCAGGGTGAGGCCTGTTCCATCGACCCCCTGATAATCGATGAAGATCAAAAACGTGTGGCTGTAGAAGTGCGCTACGCCGTGGCCCAGGGCCGGTCTTTCTCCGTTGAATATCGAATCGAGCACAGGGATGGCGGTATCCGGCATCTCATGGAACAGGGTACGCCGGTAAAGGATGCTGACAACGAGCCGCTGTACATTGACGGCATCATCTTCGATGTCACCGAGCGGGTTCAGGCGCAGGAGGCACTGCAACAGAGCGAAGAGCGCCTGCGCCTGATGACCGAGAACGCGAGGGATATCATCTTTCGCATGCGGCTGCTGCCGGAGCCCGCATTTGAATTTGTAAGTCCTTCGGTCATGGAGGTTACAGGGTACACTCCCGAAGAGTACTATGCAGATCCAGGTCTCGGCAGGAAGATAGTGTTTGAGGATGATCAGTATATCCTTGACAGAAACGCTCTGTCACCGGAAGAAATATCTGAACCCATGGAGATCAGATGGGTGCGTAAGGATGGCAGAGTCATCTGGCTTGAGCTGCAGAACTCGCCGGTTATTGATTCTGAAGGCGTACTGGTAGCCATCGACGGCATCGCCAGGGACATAACCGAGCGGAAGTATACTGAAGAGGCGTACCGGACACTCGTTGACAACTCGCTGCAGGGGCTCGCGATTTTCCAGGAGGGCCGCGCCGTCTTCGCAAATGATGCTCTGGCTGAGATGACAGGATATGCGGTCGAGGAAATAGTTGGTTTTTCGGCCGAGAGGCTGGAGCAGAATCTGCATCCGGATGACCGTACACACGTATTACGCTATATGCAGTCAGTTTACGGCGGCAAGACGGCAGAACCTGGTCTGGAGGCCAGGTTCATCAGGAAAGACGGTGGCGTGATCTGGGCCGAAGCCATGATGAACCTGACTGAGTACAAGGGTAAACAGGCCCTGCAGGCGGTATACGTCGATGTCACGCGGCGGAAGACGTCCGAGCTGGAGCTGGTCGAGGCCCATCGGCTGCTGGAGACGATATTCGACCATACACACATGATGGTGGCGCTTCTTGATTCTCAACTAAACTTTATAAGGGTCAACCGTGCGTTCGCTGTTTCGGATGAGAACGAGCCATCGTTTTATACCGGGAAAAACCACTTCGACCTTTTCCCTGATAAGGAAAACGAAGAGATCTTCAAACGGGTAGTTGAGACCGGCGAGCCATATTTTGCTACAGCAAAGCCCTTCCAGTACGAGGAGCACCCCGAGAGAGGCGTTAGTTACTGGGACTGGAGCCTGGTACCGATCGTGGATGGTAGCGGTGCGGTCACTTCTCTCATCTTCACACTGCTCAACGTTACCAAAAGGATAAAGTCGGAAGAGGCCCTTGTCAGGAGTGAGGAGAAATACCGCACGCTGTTCGAGGAATCAAAGGATGGCATCATCATCGGAACAGCGGAAGGAAAGATCAAGGGTGCGAACACCGCTTGTGCGGAGATGCTGGGATATTCATCGATCAATGAACTGCTGCAGCTTGACTCGTCTTACGATATTTTTGAAAAGCCTGAGGACATGGATAAATTTTTACAGATCATCCGGCAACAGGGGTTCGTGAAGAAT
>JAUSDE010000186.1 GCA_030650885.1 Thermoleophilia bacterium
TAGTGGTCGTGGCAGTCGGAGAAAGGATCAGCCTGATTTTCCAGCGGCCCGATTCCTCTACTACCGCCAGCGCGTAACTCTTGTGTTCCTTTGATGGCTCAGTCAGAGCCACGCCGGTGCTGGCGTCAACATAGTAGCCCATGTCTTCAAACTCGGCCAGGACTTCGGCTATAGGCATCGTATAATCGCCCAGTTTCACGTCGATGTTCTGATAATCGCGTTTCCTGACTTTACCCTCGGCCAGGTCCTTGCCTATCTGGGCCTTGGTCTCTTCGAGCGCCTTACCGGTCATCGCCGTGCTCAGCTGACTGGTATCCGAACCGGTGGCGACGATAATGCGCAAGTCCTCAGTAACGTCTTCAAGGATCTTGGCCTCGACTTCGGGAGGAGCCTGATGAGCTGAAGAATGCTGTGGTTGTGTCTCGGTCGACGAGGAAGCATTGTTGTTGCTATCACAGGAAACGGAAAAGAGTGCCAACCCTATGATTAACGGCATGAACAGCAGGTTTCGCAAGTTGATGATTGTCTCCCTCGATTTTATGGGAGAGGCACCCATAGGGGCGCCTCTCCCACTATTTCTACCTTTTCTACCTTCTACCAACCGGCCCGATTTAGGGCAGGGATCCTGCGGTGTGGCACAGGATACACAGTGCATCCGGCTCCATCTGGAGAAGTCTCTGATTAGAGCTCGTATGCGGGAAGTCAGACTCGCCCGCCTTGTTGGCGTGACAGGTCAGACAGTAGGTGCTGGGGTGGTTCCGCTCGACACCGCCCATTGCAGCATCCGCGCGCTTGTCGTGACAGCTGATACAGAATTCTACCGTATCAGTGGCAGCCGTAGCCATGGAATGGTTCGGCAACGCAGACAGCAGCTTGGTACCGGCGATAAGCTGGCCGGACTCGGCGTGCGGAGTGTGGCAAGAAGCACAGTACAGACCCTTAGTACCGTTGAAGGTACTGGTGGCCTCACCGCCGTACAGTCCCTCGTTCTGCGGACCGTACTGACCGGAAGTCATGACCTTGAGTCCATCGCTACCACCAGGGATAGCGTTGGAAGTCCTGACGACGGCACCGCCGTACATGACACCGAGGCTATGTCCCGGAGTCGCATCCATCTGGGCACCAGACATGGCGCTCATGTCGACCTTATAGGCCAACTTTGTGGAAGCGGTCGGGTTCGCACCGGCCATGTCAGCAGCCGCACCACCGGTCCAGGTGACTCCAGCCGGCGCAGCGGCACCGAAGAGACCGTGACAGGTACCGCACACGCCAGTCACAGTGGACTCGCGGGTAAGTACATAATCACCGGAAGCTTCGTGCATATCGTGGCAACTGATACAGTAGTCAGTCGTGCCAGCATAACCCGTGTGAGGACTGGCGGCGAAAGCTGTAGCAGAGAAAGCCAGGATGAAGACGACAGGCAGCACTATTGCAGCTAAAATAGCTATTCTTCGCATATATTGTCACCTCCTTTCGCCGTTTATTTTCGCTGTTTTGTGAAACAAGTCACATAACAGGAGTACTACCACGCTTTCCCTGTTCCGTTAGCGCACTGGGGCGCCATCAGCTTCGGGTAGGCATAGTGGCCAAATGGAGGTTGCAGTATAGTGCCCTGCGGGGGCTATAAAGAAATACCGGTCCCGAGAATATCTGAAACTATCTAACTTTATCAACGATCCGCTTCCGCACGAGTGTCCACTATTGAGCCCGCATCACTGCAACGCATACTACCCTGGGTATTTAGGATAAAGACCGAAAATGATTATGTCAATATCAGAATTTATCGATTTACCCTGTGTATAGGTTTATTACGATACATTAAGGACTGTATTTTTTATATAAGGGAATTCCCCTATAAATATATGTCACTATGAAAACGTATCGAGATAGTTATTTTAGTGAATATTAGGGTTTAAAGTTACTATTTACCTGCTCAGATGGCTATTTTAAACCGATCCCATATCGTGGGCAGAGACGCTCCCATGGTTGCCCGGCAAAGACCGGCCACCGAAAGCCACTCCTTGAGATCTGATCGATCAACTTCCCAGGTAGAGAATATCGGAGTACGGCCGCCAGCTTTTCATCTCAACAATCTGAAGCCTGAAACCCGCCGCTTTCAGATCTGCCGCCGCTTCCTCTCTGCTGAGGAATGTCAACCTGCCACGCCGGCCCCGGGTGACACCAGTTGACGTAGTGAGCATTTCCTGGGACCAGGTCCAGGCGAATTTCCAGCGCGGTCTCCGTTCCTGGGCTTTCCAGACCAGCAGGCCACCGGGCCTGATTTTACGCCGGCATTCTTCGAGTATGCGATACTGCTCAGTCCGCGGCAGCAGATACAGAACATCCACGATAGTTATGGCGTCGCACTCCGGGATTCCAGTCTCGAATACATCTCCGGAAATGAAATCGATGTTTTCGCGGCGCCCGATGGTCGCCCGCGCGATCTCGATCTTTTCAGGGGCAAGGTCGATGCCGACCACGTTGCGGTTCGGCGATCGCAGGGCCAGAAGGTTGGCGAAGAGCCCGTGGCCGCAGCCCAGGTCGACGACCGTTCCCGATACCGGAACCTGGCTTTCGATGAAATCCAGATCGCTGAGTAATACCCTGCCTCGCAGGAACGCACGGACGGAAGGTGAGGCGCCAGCGTAAAGCCTGAGGACCTCATCCATTTTCGAGGTACACCTTCCTCTCGTCCCAGTCGACCCTGACGAAGCCTGCATCCTGCCGTTCCAGGTAAATGAGTTCCTGGTCGAGGTCGATCGGGAGCGTTGTCTCAAGCTGGCCGTCAGCAGGTGACAGGTATTCCTCAAATATCACGATCCGGTCAACGTCGTCCGGAATCGCAACGGACGGCTTTTTATTAACGGCGGGATCGAAATTCCAATGATGGTAATCGGGCAGATAGTAGTTGGCCTGCTGGAAGTCGAAAACGGATACAACCAGCGTTTTTCGCGGATCGAAGTCCTCCTTGATGGCCTCTATTTTGGAACGGAGGATGTCATCCCGTGCCGCCAGGCGGTTGGCTGATTGTGGTGGGCTGAGCGACAGGAACAGCAGCATATTGATCAGGATAAGGGGTACGGCCGCGCCCCAGACCGCCCGGTTCACACTCCGCTGATGGCCTGGCCGGGCGGTAAACAGCTGAGCTGCCCCTTTTAATCCCCAGCTCAGCAGTAACAGCAGGGCCGGCAGAAACGAGAAGACATAACCGAAATCACCTATATGGATGAAGATGTAGAAAAACAGGCTGGGCGTCAGCCAGACGGCGAGAAAAAACAGGCGCCGGTCTCTGAACAGGCGCCTCCCCGACGAAGTCGTTGCAACAGCCAGAGTTATCGGGATCAGCAATAAGGCTGAGGATAACCCGTAGAGCAGGAACCGGGAGAGCTCGTCAAGATTCACACGGATCGCTTCAAACCCGCGCCCGAATATCGAGAAGTAGGTCATCAGGTAATCGCTCTGCTCCGAGGATGCATCACGGTAGGCGGCGAGACCACCCGACAGTAATGCCGAGGGAATGTACCAGGCGGCAACGCCGGCCAGCAATAATACGGCGGC
>JAUSDE010000188.1 GCA_030650885.1 Thermoleophilia bacterium
TGCCCGCCGTGGCCGGACTGGTCATGCTGCTCCTTCGCGGCAAGCCGAAAGCCTACAAGGGCCTGGCGCTGACGGTCACGGGAACCAACTTCCTGCTGTCCCTCTGGCTGGTCGCCGAATTCGACCGCTTCACCGCCGACATGCAGTTCATCGAGAAAGTGTCCTGGATACCAAGCCTGGGCATCAGCTATCAGATGGGCGTCGACGGTATAAGCGTGTTGATGATCATCCTGACGACACTGCTTTCGCTGATCATCATCCCGGCGTCATGGAATTACATCAAGGAACGCGAGATGCAGTTCTTCGCCGCCTTCCTGTTCCTGGAGACCGGCATGATCGGCGTCTTCTGCGCCCGGGACCTGCTGCTGTTCTATGTCTTCTGGGAAGTGATGCTGATCCCCATGTATTTCATCATCGGGGTATGGGGCGGTCCGAGGCGCATCTATGCCGCGGTCAAGTTCTTCCTGTTCACCTTCGCGGGCAGCCTGCTTATGCTGATCGCGATAGTCGCCATAGCTTATCTGGCGCGTGAGAACCAGTACGCAACGCCCATCTTCGATATGAATTTGCTGGATAACGCCGTGTTTTCCTCTCAGGTGCAGTTCTGGGCCTTCCTGGCGTTCTTTATCGCCTTTGCAGTCAAAGTGCCCATGTGGCCGCTGCATACCTGGCTGCCTGACGCCCATGTGGAGGCGCCCACGGCGGGCAGTGTCATCCTTGCCGGAGTGCTGCTGAAAGTCGGCGGCTACGGAATGCTGCGCCTCTGCATACCGCTGTTCCCAGACGCCGTCGTCACCTTCGCGCCATGGATCCTGGTGCTGTCACTGATCGCCATCATCTATGGCGCCCTGGTCTCCCTGGCGCAGAAAGATCTGAAGAAGCTGGTGGCATATTCCAGCGTCAGCCATATGGGTTTTGTGACAGCGGGCATCTTCGCTCTGAATCTTGTCGGCATCGAGGGCGGCATCATGGTCATGTTCAGCCACGGCCTGCTCACCGGCGCCCTGTTCCTGATGGTGGGCTTCCTGTATGAACGGCTGCATACCCGTGAGATAGCCGACATGGGCGGACTTGCAGGCCCGTTCCCGATCATGGCCGGTTTCCTGCTGTTCTTCACCCTGGCGTCTCTGGGACTACCCGGGCTCTCCGGATTCGTCGGCGAGTTCCTCAGCCTGGTCGGCCTGTTCACCTACAGCAAGGTCCTGGCGGCCATCGCTTCCCTGGGAATCATCCTGGCGGCGGCCTACCTGCTCTGGATGTACCAGAGGGTGATGTTCACCAAGCTGCGCGACGAGAAATGGTACAAGCTGCCCGACTACTCCCTGCGTGAGATCGTCTGTCTGCTGCCGCTGGGTTTCCTGGCGATCTGGGCGGGCGTCTATCCCAATACTTTCCTGGAACTGATCCAGCCGCCGGCCGCAAGGCTGACCGAGAGGATGGCCCCATATATGGCCGAGAGCGGCGGCACCATCGAGCGGATCTTCGCCTCGCTGGGAGGGCTGTTCTAGATGACACACGATCTGCTTGCCATCATGCCGGAACTGATGCTGATCGTCACGGCGGTAGTCGTATTGCTGGTCGATCCCCTGCTGCCCGAAGAAGGCCGCCGTGGCCTCAGCTGGCTTGGCATCTTCGCCTGCATCACGGCGGCGCTATCCACCTGGTTCGCCCGTGGTGAAGAGTTCACCGCCTTCAGTAACAGCATCGCCCTCGACAAATATTCGGTCTTCTTCAAGATACTGTTGCTGGGCGTAGCCGCCCTGGCCATGCTCATCTCTGAAAAGCACCTGCATAAAAAGCAGCGCCTGCTGGGCGATTATTACGCGCTGATACTGTTCACCACTGTGGGCATGATCGTCATGGCCGAGGCAATCGACCTGATCACCTTCTTCGTCGGGCTGGAACTGATGGCCCTGTCGTCGTATCTGCTGGCCGGTTTCTTCCGGTACGAGGAGCGCTCCATCGAGGCGGCGATGAAATATTTTCTGACCGGAGCCTTCGCCTCGAATATCCTCCTGTTCGGAATGGCATTTCTCTACGGGCTCACGGGTTCAACCAATTACAGGGACATCAGTGAGGCAATCCGGCTGGGACCGGTACCGGAAGGGCCGCTGGTAATCGCTATCGTCCTTGTGCTGGCCGGTTTCGCCTTCAAGGTGAGCGCCGCGCCTTTCCACAACTGGGCCCCTGATGTATACCAGGGCTCGCCGACCCCGGCCGCCGCCTTCCTTTCGGTTGGGCCGAAAGTCGCCGGTTTTGCCGCAATCCTGAAATTCTTCACCATGATCCTGGGAAGCCAGAGCGAGATCTGGGTGCCGCTGATGATGGCGCTCTCCGTCGCGACCATGGTCGTCGGTTCAACGATGGCTCTGGTGCAGAAAGACCTCAAGCGCATGCTGGCGTTCTCGAGCATCGGCCATGTGGGCTATCTGCTACTGGCGGTGGTAGCCACCGGCGACAGTGGCAGCAACGTAGGCATGTCGGCGATACTCTTTTACCTTGCGGCATATGCCTTCATGAACATGGGAGCGTTCGCGGTGCTGGTGCATCTCTCCAACAACAGTGAGAATTTCCGGGACAGCCTCGACGAGATCGCCGGCCTCGGAAAGCGCTTCCCCTGGGCTGCCGGCGTCATGGCGCTGTTCATGCTTTCACTCACCGGTGTGCCGCCGACTGCTGGATTTCTTGCCAAGTTCTACCTGTTCTCCGCCGTGGTCGACGCCGGTTTCGCATGGCTGGCCGTCGTCGGAGCCCTTTTCAGCCTGGTCTCAGCCTTCTTCTACCTGCGTGTGATCGTCTACATGTACATGCGCGAGCCTGAAGAGAGTGTCTCGGAAAAGGTGGATGGCCGTTCCTGGGATCTGAGCCTGGGCATAGGGCTTGCCGCAGCGGGCGTGGTGCTTCTCGGCATACTGCCGGCGCCGGTGCTCAACGCCGCCCAGGACGCTGTGCAGAAGCTGCTGGGGAACTGAACCGGCTTAAAGAAAGTATTTTGCGGATATCACTGTGAATTGCCCCGTAGCCAGACCCGGCCGATGCGGCTCCTGAAATCCCAGCCGCTGCCGCCGATGGTGACCTTCGTGATGCGTTCGAGGTCCGGCAGCTCAGCCATCAGGTCAGGGCTGTCATATGTATACCACTGGCCTGAAGGAATAACCTGATCTCGTGCGGGGTAATTAACCGGACCGCTCACCATGAGGCCATGTGTCCAGGTTCTGGCAGCGCCGCCAGCTGACGTATAGTCGATTGTAACGAACAGCGGCGTCTCGCCATCGTACCAGCCATCCCCGGACAGATCCTGTGTGTCGATTGCACCCACCAGCCGCAAGCTCAGTTTGCTGGCATCGCCGGTGCTCATATCGAGGCTCTGCGATACCGCTGACATGCCTCCATCGTTGCCCGAGTTCGCGCGGATGAAAGTCAGCACCGTGCCGCATTCAGGGTCACCAGTCAGCTCGACCCGGTTCTCGCCCTTCTTCCTGATATCGACGACCTGCCAGTCCGCCAGCCCCAGCTCGAAATCTCCGTTGCGGATGTAATCGTCGTTACGGGCACCGTCGGCGCAGGGGTGCGTGCTGCCGGAGCCGTTATCGCCGCTGGTGGAAGTGCCGGTCCCAGTGGTTGTGGTCCCGGTGGCAGTCGTCGTCGTGGTCGTCTTCGTATCGCCGGTGTCGAACCCGGGGCCGACCGCCGACATGCCCCAATCCGGCATACTGCCCTCGGCTATCTTTTCGATTCCGGGACCACCGGCCAGGTTATGTTTATAGATGACACCATTATTCTCATAGGCGAAGCGGGTGTTGTCCGGCTTGAGACTGGGATTGATACTGCCGGGCGCATCCTCGATGGGGCTGTCCTCGAGCGTCGGCTCCAGGAACCTGATATAGATCTTGTGGTTCTGCTGGAAGTTCCCGCCGGTAAGGTCGCCACGGGAGATGAGCGCCCGGCGTCCTTCCAGCTGGCTCACATTGAAGAGGCTGAAGCCACCCTCGGCGAGTGCGTCCGGCATTGAGCCGGGAGGAGCCAGAATGTCCTCCTCCTGCTTCGTCGCCACTTCTACCCGCGCCAGCCATCGCGAGTCAGAGCGCCGACCCCTGATGAAATAAATGTATTTGCCTCCGTCTGGAGAGTACTCCAGATTCTGGATGGCCAGGGCGCCCCCCGAGTCGACCACATTCTTATGGTCGGTCAGGAATTCTTCGATGCCGCTGGGATTGTCGGCGCTGACCACAGCGATGTCGTCGGTCATCTCGTTGTTTTGTGCCGGTCTCTCCTTCACGAAGGCGATAGTCTTACCGTCGGTGGACCAGGCAGGATATAAACCGGCATGAATAATGAGTTCAGGCGTGCTGCCCTCCGCCAGGCCAACGCGATAGATATCGCTGAAGAGCCTGTCTTCGCCCGGTGTGACCTGGTAGAGGATCTGTGTTCCATCCGGCGAAAGACGGGGCCAGCTCTTGGACATGCCATCGCTTGTGACCCGGCGCTCGATGGCGTTATCCGGATTGACCGCCCAAACCTCGCCGCCACGGATGAATACGATCACATCAGCTTTTCGCGGCGGTACAGCCGCAGTCTCGATGTCTGAAACGGTATCAGTCTGGGTCTCATCACCACAGCCCGACGCGGGCATCAGTGAAACGGCCATCACGAACAAGACCACAAATCCAGTAATCATGCAGGAACGAAAACCCGTGAACCTGGACATTGATCCTCCCTCAGGGTTGGTTGCAGTCGGCGTTATATACCTCAAATGGGCATTCTGCTAACTTCTGTCAGCCTGGCAGCAAGCTGGGGCTGACAGCGTGAAGGTTATGGTTTGGGTGTGGAGTGGAACCGCCAGAGTGTTACCTTGCCACTAAACCACCGTAGCTCGATGCCGGTTAATTTGCGGTAATTGCGGGTATAATTTATCCGCTTTAAGTCAACACAAGGAAATGAGGCCAGATGCAGTTGACCAGACAGGGCGATTACGCCATGAGAGCGATCCTTTTCCTGGCGGCTTCCCCCCAGGCCAGGATTCAGGAGATCGCCAGAGCACAGTTTGTCCCAAAGGAATATCTGGCAAAGATCGTCCAGAAGCTGTCCCAGGCGGGCATAGTCACGACGCATCGTGGCGTAGGTGGAGGCATCACGCTGGCCAGGCCCCCGGAAGAGATAACGCTGCTGGATGTGGTCGAAGCCATCGAGGGACCGGTGGCCCTGAACAGCTGCTTTATCAGGCCTGGAGAATGTCCACGGGAGAGTTACTGCGCCATCCATGCGGAACTGGAGCATATCGGCAATACTCTGGCCAGGATGTTCGCCAATGTGAATTTTGCCGACCTGGCGAAGAAGGAGGCTGCCCTCTGCAAGGGAGCCAAAGCCTGGCGTTTGGAAACAGGTGGCGTTGGGGAAATGTAGTTGTGCCGATGAAAGAAGATGTTTATAGTCTTGTTTTATCGGGTAAAAATCATGAAGCTGGAATCATACTGTACCCTGACTGGCACGGGATAAATCATATTTATCGAATGAAGGGAGAAGAAAGATGACTGAGACGACTGCAACCACGGAAGAATGCATGGCGAACGAGATCAAAGGCGAGACCTGGGAGGTAATCCAGTACCTGGCAATGGCCCTGAAAGCTGACAACGAGGGCAAGACCGAGGTGGCGCAGACTTTGAGGAGCATCGCCATGGACGAAGCGGGCCACGGCTCGCGCTTCAAGTACCTGGCGGGAAAGATCGGCGATCTCAAGGGTGAGATCGAGAAGATGCTGGCCGGCGAGAAGGAAGCCGTGGACGGCAAGCATGAGGGCATGAAGGTAGCTGATGCCGACGGCAAGAAGGAAGTCGCTTCTTTCTTCGATACTGCCGCCCACGACGAGGCCCGCCATGCGGCGATGTTGCAGAATCTGCTGGACAGGTATTTCTGAGATTCGTCAAAACTCACAGGTGAGCATGCATATTAATTGCATGTGACGACCAGACTTTATTAACAGACCATAGGGGCGGCTTTCGAGCCGCCCTTTTTATTTCGCCATTACAGGCTGCTTTGGCCCTCTCTCCTAATGATTTTGACTGCATTGCCGAAGTTGACGCAGGATTACGTGGCTTATTATTGGGGGGAGCTATGGCCTTGGAAGACGAAAATACCATCGATGAGCGCCTGGGCAAGATCGAGGAAGACCTCGACGATATCAGGCTCGCCCTCTGGATGATCAGCGAGAAAATGGAAGAGCCGCATCATGAGCCGGCGGACGAGGCGAAATCCGGGGTTGAGCTAAGTCAGAACAGTGAAGCAGGGCAAGCCGGTGAAACTGAACCTGTTCATGAAGTAACTCCGGCCACGCCAACAGAAGTGGCTGCCGCTGTGCCACATACTCCGGCGACTGCACCGCACGCTCAATCAACTGCACCACAAAATCCGGCCGCTGCACCACGCGCTCCGGCCGCGAAGGTTCACAAGCCGGCTGCCGTGAAAAAGAAGAAGCCCGCCGCTCCCAGATTTGTAGGGAGCGCCCAGTTCTGGTTCAATCTTATCGGCATCGTTCTGGTGCTGCTCGGTGTCATCTTCCTCTACAGGTATTCCGTGGACCAGGGCTGGATCACGCCACCGATGCGCGTGGCAGCCGGCATGGCCCTCGGCGTCGCGCTGGTCGGCCTGGGCCTTTTCCTCCATGTCCGGCAACGATTCTTCAGCCAGATGCTCATGGGAGGCGGAATAGCCGCCCTTTATATCAGCGGTTTCGCTGCTTTCCAGCTATATGAACTGATCCCGTATCCGGTAGCCATCGCCTGGATGGGCTCGGTGACGCTGGTAGCTTTCGTGCTTTCGGTGCAGCAGGATGAGCAGGTCCTGTCCCTGGTAGCTACCATCGGCGGACTCGTGACGCCGTTCATGCTGACCGAAGCGGCGGGGTCCCGCGCTGATGTGATCATCTATGCCTGCGCCGTCCTCAGCGGCTCCAGCGCCGTGTATCTATATAAGGGATGGCGCCCGCTGCTTTGGATTTCCGTGGCTGGGGGCTGGTTGACTCTGATTTTCATATATGTTCAAAGCATGCCTGGTTACCGCGGGCTTACCGCCACCGACAAAAGAGCCATGCAGTTCGGTGTCGTTTTCGCCGTTCTCGCATTCTGGCTGCTGCCCCTGTTGCGGGAAGCCCTTTCCGCCCGAAACCCTGACAGATGGCCGCGGCCCCACTTAATATCCGAAAGAGACGAGTTCGACACCGTCGAGTCGGTCATCAACCGCCACGTGCATACGCTGTCCATCTCGACACCGTTCATCGCCCTGTTCTTCACCCGGGAGATCTGGGACCTCACCAACCGTGAATGGGGCTGGGTGACCCTTGGAGCCGCCGCGATCTGTGGGCTGGCATTCCTGGCGCTGAGGTCGCAGGAGCAACTGCGGGAACTGGCCTACACGCAGGCGCTGGTAGACCTGACATTGACCACCATGGCCATCGGCCTGATCCTCGATGGCGACGCGCGCTTCATTGCACTGGCCGCGGAGGCAACAGCGCTGCAGCTCGTAGCCTGGAGGCTGAAAGACCGGGTCGTCCTCATCATCGCGCATGGCTATTTTCTGTTGATGTCTTTGTGGCTACTGGAGAGGCTCCTTGAAAACGAAGTCCAGGGAAGGGTCGTTCTCAACACCCAGGCCCTGTCGGAGCTGGGTTTCATAATCGCGGCCGGCGGCGTTTCCTGGCTTCTGAGCCCGAAGGCGATTCGCTACACTTATCAACTGGGCGCCTATGTAGCCCTGCTCGGCTGGTTCCTCAGAGAGTTGTCTGAATTACCAAACGGCCAGGCATATGTGACCGTAGCCTGGGGCGTCAGCGCAATCGCCCTGCTGGCTGCGGGC
>JAUSDE010000192.1 GCA_030650885.1 Thermoleophilia bacterium
CGATAATCAGACTGAGTCCTATGCCGGCGATCGCAGCGAAAATCATGAATGCCTGCGCTTCAGTGGCCGCCGCATCAGCAGCCTCCTGAGCTGCAAAATTCCTGGCCTTGAAATTAGTGCTGAGCAGGCTGCTGTAATCGCCCATTAATAGAAGAAGGCCATCAGCTTCCTTCTCCTGCGTCAAAGTGAGTGACTGATCTCCCGACCGCCACGCAGGCACCAGCTTGTTAAGGAAATTGTCATCAAAACGGGATGACACCAGCTCGAGTTCGTCAAACCACTGGACCTCCTGAGGCGTGCCGGCGTGCACTCTTGCTTCCGAAATGGCGCTCTGGCGGCGGCTGCGCGCTGCTTCAAACGAGGCGATCTTGCCTTCGTTGTTCTCGAGAATGAGTTCGTAATGGGCCTGGATCTGCTCGGCGGCTGCGGATTTTGCTTCTTCCATATGCTGCACGGCTTCGGCACGATCCATCGCGTCATCTGACAGATTTCTGGTTTCGGATACTTCGCGCGTGACTACAAGCCCGAGAATGGAGAATATGGCGACGATAGCTATAAAGCCCGCAATCATCTTCGTGCTTAACCTGCGGTAAACCGGGGTGCCCTGAAGTCTGTTCAATTGTGCCCTGCCCTCGCGTCCCTTTTGCATTTCGCCAGCCTGGGTGTGTCAAGCAAGCGAAATCAGCCATGCTCATGGCTCAAAGGACTAATCGGCAGACCGGTACTTTTGCTTGATTTACCAGTAACCGTCCTGCCTGATCTTCATATCGGGGGCTTTGCAACGCGGACATTCGAATGATTCAGACCGTTCGAAGAAAAACACCGGGCGGCCGCATATGGCGCAGGAAAACTTATCTAAGAGAACATCGGAGTCGGTCAGATCGATCGCGATCAGCTCCTGGCAATTCTGGCAAGTTCCAGGAAGGAATCGTATGTGTTGATCGTTTTCTCCCACACCCCAGCGGATCCTGCCGCTTTTGTAGCCACATGATCCGCACTCGAAGATGCTGAATTCACCCATTTGCGTAGTTGGGCAATTTTCAGCCCACGGGATAGGAGCCCAGCATCTTCACCCGGGCCAGCTTGCATTCCAGACACTTGATGGCCGCAGCTACCTGCTCATCATCCTTCCTGCCTTCCACATCAATAAAGAAAACGTAATCGCCCAGGCCTTTTTTGGAAGGCCTGGATTCTATCTTGGTAAGATTCACATATCGGTGTGCGAATTCCTGAAGAATCTGCAGCAGGCTCCCCGGCTGGTCATGCGCGATGGTGCAGACGATCGAGGTCTTGTAACCGGTTTCCAGGTCCTGCGGTGCCGGGGTAGTCGATAGCATCACGAAACGGGTCTGATTTCCCGCATAATCTTCAATATCGTCTTCGATAATCATACAACCATAGCTTTTCGCCGCCAGACTGCTGCCGATCGCGGCCCACTTTCTATCTGAGAGGCTTACCAGGCGCACCGCTTCGGCGGTGCTGTTTGCAGCTACGATCTCCGCCTGGGGCAGTTTTTCCCTGATAAAACGCCGGCATTGAGCGTGCGCGTGGGGATGGGATAATAATTTTTCGATCTGGTCCAGGGGCAAGCGGTTGCCGGCAATCAGGCGATGGCGGATGGGATGAACGATCTCCCGCACGATATGGACGTTCTCGACTTCGAAGGCCAGAACGTCGAGGGTGGCGCTGACCGATCCCTCAATCGCGTTTTCCATGGGAACAATCCCCTGGCTTACTTCTCCTGCAGCAACGGCGGCAATGACATCGTAGACCGAAGGAATCGGCTGCGTCTCATCCGCGGACACAGCAGTTGCAGCGATAAGCGCCTCCTCTGCCCAGGTGCCCGTCGGCCCCAGGAACCCTATCTTCAGATTTCCGTTTTCAGCCATCGGCGTTTCCGCCTGATACGACAGCTGGTTTCTGTTTCTTTATGCCCATGGCTTCCTTGAGTACCTGAATCTCCTCGGGAGAAAGCTTCTCCTTGCTGTCGCCAAGACGTACTTCCTTGACGTATATGCGTGCATGGTCACGAGACTGAATGGAGTTCACTATGATTCCTGAGAAGTGGGCGTCGAGTAAAGCCATGGTCGTGCTCTGCATGCCGCTGAGGTCGTTGTAGGCGTCATATCGTATAACGCTGCGATGTGTAAGGCAGTCATCAAGCCTTTTTTCTGTTTGCCGCAATTCCCCAGATAGATTACTTAAGTCTCCGGCGAGCCCGTCCACACTCTGCTGCATCGAGCGGGAGTGGGCGATTATATCGCGCTCCTGCCCTTCTCCCATTATTATCTTTTGATCGTGCCGATAGCGTCTGAGAACCAGCAGCAGGTACAACATCGACAAAAGAGCCAGCACGGCGATGGCTGTCGGGACTGCAAAGGCGATTATTTGATTATTTTCGAGAAATGAACCCATATTGCTGCTTTCCAGGCTCTACCGGGGAAGGCAGCCCTAGCTGAATACGATGCTGAATTCGCCGACGTTGTTCTGTGTATTGGCCTCTCCGGCTACCGGACCGACCTCCGCCCGTAAAAGTGCTGCCTGGCTACCGGCTTCAGCAGCCAGCCCAGTCAGTTCGATCGTCCGGCGTTCGCCGGGAGCGATCGTGGGAATCGTGCCATCGACCTTTTGAGGCGAAGGACGTCCCGGGGCGGACAGATTCAGGCTGATCGGCACTTCGCTCTCAGTAGCTTCACCCTGGTTCTCGACTTCCACTTCGAAAGTAAGCGATTCTGATGCCTTGAGACTGTTCTCGCTGTCGCTGACCAGTACCATGCCACTGGGCTTGGCCTTAACTCCGACCAGCGAGACACCATGAAGGCCGGATACCTGTGCCGTGCCGCCCTTAAGGCGGTCGAGTACTGTCACCGCCGTTTGCGGGCTGGCGAGCGCCGGGTCCTTCAGGAATTTTGCCTGGGGAACCTTGATGTCGGTTATGTTTTCCTCTTTGAGGTCCAGCTGGCAGGGCTGATAATAGAACTCGTCATATGCGACATCGCCGGCAAGCAGGATAAGAAGTTCGTGGGAAACCTGGGCGGCGCCAGCCTGATTGTCACGAGCCTCCAGGGCGTTCAGCATAGCCGGTTGCAGCCCTTTGAGCCCTCGGACCCGGATCTGCATGGTGGCTACGAACCATTCGTTTTCCTGCTTGAACTGGTCGGGAGGCTTGATCTGCTTGGCTTTTTCAAGCAGCTGCTCCTGGGCGGCCAGGAATTCGGCCAGCTTGGCCTCTAGTGACTGGCGGACTGCCTCATCCGGATTCATCAACATGTCAGAAAGCTGCTTGCCGATTTCGTCAGACTCCTTGACGACTGCTTCCACTGAGTTGAAGTAATCCCGGTATTCACCGACTTTTTTCTTGTTGAGGCAACTCTGGATTCCGAGGCTGGTGATCAGAACAAGTATGACCACGGCAGCAAGGATGATTAGTACTCGGGCGAGCGGGGATTGGCCCAACGGCGGACCGCCGCCACGCGGCTTGCGCTCTTTGGGCTTTCTTTCCTTCGGTTTACGGGCTTTGGGCTTGCGCCGCCCGGGCCTGCGTCCGGTTTCAGTTACTTCTTCTATTTCCTCGATCCGCTCTTCATCATCCTCGAAGAAAGACAATAGAATGTCCTTTCGTCTGGTGAAGCTGGAGAGGGCCCGAATATGGTGGGCGAGGGGGGATTTGAACCCCCATGCTCGTAAGAGCACTAGACCCTGAACCTAGCGTGTCTACCAGTTCCACCACTCGCCCGTGAAACCGAAGCTGAAAAAATCAGGCGCCGGATGCTAATCGCATGATAAAATCCCTGCAACCGGGCGTTTTCGGCGCAGCTTCAGGCACTCTGTCTTAAGAGCGCCTGTATTATAACACAGGCGCAAGTTTGCAGTGCAAGCGCAAAAACAGGGTGAGACCGCCCGCAGCCTGACTATTCCTTGATCTCGTCAGCGTTCTCAGCGGCGATGCGGCTCGCTTCGTCGTCTGCAGCTTTCAGCCGGTTACTCTGCTCCGTTGCTGTCTTTTCGAGCTCGGCCAGTTTTGTCAGCGTCTCCGGATTCTCAACGGCCGGATCGGCAAGCAGCAGCACTGTGATCTCGCGGCTGGTCTGGTTCAGGTTCAATGCCTCATCAAGAGCCCGGCTTTTCGCCTCCAGGTAAGAGCGATATGCGTCGCTTATATCCATGGCGGCGGCTTCGTCGGTCTTCGCTTTGGCTGACTTGATCTCGACGATGATCTCATCGATAATCGCCTGCGCCTTGGTCAGGCTAGCCTTCTCCTCGTCAAGCTTGCCCTGGGACAACTGGTCGGTCGCCAGCAGCAGGAGCTTGTCGGCCTGATCCAGCTTTGGCTCAACCGCGGCGGC
>JAUSDE010000001.1 GCA_030650885.1 Thermoleophilia bacterium
GATGATCTCCTACGAGATCCCGCTGATCCTTACCATCATCCTCGTGGGTCTGCTGGCCAACTCGCTGAGCCTCAACAAGGTCGTGGAAGCGCAGGGCTCAATCTGGTTCGGAGCGATCCAGCCACTGGCTTTCATCATCTACGTGATCGCCGGCGTCGCCGAGCTGAACCGCACACCTTTCGACCTGCCCGAAGCGGAGTCGGAACTGGTCAGCGGCTACAATACCGAATACGGCGGTTTTCGCTTCGCCTGCTTCGCCGCCCTGATCGAGTGGGGCAACGTCACGGTCTGGGCGATGGCCGGCGCGACCCTGTTCCTCGGCGGCTGGCGCGGACCGTTCTTCGACAGCCCCTTCTGGCTGGCAGCCAAGGTGGGCATCATGGCCCTGGTGATAATCTGGTTCTTCGTCACCTTCCCGAGGCTGCAGATCGACCAGCTGATGGCTTTCGCCTGGAAGATCCTGATCCCGCTGAGCCTGCTCAACCTGGCGGCTACCAGCTTTTTCATCGTCATGTGGCCTGACAATTTCCTCCTGCCGACGGCGATTCTCAGCTGGTCCTCGATCGCGCTGTTCATCGTCTTCTTCCCGGGATTCATCCGGAAGGTGCTGCTGAACAAGCGACTCAAGCAGCTGGCCAGCCGCAAGATGACTACGATGATCTCCGGAACCGGCAAGGGCGGCATCCGCTCATGAAAGAAGTCTTCTAGATGCTCGGATTGCTGAAAGGCATGCGCGCCACAGTCGGTCACCTTTTCACAAAAAAGGTGACGGTCCAGTATCCCGAACAGCGCCCCCAGCTGCCAGAGCGCAGCCGCGGTCTGCTGCGCCTGAGGCTGCAACCCGACACCATGGAGCCGCGCTGTATCTCCTGTACTTTCTGTGAGCAGATTTGTCCCTCGGTGGCCATCAGGGTCATTTACGAGGACAAACAGCCGGAGAAGGTCTGGAGCCTCGATGCCGGCTCCGGCCCCATGCTTTCCACTTTCCAGCGCGGCGAGAAACCGCTGGGCCTGGAGATGTGGCCGGAAAAAGCCGACCCGCTGCCTGCGCCCGACAGGGACGGCTGCCTGGCGAGTTCGCTGCTTGATGCAAACGGGCTGTCCGCGATGGTTCTGGCGAAAACCGCCAGCCGCAACGGTGTCTGGCTGGCCCAGGTCTTCGGTGTGGCCACTTTCTACGACCAGTTGCGGCCAGGTGCAGAGGTACCGGCTGCGGACGAATCCGAGCAGCCGCACACCCCGGTTGCCGTGGTTCCGGGTACGCCATCTATCCTTTTGTCCAGACATGGTTCCATCGATCCGGAGAGCATCGACGCCTACGCCGATTCTGGCGGTTACAAGGCGGCCACTGATGCACTCACCGGGATGAGCCCGTCCGAGGTGCTCGACGAGATCGCGGTCAGCGGGCTGCGTGGCCGCGGCGGCGCCGGTTACTCTACCGGCAGTAAGTGGCAGCTGGCCAGCGATACCGAGGCACCACAGAAATATATAATCTGCAACGCCGCCGAAGGCGACCTGGGTTCGGTAAAAGACCGTTCCCTTCTGGAGCACGACCCCCATGCCGTCGTCGAGGGCATGATCATCGCCGGCTACGCGGTGGGGGCGACCAACGGCATTATCTATGCCAGCATCAGGAACCGCCTGGCGCTCGAGCGCGTGCAGATAGCAGTCATGCAGGCTGAGGAAAAAGGATTCCTCGGCGATGAGCTGCCTGGCACTGACTTTTCCTTTTCCATCAAGGTGAGGGCGGTACCCGATGCGTTTGCCGCCGGTGAAGAGACGACCCTGATAACCACACTCGAAGGCGGGCGGCCGATGCCACGGGTGCGGCCTCCCTATCCGGCCGAGACAGGCTTGCATGGCATGCCCACGGTCATCGAGAACGTGGAGACACTGGCGACCGTACCCTGGATTATCGCCAACGGCTCGCGCGAGTTCCAGCAGATCGGCGCGTCACAGGCTCCGGGAACCAGGCTGTTCATGATGAGCGGCGCTGTCGCCAGCCCCGGCCTTTACGAGGCCACTCTCGACATCACGCTGAAAAAGCTGGCAGAAGCAGCCGGCGGATTCACCGGTGAAGTCAAAGCGGCGCTGGTCGGCTCCTCCGGAGGCGGCTTCCTCTCGCCGGGACTATTTGACATCCCGCTGGATTATGAATCGATCTCCGAGACCGGTGGCGACATGAGCTCCGGCGTTATCAGGGTGCTCGGCGGCGAAGACTGCGTCGTCGACATCATGAGGGAATGCCTGGCTTTTTCCGCCTCGCAGTCCTGCGGCAAATGCGTCCCCTGCCGGCTGGGAACCTGGCGGCTACTGGACCTCATCGACCGGGTCTGTTCCGGTGAAGGCTCCGAAGACGATCTGAGCCTGGCGGCCGACCTGGCCTCCGACATTGCCGATGGCGCCCTCTGCGGACTCGGCCGCGGCGCCGTGAGGCCGCTTCAAACCGGCATGAAATTTTTCCAGAAGGAATTCACCGACCACGCCAGGGGCGAGACCTCTTGCAAGTCGGGGAGGTGCGCGGCCCGATGAGGGAACGCGTCGAGACCCTGCCGCCGCTCAGAGCCCCACAAGGCGGGCTGGTGAACCTCACAATCAACGGCCGGCAGCTGACCGCCCGCGAGGGAGACACCATCCTCGATGCGGCCAAGTCTGTGAAGATAAAGATTCCATACCTCTGTTTCCTCAAGGAGCTCGAACCCCATGGCGGCTGCCGCGTATGTGTCGTCGAGGTCGAGGGCGAAGACCGGCCGGTACCTTCATGCGCCACCTTCGTCCGGGAAGGCATGAATGTCACAACCGAATCCGAACAGCTGACACGGTTGCGCACCACCTACCTTGAACTGATGCTCTCAGACCATAATGCCTACTGCCTGCCGCCGTGCAAGTATGGCTGCCCCACGGGAGTCGACGCGCCGTCGTTCATCGGCCTCATAACCGAGGGCGACTACGACGAGGCCCAGCGGGTGCTGAAGGAAAATCTGCCATTCCCGGCTGTGGTCGGGCGGATCTGTCCGCACCCCTGCGAATCCCAGTGCCGCCGCAGCGAGGTGGACGAGCCTGTATCGATCCGCCTGTCCCATCGTTTCGTGGGAGATGTCGCCATCCATAAGGGACTACGCCCTGAGCAGCCGGAACCCGCCAGCGGTAAGAAGGTCGTCGTTATCGGCGCCGGGCCTGCCGGGCTGGCAAACGCCTATTACCTGGCCCTCAAGGGGCACGCGGTGACCATCCTCGAAGCCCTGCCCGAGGCCGGCGGAATGCTGCGCTACGGCATCCCCGAGTACCGGCTGCCCAAGCGGGTGCTGGACGCAGAACTGCAGCCGCTCTGGGATATGGGAATCGAGCTGAAGACCAGGCAATGCCTGGGTCCGGACTGCTCCATCGAGAGCCTGCTGGGCGAATCCGGCTTCGATGCGGTATTCCTCGGCATCGGCGCACACGAGAGCATGGCCATGCGCGTCGAAGGCGAGGAAGCAACCGGCGTCATCACCGTGGTCGATTTCCTGCGCGATGTGGCTCTGGGCAACCCGCCGGATATCGGCGACAAGGTAGCGGTCATCGGCGGCGGTTTCTCCGCCATGGACGCTGCCCGTGTGTCGATCCGCGAAGGTGCAAAAGAGGTGACGGTCATCTATCGCCGCACCGAGAAAGAGATGCCCGCCCACGAGATCGAGGTCCACGACGCCCGCGAGGAAGGCGTGAATTTCCTGTTCCTGGCCGCCCCGGTAAAAGTCGAGGCGGAGGACGGCCGCGTCAAGGGCGTCATGCTCCAGAAGATGGAGCTGGGCGAGCCCGACGACAGCGGACGCCGCCGCCCGGAACCGGTGCCCGGCTCGGAATACCTTATGGAGCTGGATACGATCATCCCGGCCATCGGCCAGAAACCAAAACTCACATATCATGACCCTGCCAATCAGGAGGAATGCAATTTCCTGGAGGAAGACACCGGCGTCAAATGCAGCCGCTGGCAGACTGTGGAAACCAATCCGAAGACTTTTCAGACCGACCGGCCCGATGTATTCGCGGGTGGCGACGCCGTGACCGGCGCCGCCACGGTCGTGCAGGCCATCAACGCCGGCAAGCGGGCTGCCTGGGCCATGGACGCATTCCTGCGGGGCGAGGATATGGTCGCATACGAGGCCGGCCTGTCGGAATCCGACAAGCCGCCGATGGTCGCCATCCCCGCCTGGCGTCCCGAGAAGGTCGAACGCCAGCTGTCGAGCAATATCAGCGCTGCCGAGCGCATGGATAACTTCCTCGAGGTCGAACAGGGCTTCTCCGAGCAGGCAGCCGGCCTGGAAGGCAATCGCTGCCTCCAGTGTATCTGTGAAGGCGTCGAGACCTGCAAGCTGCGGCGTTACAGCATCAACCACGGACTCACCAGGGAAAAGGAGAACCGCTTCGCGGGCGAACAGCATATCTATGGGCGCGACACGACGCACCCGTTCGTCCAGCGTGACCCCAACCGCTGCATCGACTGCGCCCGCTGCGTGCGGGTCTGCAAATACATAACCGGTTCCGGAGTATACGAGCTGGCGAACCGGGGAGCCGATACTATCGCCACTCCGGCCTTCGACCAGTCTCTGAATGACACCGACTGCGTCTCCTGCGGCCGCTGCGCCAACATCTGCCCGACGGGAGCGCTTTTCCTCAAGGAGCGGCAGCTGGAAAACTGGCACCTGGACACCTCGCGCTGCATCTTCTGCGCCGACTGTGTCGAGGTCTGCCCACAGGAGGCACTGGCTACGACACCGGCCTTCGAGCTGGCATCCCACGAGCACAGCGACCTGCATTGCAACCTGCTGGAGCGGGCCCGTGGCGCCGACCTGGACCCCGGAGGCTGGGGCGTCAGGGACCGGCAGGCCAAAGCGAAGACTGTGAAACCGGCTGCGGACGAGCAGCAATCGGCCAAGCCCGACGTGCAGCCATCGGCAACGCAAGATGAACAGCCTGCTTCTTCCGCAGGGCAAACCGCTGCTTCGACTCCAGAAACCGGGGGTGACAGCTGATGCCACAGTTCAGCCAGATCGCATTCCTCATCATCGGTTCCATAATTATCATCTCAGCGTTGTTTGTGGTTCTGTTCAAGGAGCTGATCTACAGCGCACTTTCGATGGTGGGCTGCTTTCTGGGTGTTGCCGGCCTCTTCGTCATGCTCCACGCCGAACTGGTTGCGGCGGCGCAGGTTCTCATCTACGTCGGCGCCATCTCAGTGCTGATAATCTTCGCGATCATGCTGACCAGCCATCGGACAGGCGACCTCAGACTTTTCTTCCACCGACAGGCCTGGGTAGCCGCTCCCATCTGCGCTGTCGCCGCCGTGGCGTTGATCGTGGTCATGTCGACCGCCGATTACAATGCCACCGCGGAAGCCCAGAACCCCGGTGACGAGCAGATAGCCTCGATGCTGTTCAACGAGTACGCGTTTCCCTTCGAGCTTGTTTCCCTGGCGCTTCTGGTAGCCATGGTCGGCGCCGTGCTCCTGGCCAAGAAAGAAGAGAACCGATGACGCCGCTGCAACAGTATCTGGCGCTCTCGATGGCGCTGTTCTTTATCGGGGCCTGGGGCGTGCTGGCAAGGCGCAACCTGATCCTAGTGGTCATGTGCGTCGAGCTGATGCTGAACGCCATCAATATCGCCCTGGTCGCTTTTTCCAACTATTCTCCCACGGGTGCCGGCCGCGGCGAAGTGTTCGTCTTCTTCGTCTTTGCCCTCGCTGCGGCGGAGGCAGCAATCGGGCTGGCGATCGCCATCGCCATGTACCGCCTGAAGGAAAAACTGTCAGTTGACGATCTCGACGAGATGAAGGGATAGATGAAGCCTTAATGAAGGCAGCCGTATTGCTCATACCGCTGTTGCCACTGGCCTCGTTCATCATCACGGGGCTGTTCGGCAAACGATTCTTCAAGGAGAAGAGCCACTACCTGTCGGTTGGCGCCGTGGCTGTCTCCTGGCTGCTTTCCATGTACCTGATCGTCGAGGTGGAGCGTGGTGAGGAACTGCACTGGCAGGTCTATTCCTGGATCGCCGCCGGCAGCTTCAAGGTCGACATCGGCTTCCTGGTGGACCAGCTGACCGCAGTTATGCTGCTGGTCGTCTCCACTGTCGGCCTCATGGTGCATGTCTATTCCATCGGCTACATGAAGGGCGACGGCGGCTACTACCGTTTCTTCGCCTATCTCAACCTGTTCATGTTCTCCATGTTCATGCTGATCCTGGGCAACAACTTCCTGATGCTGTATGTGTTCTGGGAAGCGGTGGGACTCTGTTCCTATCTGCTCATCTCTTTCTGGTATACGAAGAAGAGCGCCGCCAACGCCGGCACCAAGGCATTCCTGGTTAACAGGGTAGGCGATTTCGGATTCGGGCTGGGCATCATGCTCATCTTCGTCACCCTGGGGACTCTTAGCTACAGCGGTGTCTTCGAAGCGGCGGGGACCATAGGCACGGGCACCATGACCGCCATCTGCCTGCTGCTGTTCATGGGAGCCATGGGCAAGAGCGCCCAGTTCCCGCTGCACGTCTGGCTTCCGGATGCCATGGAAGGCCCCACACCGGTCAGTTCGCTGATCCACGCCGCCACCATGGTCAACGCCGGCGTCTACATGGTCGCCCGCTCCAATCCACTATTTGCCGAGTCACATACCGCCATGTTCGTCGTGGCGCTGGTAGGGACATTCACGGCCATCTTCGCGGCGTCGATCGGCCTGGTGCAGAACGACATCAAGAAAGTGCTGGCCTACTCGACCGTGAGCCAGCTCGGCTACATGTTCATGGCGCTGGGTGTCGGTGCCTGGGGCGCCGGCATGTTCCATCTGATCGCTCACGGTTTCTTCAAGGGCCTGCTCTTCCTCTGCTCGGGCTCGGTGATCCACGCGCTCAGTGGCGAGCAGGACATGCGCAAGATGGGCGGGCTGAAGAACAAGACCAAGATCACTTACTGGACCTTCGTGATCGGCGCCCTGGCAATATCGGGATTCCCCGGGCTCGCGGGCTTCTGGAGCAAGGACAGCATCCTCGCCGGCTCCTTCAATCACGGCTACTGGTATTTCTGGGCGGTCGGCCTCATCGTCGCCTTCATGACCGCCTTCTACATGTTCCGCCTCATCTTTATGACCTTCCACGGCAAGCCGCGGGATGAGAAAGCTTTCGCACATGCGCATGAGTCGCCGCGGAGCATGACCATGCCACTGATCCTGCTGGCCATACCGTCCGCCCTCATAGGGCTGGCGCTTGGCCTGCCGCCGGAAGACGGACACATCGATAAATTCCTGGAACCGGTATTCGAAGCCGCCGGCATCGCCCCGCATGCTTTCGGGGCTGTGGACCTCGGCCTTATGGCGCTTTCGGCGCTGGTCGGCATCGGCGGCATCCTGCTGGCGTGGCAGTTCTACGTCAAGCGTCCTGACGACCTGCCGGCGAAGGCTGGAGCACGCGCCGGCTTCCTCTACAAGGCGGCGCTCAACAAATACTGGATCGACGAGTTTTATTTCGCGGCTGTCATCAACCCTGTCATGGCCCTCGGCCGCGGGCTCTGGCGCTGGGTGGACATGGCCATGATCGACGGTTTCGTCAACGGTTCCGCCCGCTTCTTCCACGGCGTCGGCATGGCGCTCAAACCGACACAGTCCGGCAAGATACAGGCATATCTGTTCAGCATGTTTTTAGGATTCCTGGCCCTGCTGGTCGCATACCTGATACTGACTGTCTAGGAAACGATAGGGGATATGTACGAATTTCAGCAACAGATAGGGTTTCCCATACTGACGGTGTTGACCTTCCT
>JAUSDE010000004.1 GCA_030650885.1 Thermoleophilia bacterium
CTGGAGGACCTGTATAACAGGATGAGGAATGAATATTCATGGGTAATCGATATGGGCGCGCTCGACTCGTCCGGAGTACAGCGTTCATATGTCGGCCCATATCCGTTCCAGGGGATAAACTATTCGGACCAGGAATGGTATCAGAACGCCTATGCCCGCAAGACATATGTCAGCGATATCTTCACGGGTTACCGAGGAGTACCACATTTCGTCGCAACGGTAACCAACGGGACACTCGGTACGGATCAATACTGGATGCTGCGGGCGAGCATCGACGCAACCCATCTTGCCAACTATATAGCGACTATCAACACCGACGCTTCCACGGACATGTTCCTGGTGGGTCCGGACAGCATGCTGCGTTCGCAGTCGGTGAACCATCCGGATATGACCGAAGGCCTGAACATGGACTTCTCATCGGCCAGGGGAAATATATCCCTGGTGAGCAAGGACGAAGAGAGCTCCCGCGAACTAACAGCTTTCACCAAGCTGGAAGGCATGCCGTGGATCCTGGTGATGGAACGGCGCGGTTATGTTTATGGTGAGAACTGGAGCCAGTTCCAGATGCAGTTCATCCTGATCGTGGTCGCCTGCGCGCTGGTCGCCCTGTACATAATCTTCCGGGTTACCAGAGTGATGGTCAACATGATCAAGAACGCCGACAGGCGCCGCGACGAGATATTGGCTGAAGCGCAGAATGCTGCCAAGCTTGCATCGGTGGGACAGCTGGCTGCCGGTGTCGCCCACGAGATCAACAACCCCCTTGCCATCATCAACGAGAAGATCGGGCTGATCCGCGACCTGACAAAATATTCCGAGGATTTTCCCCAGCGTGACAAGTTCCTGGCGTTGACTGACGGCGCCACGGCGGCGGTCAAGCGCTGCCGGGACATCACCCATCGCCTGCTCGGGTTCGCCCGCCGCATGGACGTGGAAAAAGAGACCCTTCGGGTAAACGAGGTCATACGCGAAGTCGTGAGTTTTGTGGAAAAAGAAGCCCTGTACCGTGACATACGCCTGGTGCTGGCCCTGGACGATGACCTGCCGGCCATCCAGAGCGACCGCGGCCAGCTCCAGCAGATCTTCCTGAATATTTTGAACAACGCCATCGACGCTGTAGAAAGGGACGGGACTGTGACGGTCACGACTTCGATAGGAAAACCCGGCCGCGTACGAACCACGATCACCGATACAGGCCCCGGCATCCCGCAAAACGTCATGAATCATATATTTGAGCCGTTCTTCACTACCAAAAACAAGACCGAGTACAGCGGCACCGGCCTCGGCCTTTCCATCACCTACGGCATCGTGAAGAAGCTGTGCGGTAAGATAACCGTTGAAAGCCCTCCGGGAAAGGGCGCGACTTTTATTATTGATTTTCCGATTGACTGTGATCTGGGAGGATAAACCGGAATGGATGCTATCGAAGTATTGCTCGTGGATGATGAGATGGAGTTCGCCGAGACCCTGGCAGAACGGCTGCGCCTGCGTTCTTTCAGCGTAACGGTCGCCAGCCGCGCTGACGAAGCCCTTTTTGCCATGGACTCGGGCCTGAAGCCCGATGTCGTTCTGCTCGACATCAAGATGCCCGGGCTGGACGGCCTCGACGCGCTGGGCGAGTTCAAGGCCCGTGATCCTGAGATCGAAGCCATAATGCTTACGGGGCACGGTGCGGCGGCAAGCAGCATCGAGGGGATGAAGCGCGGCGCATTCGACTATCTGATGAAGCCGATCGACATCGCCGAGCTGATCGCCAAGATCGAGCAGGCGGTAGCCAAGAAGCGGGGCACGGTGGATGATTCCGGGAGAGCGATTTGAGCAGCCGGGAAGACGAATTTTGCCAGGCCAGAATCGCATTTCAGGGACGGATAGTCGCCGATGCCACTCATGAGATCCAGAACCATTTTGCCGTGATCAAGGAGTATAAAGGCCTCATCAGCGATCTGCTGCAGTCGAAGCCGAATGATATGGATAGCTGCGTCAAGCGTTGCCGTGAGATCTCCGGCAACATCAACGAGCGCGCCAGGCTGGCTGCTGAAATGGTTGAGACTCTCAACCGCTTTACTCACAGGGGCGATGTGGCTGTAAGCCGTTTTCGTGTGGAGCAAGTGGTGGAGGACCTGGTTTCGCTGATGCAAAGATCCGCCAGCAGGAAGCGAATCACACTTGAAGCTGCCCATGGCAGAAAAGTGCCTGAAGTCGCAAACGATCCTTCTCTGATCCAGTTTCTGGTCTACTCACTGATTGCGCCAATCGTCGAAGCTCTTCCCGAAGAAGGCAGGATCAGGCTCAGCACTCAGCGGGGCAAGGGAAAGATGCCAGAGATAACGCTGGCATCCGAAGGTGGAGACGCTGATCTCGTTGAACAGGAGCTGATGGCGCCCGAACTCCTTTCGTCCTGTCTGGACAGGCTTCAGGGATCATATCTCGTGGAAGACGCGGGCCGGAAACGGCCTAAAATACTTCTCTCGATAACCTCACTTTCCTGACGCAAGACTTCTACCGGCTAAGCTCACATTCCTGTCGCAAGACTTCGTGCTGACCATCCTCACTTTCGTGACGTAAAACCACTTATTGACTGGCATGATCTCCGGTAGGGCCTGTAATGACGGCTGACCCCTTCAGAAAACCAATGTTTCAAAGTGTCCGACATTGGCTCCCCTTATCCAGAAGATAAGTGAATATGAGAATTATTGGGACTTTTTGCTTGATTTTTCCAAAGTTCTGCTATAGATTTAGCTCATTAAACGGATAATAGTTTCATAATGTCTTAAAATGTATCCCTAATTCGTCCGGGAGCAAGGTTCGCCAAAACAGGCTTTTTTATCGAAAGCGAGGATCGGGAGATGAAGAAGAAGCAGGAAAAAATAAAAGTACTGCTTGTTGACGATGAGGAAGAATTTGTTAAAACCCTGTCCGAGCGACTTCAAATGCGTGACGTCGATAGCGATACGGCTTTCGACGGCGAGCAGGCGATCGAGTCGGTGTCCGAGCAGGAGCCGGACGTCCTGGTACTGGATCTCAAGATGCCCGGAATACACGGTCTCGAGGTGCTCCGCTGGGTCAAGAGGTTCCATCCCTCCATACAGGTGATCATCCTCACTGGCCACGGCACAGAGAAAGACGAAGAGAAAGCGCGCGAGCTTGGAGCCTTCGATTATCTGAAGAAGCCGGTAGAGACAGAGAACCTGATGAAGAAGATACGCATCGCTTACAAGGCAAGTTTTGAGGATTCGATGGCGGCAGTCGCCTTTGCCGAGAGCGGCGAATTCGATACGGCCACTGACATCATGAAGGAGAGCGCCATGAACAGCCTCAAGTCCGCTCTCTCGGAGGAAAAAGAAGAACACAATGGCAGCAAGGGCGACAAGAACGACAAAAAAGAGTAATGAATGACAATGACATCCGTCTGCTCCTTGTTGATGACGAGGAGGAGTTCATCAAGGCGCTGGCCGAGCGGCTGAATCTCCGCGACCTTGCCGGCCACACCGCGTTCAACGGCGTCCAGGCGCTCGAGTACGTTGAGGAGAACGAGCCTCAGGTGATGGTCCTTGACCTGAGAATGCCTGGTATCGATGGCATGGAAGTATTGCGGACGGTCAGAAGAAAATATCCGCTTATGCAGGTCATCGTCCATACGGCTCACGGCAATGATCTGGATGAGGCGGAGGCCTGGCAGCTGGGAATCTACGATTACCTCAGAAAGCCTGTCGAGATCGACCTGCTGATAGACCGTATCAGGGGCGCATACCGGCGCAGTGATGAATTGCGTAATTCGATGAAAACAGATGGACGGAACAAGCGGTAACCTCATTATGAAAATGTATGCGGCCACAATCAAAAAGGATATCCTCGAGCCGAGGTCCCGCATCGCCTATTACAGGAAGCAGAAGCTGCTTCTGATACTTATCGTGACCCTGGTCTCGGTTCTTCCGCTGATCGGCATCAGCTATCTGTCGCTCAACTACTACAAGGATTCCTGGATCGCGAAGACTTCCGATGAGCTTGCCAGCCTGGCGGACAGCAGGCGTGAGACCATCGAGCTCTTTCTTCTGAACCAGAACGTCAGGCTTGGCAGCCTTCAGTCGCTCTACAGCCCCGAATACCTTTCTCAGCAGGCCAATCTTCAGCACGTTTTTGAAGCTACCAACAGAACCGGCGTGATGACCGACCTCGGCGTTATTGACAGTTCAGGCGATCACGTCGCTTATATCGGACCGTTTACAGAGCAGCTCTCAGGCGTGAATTACGCCAGAGAGGACTGGTTTACAGAGGTCATGCGCAAGGGCAGCTACACCAGCGATATCTTCAGCGGCTTCAGGGGCGTGCCGCATTTTGTCGTTGCTGTGGCGAATCCTGAGCGGACCCAGATACTCAGAGCCACCATCAACTCCGATCTGTTCAACGCGCTGCTCGCCAGTGCCGAGCTAAGCCCCGGAGGTGACGCATTCATCCTCAACCGGGCCGGCGAACCGCAGACGCCCAGCCGGGCAGACACCGTGGAGACCCCGTTCCAGCTGTCAGAGCTGCCTGTAACCGGGACGACCGTGATCCAGACTGATGACTATATTTATAGCGCCACAAGCCTCAACGATGGTAACTGGATCCTGGTGCTCAAGGAGGATATCGACAGTGCGCTGACCGAGTTCTTCAGCGCCAGGAACAAGGTCATAGTCCTTGTCGTTCTGGCCATCATAGCGATCGTCGGCACGGCGACAGTTCTCATCTCTTCCATGGTCAACCGCATCCAGGAAGTGGATAAGCAGCGTACGAGCCTCAATAACCGCGTACTTGAATCCGAGCGCATGGCGCTGATCGGCAGGCTGGCTGCGAGCGTCTCGCATGAGATCAACAACCCCCTGCAGATCATCGAAGGCCAGGCAGGCTGGATGGGCGAGCTGCTCTCGGATGAAAAAGAAGAGAGTGTGGAGAACCTGGATGAATACAGGCAGGCGATCGAGAAGATCCGCACCCACGTGAACCGGGCCAAGCTGATCACTCACCGGCTTCTGGGATTCTCACATGCCGGCGAGATGGTCATGGCGAAGACAGATATCAATCACGTATTTGGTGAGACTATCTCCTTCCTGGAAGGAGAAGCCAACAAGAACGGCATTTTGATAGTCAGGGAATTCCAGGCGGATCTGCCGGAGATCCTTACCGATTCTTCCCAGCTTCAGCAGGTGCTGCTGAACCTTGTCAACAACGCAATCGACGCCATCGATCGGGATGGCCGTATCACCGCTACGACAGCGGCGGCGGC
>JAUSDE010000006.1 GCA_030650885.1 Thermoleophilia bacterium
AGAATAACAGTGGCGTCGCCGGCAAAGACGTTTTGCTTGCGCAGGAAAACGGCGCCTGGAATGTCAAGGATATGGGACACGCCCTGTCGGTCAAATGGGAAGGCCAGACACCGGCTGCCCTATGGCCCTCCATGTGAACAGGCGGAGGATCCGCTGGGAGCTGCTGATTCTGGTGGCCGTCATCCTGCTGTTGACGGTGCCCTTCCTCAACCAGGCATATCACCTGGATGACCGGGAGTTCATCGAGTTCGGAAGGGCGCAGCTGGAAGATCCCTTTCAGTTCTACCTGACGGATTATGACTACGCCGGCCGCCATTTCGAGGTCTTTCATACATCGCATCCGCCGCTGCTCTCATCGCTGATCGCCTCGACCATCCGTGTGTCCGGCGGCGAGTCTGAGCCATGGCTGCATGGGGTCTACCTGATATTCCCGCTGCTCGCCGGCATCGCGATGTATTCGCTGGGTCGTCGCTTTACCGGAAGAGCGCTGGTTTCATCGCTACTTCTGGTCACAACGACCGGTTTTCTGGTCATGTCCCATACGATCAGGGGCGACGTTCCAGGTGTGGCCATGTGGCTGGCGTCGATCGCCAGTTATGTATGGGGCGTCGACAGGAGCGACCGGCGGATCCTGGCTCTCTCTGCGTTCTTTCTTTCGCTGGCCGTGATGACTTCCTACCAGTGCCTGAGCCTGGTGCCGCTGCTATTTCTGTATGCCTTGTTACAGCGCCGCATATCACTGGCTACCATGATGCCCCTGATCGCGCCGCTGGCTTTATTCGCTGTTTATGTAGCATATTTTTACAACACCACCGGGGAATTCATCCGTTTTTCGTACAGGACCAGCCCGGAGTTCAGCTGGCTGTCGCTGCCGATCAAGGGACGTGCGCTGATCATATTCCTGGGCGCTGCGACAGTCTTTCCACTATCGATTATCGCGGCCATCGTTCGCAGTAAGACCGACATCCTGCTGACTGCGATCCTGTTTGTGCCTGCCGCTATCATGGGCATCGTGATACCGTTCGCTCTCGGGGACATCGATGGGTTGCAGGCGTTTCTCATGTTGATCTTCATGGCGGCGGGCATTTCTGTCTTCTATGTTGCTGGCCGCGGCATCGTCGCCTGGCTCTCCCGCTGGAGATCACCCGATGGTCCAACGATCGATGCGCTTTTCCTTTCAGTCTGGTTCGCCGGAGTAGCCTTCTACATTTTTTCATTCCTGCCATATATCGCGGTGCGATACATGCTGCCGCTGTTCCCGCCTGTGATCCTCCTGTTCGTGCGATGCGCAGAGCAGCTGTTGAAGAAGCATCCTCTCCGGCAGACCGGATTTCTTTACGGTACCGTCGTGCTGACGCTGGCTTTGGCATTGCCGGCGGCTGTGGCCGACTACCGGCTGGCGAACACCTACCGGACTCTGGCGGATAATTATCAAAAGGAATTCGGAGATACGGCGGAAAAAGTATGGTTCCAGGGAGAGTTCGGCTTTCGGTATTATATGGAGAAGGCGGGATTTGATTACCTTGGAGTTTCAGCCGTAGCCGAATCCGGCGACCTGGTGATCAGCTCCCTGGGCTCATTTACTACGGGACCCGACCTGATGCTTGCTCCTGTTCCGGAGGAATTTTCCGTCGTCACAGGAAAAACCACGATCGAGGACGATTTCCCGTTCCGTATACGTAACAGCGGTGCAATGGCAGGCTTTTACAGCCACAGGATAGGGCCGGTACCGGTCATGCTGTCACGCGAACCGCTTGATGAGATCACCTTTTATCGCCTGCAATGGTAGAGACTCCACAGACAACCAGAAGCCGATTCCTCGAAAAAACACTCTTGAGGGATATGGCGCTGGTCATACTTGCCGTGCTTGCGGTCACACTTCCATTTGCCAATAAGGCTTTTGACTGGGATGACCGTGAATATATCGAGTTCGCCCAGGTGTTCGAGAACAGCCCGTTGCAGCTCCACCTTGATAATCTCGATTATAACGGCCATTACTACGAGCAGTTCCGGACCAGCCATCCGCCGGGTGTCTCGTATTATATGGCGATCTTCCTCAAGCTCGGGTTCGGCGTCAGTGAAGTGTTTTTCCGGCTGGCGTTCATCGTCTTTCCGCTCATAGCCGCGGTCTCCATGTATTTTCTGGCGCGACGCTTCACGCGCAGCGCTCTTCTC
Source organism: Thermoleophilia bacterium (assembly GCA_030650885.1). Classification (GTDB taxonomy): domain Bacteria; phylum Actinomycetota; class Thermoleophilia; order BMS3ABIN01; family BMS3ABIN01; genus JACRMB01. The sequence continues at coordinate 2,176 of JAUSDE010000006.1, forward strand.
ACAACCCTGTTGCTGGTTGTGACACCTGCATTTATCGTGACTTCGCACAGTCTCAGGGGAGACATGCCGGGGCTGGCATTCTGGCTGGCCGCTGTTGCTTTTTTTGTATACGGCAGCGATAAAAACAGCTGGAAGCTTCTTTCTGCCGCCGGCATCGCCCTGGGGATGGGGGCCATGATCGCCTACCAGGCACTAAGCCTGGTGCCGCTGCTTCTTTTGTACGCGATCATTAAGAGGCGTCTCCGGCTCAGAGTCCTGTTATCCCTGATCGTACCGATTGTTGTATTCGGCCTTTTTGCCTGGTACAACCGCCACAAGTACGGCAGCTGGCCTGTCCTCTCATATAATGTGGGGCTTCGTTACGGATGGAATGAATTCGATCTGAAGCTGAGGGCTCTGGTGTCGTTCATCGGCGCCGCGGCCGTCTTCCCGCTGGCGGTTTTCCCGCTTTTCTTTCGCGGGAAGCTGAATATCCTTCTTGGGTTCCTGTTCCTGCCGCCGCTGGTTACCTGGGCTTCTCTGTATTATCTGGGGAACGGCGACCTGACCCTGAGCCAGGCCCTGTTACTGGCCGTGTTTGTCGCCGCCGGTTTCTGTCTTTTATACATGGTAGGCGCGAGCGGCCTTTCGGTGATCCGCGACTGGGTCAGAAGGCGGGCCAATTCCGGGGATTCTCTTTTCCTGATGGCCTGGTTCGCCGGCGTTCTCGTATATGTCGCGGTATTTCTTCCATATGTCTCTATCCGTTATCTTCTGCCCCTTTTTCCGCCGATGTTGATGGTCTTCTTCCGTGTGACTGAGAATCTTTGGCCGGCGAGGCAGGCGCTGAGGAAGACTTTCATTATTTCGACGATGTGCCTGACGCTGGCGACGGGCATGGCCGCCGCGATAGCCGACTACAATCTTGCCAACGCGCAAAAAGCTGCGGTTGAAGGGATTGCAGAGCGTTATGGAAATGAAGGCGGGCGAAGATTATGGGTCCTTAGTGAGTTCGGTCCACGGTATTACCTGCAAAAACAGGGATTCGAGATGCTGGGTCCCAGCGCCGGGGGAGACCGGGAGCCGAGAAGGGGCGATATAGTCGTCGTGTCCGAGATCAGCTCAACAGGAGTCACCGGACCGCTGCCGCCTGGTTCGTCGCGGGTTCTGGAGACGGTGACTCCCGGTGACTGGCTGCCCGTGCGGATCATGGGCGAGTCTTCGGCAGCCGGTTTTTACGCCCACACCGTCGGTCCGCTACCCTTCAGTTTTTCTGACGCGCCGATCGATGTCATCACCGTCAATGAACTTTATTGGGAATAATGAGCATGCCGCATTCACAAGATTCACATATTGCTGGCGAGACTGCCGCGGAATCAGATAGTCGCAGGAAGGAAAGCGCGACCGGCGAGGAAGCCCCGGTAAGCTGGGTTGGGTCGATGGCAGACGCCGCCGTGGAGAAGGGACGGCCGATCTGGATCGAGCTGCTGATCATCGCCACATTCACGCTATTGATCACGGTTCCTTTCCTCAATCAGCCGTTCCACATGGACGATCCCGGTTTCATAGAATTCGCCCGTGCGCGGCAGGATGCTCCCCTGACGATGGAACTTCGCGACTACGTGTTTTTCGGCAAGCGCAACGAGAGTTTCATCGACACGCATCCGCCTCTGATCTCCTCTTACATAGCCCTGGTGATGTACGCCTCAGGTGGCGAATCCGAGATGCTGTATCATGGCGCCTTCCTGATTTTCCCGCTGCTGGCCGGCGTTTCCATGTACTTCCTGTCACGGAGGTTCATCCGTAACCCGTTGCTGGTGACACTGCTGCTTATGGGCACCCCGGGGATGATGGTGATGTCACATACGTTGATGAGCGATATACCCGGCCTGTCCTTCTGGCTGGCGACTGTCGCCCTTTATATTTACGGCCTCGACCGGCGCAGTACCGGGCTCATGGCGCTTTGCGCAGTGACGATGACACTCGGAATCTTTACGTCATACCAGGTGCTGAGTGTGATCCCGCTGCTGCTCGTCTACGCGGCAGCCCGAAGGCGACTGACGTTGCTCTCCTTTCTGCCGTTCACGCTGCCGCTGAGCTCATTCGCAAGTTACCTGGCCTGGCATTTCGCCGTGGTAGGCGGTCTGCCGAGATTCTCCTATGGTGAAGGCGATCCCATGGCCTGGTACTCCATCATCAAAAAAATATCCAGCGCTATGGTGACTCTTGCAGAAGCGGCCGTCTTCTTCGGCATCCTCTACCGGGTGCTGGTCGCGAGGGCGTGGGATTACGCTGTATATCTGGTGTTGTTGATCCCGATCGCGTTCGCGATCTTTTCCCAGTATCTCGGCGGTTATTACAGTGGACCGGCGGCTCTCCTGGCGATATTGCTCATGCCCCTGGGCATGCTCATGATCTACCAGTTCTATAGCCGTGGATGGGAGTGGCTGAAGTCCGAGCGGAGCCGGCCGGAGCAATTGGCCAAATCCCTTCTGCTTTTACTGTGGCTCGGCGGTGTGCTCTTTTACGTGGTCGTGCTGATGCCATACTCCTCGGTAAGGTATCTGCTGCCGCTGTTCCCGCCGCTGATCCTGTTGCTGGCCCGATTGATGGAGGAGCGTTTTACGGCAAGCGCGGAGCAGCTGCGTAACCTGCTGCTCGCCGGCATACTCTCGACCACCGGTCTGGGCCTGCTGGTGTCGGCTGCGGACCTGGAATTTGCCGAAAGCAACCGGACCCTGGCCCAGACCGAAGCGCGGGCGATGGGAGCGGAACTGTCAGCCTCCGGCAATCAGCTCTGGTTCGTCGGAGAGTTCAGCCTCCGCTATTACATGGAGCAGGAAGGATTCCAGGAGTTACCGCTTGATGCAGTCCCCGCTACCGGTGACATCATCATCCAGTCACCGCTTGGCAACTGGAGGCCGTTTTCCGAGGATGTCGACCATCGCGTAAAAAAGGAGGACGAGATCCATTATGGCGGCGTGAACCCGTTCAGGGTCACCAGTTATGATGCGAACGCCGGCTTTTATGGAAGTTTCTGGGGCGTGCTGCCATTTTCCCTTGCTGGAGGCGACGTGGAAAAGTACCTGGTTTATCGCATGCAGCCGCCCAACGACGAGGAAGGCTGGATGACCCGCAACTGGAAGCCGGGCAATGCTACAGGTAGCGAATGAAATGCTCAATATACGGGTAAAGTGTGCATTGCTGCATATCTGGCAGTTTCATATAAAGGAATATGGGCGGTACTATTGAAAAATGAGGTGCTATTCGTTAGCATTGCATCAAGCCCGGCGGGGTAATATGGTGCTGGGCTTGAGGGGGCGATGGTTAAAAAAAATTTCAATAGCCCCAATAACCGGTAGATCTCGAAGGGAGGTGGATGGTGAGTAAAAAGCGAATTGTCATGTTGCTGATGGTGGGTGTTGTCATTGCTACTATGATGGTGCTGGCGCTTAATGTCACAGCCAACGCACAGGGTTATGGCGCGGTTGGTGGTGCCTCGACAGGCGGCTCTAGCAGCAGCGGCTCGGGAACTCCCGGAACCGGTGCTGAGGTTATCCTTTTCGGCGTCGCCGGCGCGGGTCTGATCGCGGCTGGTTTCTTCCTTACAAGGAAAGCAAAAGCCTAGCCTCCACAGCCACGATATATAGATTTACTGAGAGCTGCTCCGGCAGCTCTCTTTTATTTCCGCTTTGCTAGAATATGGTATGCCTTCATCGATAATGCGTTACTTACTTGCTGTGCTCACGATTTTCCTTGCGGCTGTCGCCGCCTACTATTCCTTGATACTGGTTTCACCCACAGAGCTGACGGTCGGGCCGGTGCGCGCCGAATTCTCCATGAAGGCAGCGCTCCATGGCAAAACGGTTGTCGACCTGCCGCCCGCCGGCACAATCGAGGCCGATACCCATTCCTCGCCGGCGGTTGTAAGTTACTCGCTCAAGGAGATCTCCGTCAATGAGGTCGACGATCTGATCAGCCTCGATTCGGAAGCCCGCGCCCAGCTCGAGAACTGGCGTGAGCCGGTGCGCAGGGAAGCCTGGTCGCTGATATTCAAGGTCTCGATGGCCGCCATGTTGACGGGCGGGGCTGTGGCGGGAGTGCTGCACAGGCGCTGGCAATGGGCGGTTGCCGGTATCGCTACCGGGCTGGCGACGGTTCTGCTGGTCGGCGGGCTTGCCTATGGCACCTATGACATGAACGCCTTCAGCGAACCCCGATATTCCGGCAGCCTCACGTACGCTCCGGAAGTGCTCGCCTTCTCCCAGGAAACCCTCGCCAACCTCGATGAATACGAGAATCGCGTACCCGAGATAGCCGATAGCCTCTATCGGACTGTCAGCGCCTTACATCAGCTGCCCCAGGGCCCGCCCGAGGAAGACACCATCCGCGTGCTGCATGTTTCCGACATGCACTCGAGCGCCGCCGCAGCCGGCCTTGTCCGAACCGCCGCCGAACTCTACGATATCGATTTTGTGGTAGATACCGGCGACCTGACAGACCTGGGAACGTCGCTGGAGATGCGTTACCCGTCTACCTATCTGCCGATGAAAGTGCCCTATCTCTGGATTGCCGGTAACCACGATACTCCGACTATCACCGATACCATGGAGACTACGCCAGGCGTGACCGTGCTCAGCGACGATTTTGTGGAACAGGGCGGTGTCCTTGTCGGTGGTTTTGCCGATCCCGCGTCCCTGAGCGCCAGCCCCGCGCCTTCCAGCGACGGCCGCCTGGCTCAGGAAGCGGCGAGGATAGCCGGCATCGTGGATATCCATAGTCCGAAACCCTTTATGGTCGCGGTACATGATCCCAAGCAGGCCGCAAGACTCGACGGCAAGGTGCCGGTTGTCCTGAACGGCCATACTCATCGGGAGAGTGTAGTCGTCGAGAATGGAACCGTCTTTCTCGATGCCGGTTCCACGGGCGGCGGCGGTTTCCGCAGTTTCAATCACAATGGCGAATCTCCCAGCTCCCTGCAGGTCCTCTATATCAGGAAGGACCCCATGAAGCTGGTGGCCGTGGATTCGATCTCGATTTACGGATACAGCCAGGAATTTTCGGTGAAGCGGCGTGTGTTCGCAGCCGATGAGGGTATCTTGCGTGAAACAGAGATCAGGGAAGCTCAGGCGGCGCTGACGGGATAGATTGATCAGGCTTGCCTGCGGCAAGCCTGATGACCAGCAACGCTATATCATCTCGCAGCGATTCCCCCGAGTAATTCACTGCTGCTCCAAGAAGCCGGTCAGCAACGCCCTGGGCAGGTAACGAATTGCATGCTGCCAGTTCTGAGGTCAGCCTGTCCTGGCCGTAGGGTTCCATTTTCTCAGGACGCGCTTCGATGAGCCCGTCTGTATACATCACCACGGAACATCCGCTTTCAAGGAGCTCCTTGGAAGAAAGATATTTATAATCCGGTATCACGCCCAGCGGAACTGCAGCGCGCGCAAAAAGTGGCGCAGCCTCATCGTGGCGGCAAACCATGATAGGCGGATGTCCGGCGGAAGAGAATGTGATCGATTGCCTCTCCGTATCGATCAGGGCAAGGCTCATCGTCACGAATTTATCCGCAGATATCTCCCTGTGTACGGACCTGTTCAGCCTGGTCAGGCAGTCGCCGGGATAGAGCCCCTCTTCAAGATATGCTCTCAGCATGTATTTGATCATGGCCGTATAGGTGGCCGCTCGAAGCCCCTTGCCGCAAACGTCACCAACGGCGATCGCGATGCGGTTTTCTCCAAGTTCGATGAAATCATAAAAGTCGCCTCCCACCCGGCCAAACTTGCCGCTTGAACGGTACAGCAGGCCGACTTCCATATCCTCTCTGACCGGAACCTGTGGCAACAGGGCTGACTGCAGCGTCTCAGCCACGAAATGCTCGCGCTCGAAAGTCTCAGCGCTCATCAGGGCTACTGAACTCTGGGCGGCAAGCAGGGCGATGATCTCTTCGTCCTGGACTGTGAAATCTTCGCCGCCGGCTTTGTCGCTCAGCATGAAATGGCCCATGATGACGCCGCGCGTATCGCGTAGCGTGCCTATCAGCAGGCCGCGGAGGCCAGGGTGCCCTTCCGGGAACTTCAGGGAGCGTGAAAGTCCACCCAGATCAGTCACACGCAAAACGTCGCGCTCGCTGTCGCCGAGCAGGGCTGCGATCCTCTGATGCAGCCTCGAGGCATCATCAGGGATCTCGCAACGCTGATCGAACCAGGGAGCATAGAACATTGATACCAGTTCTGTCTTGCCATCGTGGATAAGGATCATGGCGCCGATGCCTGCCAGCGTGAGTTCCGCAGCGTTCTTCAGGACCATCTTCAGAACTTGGTGCTTATCGGTTTCCCGGTTGAGGGAAAGGCTGATCCGGTGCAGGACTCCGAGCTGGGTGGCATGGCTCTGGATCTTCGCCCTGCTTTCCTGTTCCTGGCGGTATAACCTTGCATTATCGATCGCCAGTGATACGGACGCGGCCAGTTTGTTCGCGAAATCCACCTGCTCCCCACCGAATGTCGACGGTTCCAGATGATTGTTAAAGGTGATGACGCCGATCACTGTTTCCCGGGCGATAAGTGGCACAGCCAGAAAAGAACGGACATCGAGGTTCCGCTCCTTGGAGCGGTCGTCGATCCTGGCGTCGGAACGCACGTCCCCCACAAAAACAGGGCGCCTCTCCGTGGCGGCCATGACCATAGCTGGCGCTTCGTCGTCGTTGAAGCGCTGGCCTGTGATCTCATCTTTCAGGCCGTATTGTGCGCTCAGGGTCCATCCGTCGCCTTCCCTGAGAAAGATAGCGGCCGAATCGCATTCCAGCGCCTTGACGCCTTCGGCGGTAACGAGCTCCATGATCTCCACAGAATCCATAGTCGTGCTTATGGCGCTGTTGATTGAGTTTAGAGCGTCGCTCATCTCTTCACCGGTCCTGCGGCGCGTGACATCCCTGGTGATCGACGCCGCCATGAAATCGCTGCTGGTGCTGATCGGGAAAGTGATGGTCTGTATAAAAGCGCGAGATCCGTCGGTACGCTGGATCTCGCTTTCGATCAGCTTATTGGTCCAGAAGGGGTTCCCGTTTTCAAGGAAATCGCTGATCATGACCCTGAGCCGTTCCCGGTCTTCCGGCACCCTGGTCCGGGAGGGGGCGAGACTGAACTGGATGTCCCACAGCGGCTGACCGAGAGCTACATCCCGGACGATCCCGGTGATCTTTTCCTGGCTGTGATTCCAGGAGATTATGGTGCCGCTTTGGTCAATGATGACGATTCCGTCCGAGGATTGGTCCACGAAACTCCGGAAACGCTCTTCGCTTTTTTCAAGCTTCTCGTAAGTGCGGTCGTTGAACAGGGCGGAAGAGACCAGGTCGCAGAATGCGGAGGCGAGCTTCAGGTCATTGTCGACGAAACCGCCCGGCTTGTTGGCGATGCCGAGCAGTCCCACGACTTTGCCTTCTATCAAAAGCGGAGCGAACAGGACGTTCTCAAGGCGCACGTGGCCATCCGGCATGAACTTGATCCATTCACTGTTCATGAAGTCGTTGTCATACGCAGGTTTGCCGGTGCGATAGACTTCGCCTCGGAGCCCGCGAACGGGCATCGGCAGCGATTCGTCCACGGTACAGGGGAGGCCCCCGGCGTCAAGGAACAGCACCTCGTTCTCAGAACCGTCGTCGCTAAGCAGCGCTATATAACCGCTGGTGGCGCCGATCAGATTCTTGCAGGAGTCAAATATGGAACGGGCAGCATCAGTGAAATTCTTGAATTCAAGTACCGCTCGGGTAGCAGCCAGCAGGGCGGCCGTCTCGGCGCTTCTTTGCTGCGCTTCTTTGGCCGCGTTCTTATACGGGCCTTCATTGCCGGGCCCGTCTGGACCCGTCGGCCTCTCGCCAGAATTTTTGTTCCTGCCCCAAACCATGGCCACTTCCATATCTGAACTGGCAATGAAGCCCATTTTCAATAACAGGTATCTGCTTGATTACAGTAAGTAAGGAAGGGATCAACAAAACCTGATTTTCCCGATAATACACCTGCAGGGGAGGCTAATCCAAAGGAAGGACCTCGACAGTTACAAGTATACTCGCCCCGGGAATATTATCAATCGTGTCTGTCGGCGGGGTCCTTGATAAGCCGTACGTCGACCAGGGCGATGTCGTCACGAAGCTCACCGCCGGAATAGTCAATTGCCGCCTGCAGTACGTCGTCGGCCACATGCTGAGGCTGGTCACAGCAGCGGCCACCCAGAACCTCGATCAGCCTGTCCTCACCGAAGGGCTCTCCGCCTTCGGGCCTGGCTTCGATCAGACCGTCAGAATACATGAAAATCGAGCAGGCTTTTTCTGACGAGATCTGGGTTGTCAGGTATCTGGAGTCTGGCAGGACTCCCAGCGGTACCGCCTGAGTCGTCTGCATAATGCGCGCGTCCCCATCGTGGCAGATACATGGGGGCGGATGCCCGGCTGAGGAATAACTGATCACTTTGTCTGCAGTGTCGATCACAGCCAGGCTTGCTGTGATGAATTTCTCCGGCGGCAACTGGTCGTGCACCGCCTGATTCAGCCTGGTCAGGCAGTCGCCCGGCAACAGGCCTTCACCCATATAAGCCCTCAGCATGTACTTGATCATGGCCGTGTACGTCGCTGCTTCCAGGCCCTTGCCACAAACATCGCCGACGACGACAGCCATACGGTTCTCACCGAGTTCGATGAAGTCGTAAAAATCACCCCCGACCTTTCCGTAGGTACCGGCCGAGCGGTATAAGAATCCGACTTCCACGTCATCACGCTCGGGAGCGCTCGGCAGGAGGGCTGCCTGCAGGGTCTCGGCCACACGGTGTTCCCTCGAGAAACTCTCAGCGCTGACTAGCGCCACCGAGCTTTGAGCTGAAAGCAGGGCGATAATCTCTTCGTCCTCGCTGGTGAATCTGCCCCCTCCCTTTTTGTCGCTCAGCATGAAATGTCCAACAGTCCTGCCGCGAGTATCGTGCAGAGTCCCGAAAAGCAGCCCCTGAATATTTATATGTCCGGCCGGCAGCGTCTCGAGGCTGCCTGTATCATCGATCCTGGTCGCATCACCATGTGCGAGGCGCTGGACATGCTGGTGCAGATCAGAAGCCCGTTCATCGATCTCACAACGGTTGTTGTACCAGGGAGCATAAAATTCCGAAATGACCTTGGTCCTGCCCTCACTGATAAGGGTCATGATGCCCACGCCTGCTCCCGTGAGCTCGGCGGCGCTTTTCAGAACCATATGCAGCAGGCGTCCCTGGTCGGTTTCCCGATTGAGGGATAGACCGATGTTGTGGAGCACGGACAACTGGTTGACATAGTTCTGGATCTGAGCCCTGGAAGCGAGCTCGCTCTGGTATAGCCGCGCGTTTTCGATTGCGACCGCTGCCTGGCGCGCAAACGCGGTCAGCAGGCGCGCCTCGGGTTCCTTGAAAGCTGCTGGCGTCCGTGAATATACGGCAATGACTCCCAGGATTGTATCGTCTTTGAGAATAGGAGCGGCCAGCGCCGAACGGAAGATGCTGCCCCGCATCACTGATGGGAACAGTTGGGATGCTTCATCGATCTCATCGATCCAGATGGGTTCCCGGCCCCGCCAGATCCTTTCAGCCAGGTTGTCTTTCAGAGGGATAGTCGTTGGCGCGTCGGAAATGCCGTGCGTCGCCATTACTGTAAGACTGTCCGGCTCACGCTGCTGCAGGGCGACCATGGCAGGCGACAGAAGCAGGTCCGAAGCCAGCCGAACTATCAGATCAAGGGTCTTGGACAGGTCAAGGCTTGATGACAGGGCAGCGCCGATGCTGTCGAATGAGCGCCGCAGGTCCTCGCGGGCCTGATTGAGCTCAAGGTACGGTTGCAACAGCGAGGAAACGAAGATCGCCCTGAGGATCAGATAATAAGCCGCCGTTTTGTATATATGCCCCAGGAAATTGAAACTGTCATCGGCGCTCGCGTATAGTGTGAAGGCGAGCTCCGTGAAGATCGTGATGACCAGTGCTGTTTGCAGCAGGGTGGTGGCACGTATACCAAAAACCGGACGCTTCCACAAAACCGCGATGGTAGCCAGATGGATAGCGATGACCAGGTACTCAAGCCTCGTCTTTAATGCCGTGAGACCTTTGCCTTCCACGAACATGGCTGGCATCAGGTCAGTGTAGTTAAGCAGAACGACCAGCAGGGAGATCATGCCGAAGGCCGTAGCAAGTAACAGCCGCGGACGCAGCCAACCCGGCGTTGGCTTTTGCGGAATGAATGGCACCAGCAGCAACCCCGTTGCCGCCACCAGTCGAGCTGCTATCCAGTACGTCGCTGCCTTTCCGACCGAGTTCGTGGACAGGAAGTCGGGCATGCCCTGGAAAGAGATCGTGTGGATGAAGTCGAGCATACCCACCATAAAAAAGGTGATCGCTATAGCGAGGTTGCGGGTATCCGAGTTCTGTTTGTAGCCATACCAGCCGATCGTGAAAATAGCGAAACTCACTACAATGCTCGCGAACTCAGCTATCAGATGAAATACGAGATAGTGTTCGCCGTCGAGCCGCGGGTCCAGTAATCCGCCGAAAAAGTAGACAAGAATCAGGCCTGTCATGCATGCCGCTGCAGCAGCGCCCAGATATATCAGCCGCTTACGGCTGCTCAGGCTCATCTTTGACTGTGCTGTATCCATTCTTGACCTGCCTGCAGTATTTGTATAACCCGCCGCGAACGCTTTCACCATGATAAACGAAACCCCTGCCATTTATTGGCAAGGGTTCTCGTTCGCGCTATTCTTCAGGCTTGAGCTTTCAACGGCTTCGTGGCCTTTGGCCGTAGCTTAGCCGATAATTGTCAGATAGTGACTTCCATGCTATAAGCCCAGTCGCCATGGATGTTACACCGCTCGTAGGCGCGAAGGGTTCCCGAGTGATCGAGCCTGACCGTGAAACAGGCTTTGGGGTCGGTGTAACCCCATGTCAGGTCGCATCGGGCGATGAACATGTCATCCAGATATAGATCGATGAACTCGATGTGATGTTCGGCTTCGTTTGGATGGGCCATCTGTTCTCCGACCCAGACGGTGACCTCGAATGCTTCTCCGGTTTTGGGTGTGCCGCCGACGTGTATCATCGGTACATGCTTTTTTTCGAGGTCTGACATGTTGGCCATGTCTTTTGCTACATGGATGCTGGATACGTGGTGCGGTGACATCTTGGCAACCTCCATTAAGAGCAATTTTCCGTGCAGATAATCTACGGTTACCCCTTACTGTAACTTCTAAACGGTTATAAGTTGTGGGGTCCGCAAGAGGTCAGTGGTGGGGTCCGCCTACCTGTATAAGGGCTTCCGAAGTCATGAGAATCGCGGCCCAGAGACCGTCCAGAGGAAACTGCCTGGGAGCCGTCTCATCGAGAAGTATCTGCACCCTGGCGGGGAACTCCAGATCGCCCACCCAGAGGATGACTGTCACCGGCAAGCCCGGAAATGCGGGGATCGTCACGGCGGCGTCACCATGTTCAACTGGAATGCCGCCCAGCTTCTTGCCCACATCGAGGAAGTGCCCGGGGTTGGAACCGAAATGGTGGGCGATCACCTCCAGCGGCAATTCATGTGGCCCCCGGAAAAAAGCGGCGCCGTGAGGCAGTGAATGGGGCGCCACCATCGTACCGGCAGGTGCGGCTTCGGTGCATGAGACCAGATAGAGCGGAACGAGGAGTCTGAAATGGGTTGACTCGTGAGCGTGAAAACTGTGATGTGGGCCTATCTCGCGGATCTCCCGTTCCGCAACATTCACGATATAAGGTTCACCAAAAACACGGACGACAAAGACGTCGTCCTCATCCCAATATTCTACCCCCGAGCGCTCGGCCACTTCATAGGGATCGAGCGCTTCCAGTCTGTTCCAGGCTTCTTGTTCACCGGCAAGCATCTGACTATTCTACACCTGCACCCGCCCGTGTGATAAATACCCAGACGCCGTCTTCGCACTCTTCATTCTTCATGACAGTCCGCCGGATCCAGCAGATGATAAGAGAAAAAGCCGTGAGTTTTGGTCATTCCCGTTCGCGCCGTTTTTCGTCCAGCTCTCTCAGTTGGTCGAGAATGCGCTGTCTGTCAGTGCGGTCATCGTGAACTACAGCCTTTGTGGACCGTTTTCTTGTTTTCACCGCGGTATTCTCTGGGCTTACCTGAAAACCATGCTGAAGGCTCTGGGCTGCACGATTGTGCTTCTTTCCTGTTGCCTTACCGCTCATAGCCGACCTCCCGGAATTACTAGAAGCATGATTGCCTCTAATAGTAGTGTTCCCGGTTTTGGCTTCGGCTACCAGCCTTTTACGGTGTGCAGGAAGGCGTCGACCTTGCCGTCGAGCTGCTCCAGGTCTTTCTCGGCGCGCTCGATTTTCAGTTTCAGCTGACGGCGCCAGTACTCCACGAACTTGCGGAAATCAGGCATGTCGATGGCGATATCGTGCATGAGGCTGCCTCCAAGATGGATGTTCTCTTCATCCATGAAAGCAAAGATCTCCTCAGCGCGGATATCAAATTCTCTGCAAATTGTATCGATCTTGATCTGCATCATCCGTGGATTATATTAGGCTGAGGCGTACTTGGAAAGCCGGCGCCACCGGGAGAAGGTGAGTCGAACAGAAGATCAGCCGAGGGTCAGTAGGTCTGGCCGTTGACCCGGAGGTGTTCCACGTAGATTATCTCGCAGGCGCCTTCACCCTGGTCGGTGCGGGTCTTGCTGGTGTTGACCGTGAGCACTCGGCCATCGTTGAGCGACATTCTCACGTCCACGAGGCGCCCGTCAATACGGACCATATCTCCGGCTTTGACGTTTTTGAGGGCCTTTTCCATCCGTGCATTCGATGGTATCACGTGATTGTTACTAACATGCCTTATGACGTAATCGGAGCTCATATCCACGCCGCTCGTTCCTCCCAGCGAGCCGGATACCTGGCCTTTGCGGTCTCCCTGCTCCCAGACAAGCCTGCTATCGATATCCTCGTCAGCCATATCGCCCCACGTAAGCAGCAGGTCATATGGGATCAGAGCGCTGATCGCGTCGTCGTACGCCTTGGAGCTCTCAACCTTGGCGTTGATCGTGAATGAGGAATCGCTGGAAAGGCTTGCCGAGCCTCCGTTAACGGAAATGTACGTGTGAAACGGGGATGTCGTATTCTGTACAGGCTCAGTACCCGGATTGATGCCGTAACTGATCGCGCTTCTGCCGGTTTCAAGTGTGAGCTTGCGATCCTGAAAACCGAACATCGCCGCCAGGGCAAGAGTGGCGAGAATAGTCATGAACAGCGCCTCTAGCAGGACCTTCTGGGATAACGGCCGCCCATGGGTATGGGCACCGTGATTGAAGATAGGCCACCCGGCCTGCGCCACTGCGGCGCGAGGCGCCCGGCGGGCTGCATGATTATGATCCTGATGGCAACGGGCGCAAAAAACTACCGACGGCGAACACCGCCGGCAGAATAGCGTTCCGCACCCGCACATGCCGGTCAATGGTTCTGACGGATGCACGGGGCAATGATTATGCCCCAGAAGCCCAGGGTAACTTGGAAGATTGCTTCCCACTTCGTCTCCCCTCGGGCCTCCCCCTTAAGACATTTATCGGCCCGGGAAGCGGAATCGGGAGAAAAGCGGGAAAAGCGGGAAAAAGCGGTCAGGCGCTGCTATCCCCACCGTCGTCAAGTTTTCGTTTCAGTACTTTGCGGAGGACGCTTCGGGGCAGTTCGTCGATGAATTCGATCTTCTGGGGAACCTTGTATTCGGCCATCTTTTCCCTGGCGAACTTACGGATCTCGCTGGCAGTGGCCTGCTCGTTCTCCTTGAGTACCACATAAGCCTTTACGACCTCACCCCTGAGCTTGTGAGGCAGGCCTTTTACGGCGACTTCCTTTACTTTGGAGAACTGGGCCAGGACTTCCTCCACCTCGCGGGGATATACATTGATGCCGCCGGTGATGATGATGTCTTTTTTACGATCCACGATGTAATAAAAGCCATCATCGTCCGCGCGGGCGATGTCGCCGGTATGGAGCCAGCCCTCCGGATTGATGGCGGCGGCGGTTTCCTCGGGCTCGTTCCAGTAACCCTTCATCACCTGGGGCCCGCGCACAAGCATTTCGCCATCATCGCCGGGCTTCACGTCATCGCCTGTCTCCAGATCGATGATCCGGACATAGGTATTCGGAATCGGCAGACCGATGCTTCCGTCCTTGCGTGGCCCATGCATGGGATTCACATGAGTCACGGGTGATGATTCCGTCAACCCGTAACCTTCGATGACCCTGCCGCCAGACAGCCGCTCGAAATCCGCCTGCACCTCTTGCGTAAGCCTGTCGGCGCCGCTGAAGCAGAGGCGGATTGAGGAAAGGTCGGCTGCATCCTCGCCACCACGCTCAAGAGAATGATTGATAGCGGCGTACATGGCCGGGATGCCTGGGAATACCGTTGGTTTTTCCCGGTCGATGGTTTTCAGCACATCGGTGAGGTCGAACCTGGGCACAAGTATGGCCGGGCCGGCAAGGTCAATTATAAGATTACAGCAGGTGAGAGCGTACACATGGAAAAGTGGCAACACCATCAGCATACGTTCTTCTGTCTCCCGGAGCTCGTGGAGCCAGGCTCTCACCTGGGCTGTATTGGCTACAAGGTTGTCGTGGGTCAGCTCGGCAGCTTTGGGAAGGCCGGTGGTGCCGCCTGTGTATTGCAGCACGGCAGTGGCGGCGGTATCGAACCGGAGCTCAGGCCTGTTTGCGGGCTGGCCTTTGAGGATATCCCGGAGCCATAGCTGCCCACGCGACGGGTCCAGGTCGGCCCGGTGGCCTTCCTTCTTTTCCTTGAACATGGTGAACAACTTTCTGAGCGCTGAGGGAAAATAATCCTTGATATTGGTGACTATCAGGTGGTGCAGGCCCGCTTGCCGGTGAGCGGCTTCGGCTTTTGCCAGGATGTCCTGCTGGCTGAGCGTGACCATGACCCGGGCACCGGAATTCGTCAGCTGGTAGGTCAGCTCACGGGTCTCGTAAAGAGGGCTGACCAGGGTCGCTACGGCTCCAGCCTTAAGGGTCCCGTAAAGGCAGATCAGGAACTGCGGCGAGTTCGGCAGGTGGATGGCGAC
>JAUSDE010000096.1 GCA_030650885.1 Thermoleophilia bacterium
AAGCGGTCGCTGATGTAACGCGCCGACAGCCTCGCCGCGGCCTTGAGAGCCTCGTCGGTTATCTTGATCTTGTGATGGGCTTCGTAGCGGTCACGAAGGCCGTGCAGGATCAGCTCGGTGTCCTCCTCGCTGGGCTCGTTCACCATGATCTGCTGGAATCGCCGTTCGAGCGCGGCGTCCTTTTCCACGTATTTACGGTATTCCTCGATGGTCGTGGCGCCGATTGTCTGCAGCTCGCCACGGGCCAGAGCTGGCTTCAGGATGCTGGCGGCGTCGATGGCGCCTTCAGCCGCTCCCGCTCCGACAAGGTTATGCAACTCATCTACGAAGAGGATGATCTCACCGTGTTCGTGGATCTCCTTCATGACTTTCTTGAGGCGTTCCTCGAACTCGCCACGGTACTTCGAGCCGGCCACCAGGGCGGCCAGGTCGAGCGTATATATCTGCTTGCCCTTGAGCAGCTCAGGGACGTCGTTGCTTGTGATGCGCTGAGCCAGGCCTTCGACCACGGCGGTCTTGCCCACGCCAGGCTCTCCGATCAGCACCGGGTTGTTCTTGGTGCGGCGGGAGAGGATCTGCATTACGCGCTCGATCTCCTGTTCGCGGCCGACCACCGGGTCCAGCTTGCTTTCTTCGGCAAGCTTGGTGAGGTTGCGGCCGAACTGGTCGAGCAGCTTGACCCGCTTCTTGCCCTCCCCTTGAGGTGCGGGAGTACGGCGCGCGGAACCGGTCAGCTTGCGCATGATCTCGTTGCGGATCTTTTCAGAGTCGGCTTCGAACTCAAGGAGGATGCGAGCGGCGACGCCCTCGTTCTCCTTGATGAGCCCCAGCAGGATATGCTCGGTGCCGATGTAGTTGTGGCCGAGGGAGAGCGCTTCGCGCAGTGCCAGCTCCAGAACCTTCTTCGCCCGGGGGGTGAAAGGTATCTGTCCAGCGGCGACCTCGTCGCCCATGCCTACTATCTGGGCAACCTGCATGCGCACTTCGTCCAGGTTCACGTCGAGTGTCGTCAGTACCTGGGCGGCAATGCCCTCTTCCTCGCGAAGCAGTCCGAGCAGAAGGTGCTCGGTACCGATGTAATTGTGTTTCAGTGACCTGGCCTCTTCCTGGGCCAGCACCACTACCTGACGTGCTCTTTCCGTAAATCGTTCAAACATATGAATCACCTTTCCCGGGTAGATCCACCCCTTGGTGAATGCCCCTCATGCCCTAATGTTCCCGGGCTGGCTATGGCCGAAACTAACAAGGTTCCGGATTTCGCCGCCCGCCGGCGCTAATCCTTTGCACGCCCAATCGGTCGTGCCGGGCTCAGGCTTGAATGGACGCCCCTGACAGGTGATAAAATGCCTGCTCAGGCTGGCGCCATGCGCCGAGTTAAATCTGTTCCTGAAAATCGTCCTGGTGAATTGCACCCTAAAAGGTTGATAGAAATCTCGCCTAATGCGACGCCGGCCAACGGGCCGGCTTGAGAGAAAACGTGCGTGGTTTACAGTTTCAGGGGATATTTCCGGCTTTCTCCGTGCCAAAATACAACCGGTTAACTGCCTCTGCCTCCCCTCTTCAGGCTGGTAACATTATAGCACAGGCGGCTTTCCGCTTAAACCGCGGTTTTTGGGGGCTCGTACCGCGGGGAAGCGGCTGGCCATCAGGACTTCCGGCGGTCGCTAACATACATCCCGCGACCGTTCGAGTTCATCCGAGCTTATAGGCTGTATCATGTTCATAAGCTTATCGAATTCAGTGACCTCCGGATCCAGCCAGGCTTTCACATCACCATCAGCAAGCACGAATGGCATGCGATTATGGATTTCCGCGATTATCGCCGTTGGCTCGAGAGTGATGATGCCACAGCTGAACCGCCTGTCATCCTCGTCCTCGGGATTATGCCATATGGAGTAGATACCCCCGAGCGCCATCAGTCCACCACCCTTCAGGCTAAAGCCGTATGACTCCCGGGGTTGTACCGGCCGGCCGCCGATCTTTCGCGTCTCGAAAAACATGCTCGCCGGGACAATGCAGCGGTGCCGCCGCAGCAGCGGTTCGTTGTGGCGCTTGTCCAGCGAATCCGCCCTGACGTTGAAGCAGGTGTATCGCGACTTGAACTCCTGGTTCCAGTGATGGATCAGCTGCCAGTACATCGAGGCCAGCCGAACTATCCCGTCACTGCCGGCAAAGACTACATTTATTTCACGGAACGGGGTGGCTTTCAGCTCCTGGCTGATGGGCCTGCAGGCGCCGCCGGAGTCGTCGCTGACTTCCACGCCATACCGCGCCCTGAAGTCCGAGATGATATCGATGTCGCCCGGTTGTGTGAAGCTGCCGCACATGCTGATTCCTTCGCAGATTGCCTGACAAATGGATTATGCCCGGATTTTGCATTATTATCTCTACCCGATGCCCAGATCATTATCTCAGACAACCAAAGACTTCCTGACCTTCCCCCTGCGGGCTTTTCTGCTCGTGGAAGGCGATAAATGGGGGCTGTCGGCCCTGCCGTCAGAGCGCTTCGATTACGTCAGTCGGAACGTCAGGGGCTACTGCCTGGATGTTGGCTGTGGCAAATACAACCGTTTTGTCAAAGAATTCCTCAACGGCGAGGGCGTCGGCATCGACGTCTTCAAGTACGACGGGCTTACCGATGAGAACATTGTCGAGGACCTCTCCACCTTTCCCTTCGAGGATGAGACATTCGAGACCGTCACCTTCATAGCCAACCTCAACCATGTGCCCGAACCGCTACGCGACACTGAGCTTTCCGAAGCGTTCCGCGTGTTGAAGCCGGGCAGTAACATCGTGGTCACCATGGGCAATCCGGTGGCAATGGTCATGACTCACAAGGTGGTCGAGCTCTACGACAAGAAGCTCGGCACGAACTACGACGTGGATTCCGAGCGTGGCATGGAAGAAGAGGAATCTTATTACCTGAAGGACACCGAGATCATCGAGCGGCTGGCGCGCGCCGGCTTCTCAGAGATCGAAAAGAGTTATTTCTTCACGCAGTGGAACCTCAACCATCTGTTTGTGGGATGGAAGCGGTAGGCTCATCCGGGCGGAAGCGGCTGCGCTCTCTCGGTTAACGCTTTTACAGGCAGTCAAATCCCTGCTCTTTGAAGTGACGGTCAAAGCAGAACGTGGTTTTTATACCGAGGCTTCGCATTACATCGAAACTTACACAATCCACCAGGCTTAGCTTCTTTCTGCCTGCCGCAAGTAACGCTGCCACACCAGCATGATGAGTGTTTTCATCTATCCATTGTACGGATATCAATGGATACACATCTTCCTGAAACATCCTCACGGCAACCAGGCCGAGACGCCGGTGCAAAAGCGTAAATATCTCTGTCATGACGTAGTTTGTGCTGACGAGATTGCCCTGTTCTGATATAAGCCTTTCCCATATCCTGGCGGCCCGTCCATTATTGTCGTCTCCGGCATCGAAGAGGGCATAGATTGCCGAGGTGTCTATGAATACAGTCACTTCTTCGTATCTCCATAAGCTTCGGCCAGGTAGTCATCATGATGGATGGAAATATCACTTTTCCCAGAATGAAATTTTCCAACGACCGCCAGAGCCCTTTGGATCTGCTCGTCCCTGGAAACCGCACCCTGCGAACGCAGGACTTCATCAACGCTCTCGCGGATGATTGCCGCCACTGAAACATTTTTTTCCTGCGCCAGTTTTTTCAATGCACGTGCCTGCTCGTCTGTAAGTTGTATCTGCGTCCTGAACATGCCCAGCTCCGATCGCAATTATATAGGTAATGATTACACTTTAGATGTTATGATTACACTATAGTAAAAACATGCAGGATTCAATAGGTGGGCATTGCTGGATTCAATTGGTGGAGGTTATGGGATGCTATTCGAACTTTTCGGTTCTGGACGAGCTTGTCGCCGCGGTAGCTGAGCAAACTCTGATAGCGGCCTACAATTTCTCCCATACCCCACGATCTATTCTGGCCTGGCGCAGAATACGTGAAAGCAGTTCTTTGCCGATGTCACTCTGATGCGGATTGGGGATTCGCAACGTAATATCACCCTTGATCATGAACTGGTGCCTTCCACCGGAATAAGGACCTTCGAAACCAAGCTGCTTGAGAAACCGAATCAGGTCCTTGCGTTTCACCGCACCGAAGTGCGGCATTTATGCTACATCTTTGATGGCGAGTTCAATACCGCCGGCTGTTGGCAGTGGCAGATTCTTCGAGACGCGAAACAAAATCCATTCCTCAAGGACTTCCTCCAGCTCCTCCCTACATTCCTCAAGGGTAGATGAGTTCGCGTATACGCCCTCAAAACCAAGGATTTCGCCGTAGAATGCGCCATCGTCAGACAGGATCTCATACTTTGCCTGGTTCATGGCTTCGCGGATGTATTTTGTCAGCATGGGTGCTTCTTTCCTCGATAACTCTAGATGTTCACTTATTCTAAAGGAGTCAATTAACGCAGTAAAGCGAATTTGACCTTTTTCAAAGCTACTCGATCCAGTTCAAAATTCCAAGGACTAGACTATCGAGGACCGTCAAAGAATGCCCAAATGATAAATATTGAAAGAGCCGAACCCACAACTACACAAAGCCCAGTTAACAAAATGACTGATGCGATATTAGCGGTTCGATACTGAGAGAAATATCTATTCATCGTTTTCCATTGAATGAAAACCTGAAGAGGCAGAGCAACGAGAACAATGCTTCCGCCAAACCACGGATACAGGGGAAGATAATTTCCCAGATAAAACCAACCAAGAAAATACAAAGGGACGATCAGGATTAGGGCTAAGAAATTGACAAAGCAATAAATAAGGAATGTTCTCGCGGGCATACGACTATTATTAAACGCAAATGATGTAAATCTTTCAATTTATCGACGTGGTAAGCGCTAAAAGCAGCAATTTCACGAAGGAAAAAAGTTCGAATCCCCTATGGGCTCATCGATATAAGAACAAAAAAATGGCTTAACAAAATCATTTGTGAGGATCAGATTTTGGTGGAGGAAAGAGGAATCGAACTATCTGCTGCGAGGCCCGTCTCTATCGCCTGCAGCTACTCGAATAAGTTATTTCTCAGGCCGCAGCAGCGGGAAGAGGATCGCGTCGCGGATACTCGGGGAATCGGTGAGGATCATGCAGAGCCGGTCGATGCCGATGCCGGAACCGCCTGATGGCGGCATGCCGTATTCCAGCGCCGTCAGAAAGTCTTCGTCTACGTAGCCCGCTTCCTCGTCGCCCGCTTCGCGCTGGGAAGCCTGCTCCTCGAAACGGCGGCGCTGGTCGAGCGGATCGGTCAGCTCGCTGAAGCAATTGGATATCTCCATGCCGCCGATGAAGCCCTCGAAGCGTTCCACCAGGGTCGGGTCGTCGTCCTTGGGGCGCGCCAGCGGCGACAGCTCCAGCGGGTAGTCGACGATGAAAGTCGGCTGAATCAGTTTAGGTTCGACGAAATTCGAGAGCAGCTCGTCAACCAGCTTGCCCCAGGAGGCAGCCGGGTCGACCTCGACGCCAAGCTCCTGTACCTTCGCCAGCAGCGCCTCGCGCTCGGGATAATCAACGAAATCGACACCGCTATGCTCCCTGATCAGATCACGCAGTGTGACGCGGCGCCACGGAGGTGCCAGATCGACTTCCTCCCCCTTCCAGGTGACCTTGAGCGTACCGAGCACGTCCTGGGCGATGTGCGCCACCAGCTGTTCCACCATGTCCATGACATCCCTGTAATCAGCATAAGCCTGCTGGGATTCCATCATGGTGAACTCGGGGTTGTGCTTGGTGGAGATGCCCTCGTTGCGGAAGATGCGCCCCACTTCATACACCTTGTCAAAACCGCCGACCACCAGCCGCTTCAGATGCAGCTCCAAAGCTATGCGCATATACAGCTTGAGGTCCAGGGCGTTGTGATGCGATTCAAACGAGCGCGCCGTGGCGCCTCCGGGGATGGTCTGCAGGATGGGAGTCTCGACTTCGAGGAAGCCGCGGCCGTCCATAAAACGCCTCAGGCTCGAAAGCACCTTTCCGCGGATATAGAAAGCGCGATGCACCTCGTCGTTGACGATGAGGTCCAGGTAGCGCTGGCGATAGCGGATCTCCACGTCGGTGAGCCCGTGCCACTTCTCAGGCAGCGAGTGCAATGATTTTGCCAGCAGGATAAAAGACCTGACTTCGATGGAAAGCTCGCCGCGGCGGGTACGGAAAACCGGTCCCGAGACCCCGACGATATCGCCGATATCGAGGTGCTGGAATTCCGCATAGGTTTCTTCCCCGAGGATATCGATGTTGCCATAGAGCTGGACACGGCCGCTGGTATCCTTGAGCACCAGGAAGGTGGCTTTGC
>JAUSDE010000020.1 GCA_030650885.1 Thermoleophilia bacterium
CCTCGACCACATCGAGGGCTTCTTTTTTATCAGACAATACCAAAACGGCCTGGTTGTTCAGAATCGCATTAAAGGCAATGGCGGTAATTGTGTGACTCTTTCCTGTTCCCGGCGGGCCCTCAACAGTGATGTATTTACAACCCTCCTTTCTGATCGCAGAAACAATTTGCAACTGCTCACTGTTGAGTGGGATGGGGCTTGCATAGACTAATTTATCGCTGGTGGGCAACTCGTCCCATTCTTCTTCTACCTCAGGATTGTATGGCTGCGGATTCTTGTGAACGAAATCGTCAATCAGGACATTAAACGATTCCGCAAGGACACTATCTGATGAATCAATTTGCTGAAGGATATCTTCATAATCATTGACTAGAGCTTCATCAGACTTTTCAAATAGGCATATGTAGCAGGCGTTAGAAATCCTGGTCCAAAAACCCTTCGCTGACTGAGCAGAATTATTAGATATATCAACTTTATTATCCAGTTCGAAAAAGTTGGAAATCTCTTGAAGAATTGTATTTATCAGTTTCGCAAAATCTTCTCCGTGTTGAGCAAGATAGATGATTCGCTCTGAGATGGTCTTTAAGCTGCCTCTTTTCCCCGTCTCTTCATTATATTGTTGTGCAATAAATTCAAGAGCTCTCTTATTGATGTAAACCTGGGAATCAAATTCAATATCTAACGCGTCTCCTCTTTTTTCTACTTCAAAGGGAATGAAGAATATTGGGTATTTGGTTTTGTTGTATGTGATGTCACAAAAATATAGATAGAATTCCTGTTTATCGAGAACATTTTTATTTCTTTCTATTTCCGCAATTTCATCAAAAACATCAGCCAACAGAAAACTGTCGAAGAATTTTAATACTTCGTTTTTCACGTCCTTTATGTCAAAGATCGCCTTAAGTTCAGACGTAAAATTCACTTTTTTACCTGAGATGCTTAGTCGTATAGCTTCCGATATTTTGTTTTCTAACATTGAGATTAAGACAGAGGTTAGTTCCTCTTCCATTAGATATATTAGGTTTTCATCGCTGAGCTTGAGATTCTCTAATGGCTTTTCAATATCAGAAATTAGTGGCAGAGCTATGCTTTCTTTGATTATCTTCTCCGCGCTTTCAATTGACTCGGTTAGGGCTTTGTCATAATCCTTCTTGTGTAGCGTGGCTAAGTTCTCGACTTGTCTTGATATCGCGGATAAAAGTTCGTCTATTTGTTTTTTATTGATTCTTTCAACTTGTAGTTTTATTAGATCTAATAAATTTTTGGGGATGCTGGCTTTGTAAGCATTTTTTTTGACTTCTTTGAAGGTAAAGCCACGGTTGATAGTATTTAAAATTGCCTTATTGAAAGATGCATACTTGTTCAGATTCAAACCGATCAAGAGATTGTCTTTATTGCGCAATTGGATATTTCTCTTTGGATTTCTTCGCTTATGAAAATCGGTTTCTAAGAAATCCATAAAGTACTTAGCGACCTCCTTAATAAATACAAGGCCGTCTGCGTTCACTATTTTTGTTTTATTTGTTTGATCTTTTGCCATGAGATTACCTATTCAACTTTATGCCATTATATAAGTATAATTGATAAATTAACATAATTTTGTTATGTTCCAAGCCTGCTATCTCCAAAAAGCATAGATGATAGAGCGGACAGATAAATTTCTATTTTTAGTACATGTACAAAGGGCGTTGGTGGCAAATATTAATCATACAGCTTCAAGCAATAAAGCTCATCTACTTGCAACAAGGGCAATTGCATCTTGAGCTCCATTAAGATAAAGCCCGTGATGCTCGACAAGGAATCTTATCCAGTAATCTGGATCTCGGCCTGTTGTCAAAGATGGCTTGCCGTCCATTAAAGGTTCGATTACCTCAGCCGCCCAGTGTCGTAGACGGGGTGAAATGACATGAGTAGCCTCGTGTCGTGCGCCGACTCCCTTGCGTGCCTCTAGCTCTTGGAACCTTCCATCTCTGAAGCGGGTAAGATTTTGAAAATGTATGGACTTTTTAACGAGGTCGTTCTTTTCTAGATTCTTCAATGATTTTGGAAAGCTGCAATCGCTGCGCAAGCCTAAACCAAATGCAAGATCAAGAAATATTCCCACACGTTCCCAGCAACTTGAAGCGTTGCGAAGGCCCGCATCAATATAAAACCAAAAGAGGCTGTCGGACATAACAGGTCGGTTGTAAGGAGAGCCTGAAGTTTGTTTCATGTGAGGACGATGTAACGATGCTAAGCCAGCGGCGAAAGCCAGTTGATCTGCTATCCAGGCAATTTCATAGCCTAGAAGATCAAAACGATATTTATCGCTAATATCCCAAAAAGTAGCAATTCGTTGACTTATTTCCTCGGTGACCGGCGCAGAGTTTAAATTCTGTCGCAATTTAGAACATTCCCTTGGGATCAGCATCCATAAGGGATGACACTCATCCCAGGTGGGCAATAACCCCAACTTCTTGAGTTCATTTTCAAGATCGATAGCGAGTTGAGTTGAATTCATCATAAATTATCTAAATAGCATCCATAATAACCGGCGGGGTCGCGGGAAGCCGTCGAAAGATATGCCGTATTTAAGAGTAGTGGTCATATTTTTAACTTGACAAAAGGATAATATGTAATATATTAGTTCATAGACAGTTAATATAGGTAAGGAATGACAAAAGCAAAGTTAAAACATCTTGTAAAGAAAAAGCCAGTTATTTTTACCATATCAGGCGCTCTCTTTATACTGATAGTCACTTTTGGAATTGTAGCAACAAGACCCACCGCCACTAAGAGTGAGTTTGATGTGAATGGTCTTAATGATCAGGTTCAAAACCACGAAAAAAGAATAGGTGATGTAGAGGACAAGACAGATAAGACCCAAACTCAGACAAACCAGAACTCAGCAGACGTCAATAAATTACAAACTAGCACAGGGACTGCATCAGCCCCCACTGTTCCAGATGTACATACGCCTGTTACTACAGTACCGCCACCGACCGTTACACCGCCACCGCCACCTGATCCGAATAATAATAAATGGACTACTTCTCACGGAACATTTGCATACAGAGACATTGGCAATGTTAAACCAATGAATACAGGTAAGGACGTAAGTATACTTTTTAGTTTCTCAAGCTCTAGCTGTCCTGGGTTTAAAGCTAATGAGGTGAACTTAATACCGTCAGGCACCAAGGTTGTGTGGAATAGTCAGGCTTTTCCTGGACAGTGGGCCATGGATTTATCCGAAAGATATAATCAGATATGTTCGCCAAAGATGACGAGTTATTATTTTGCGGTTTCTTTCTCAAACGATCCCAACAGTTCTTATTTTCCAGGCAAATGGGATCTTTGGTGGTAAATTAATGAAGCTTTAATGGCTAGCTTTTGAGTTAGCATAAGGCAAGTTTTACAAACGAACTTAAGAATAACGGCACAGTCCCTTTCGGGAAACTGTGCCGAATTTGCGCTTTAGCGCATGATGCTTTTGATCTTTCCACCTGCCGCGATAACCACCGAATCCAGTAGCTGTATGCCCAAAATCTCACATGATTTCTTGAGCCGTTCAGTTAACTGCTGGTCTTCCTGGCTGGGTTCGGCATTGCCAGACGGATGATTGTGGACCGCGATTATGGCCACCGTACCGTTGATGACAGCCTTCCTCATGACGTCCGCAGGACGCACGAGGCAGGCGTTTACACAGCCGATAGCTGTGAGCTCCTTCTCAATCACCTGATTTCTGGCGTTAAGGTGCAGAATCCAGAAGCACTCTCGATCAACTAGCGCTTCTTCTTCCATGTTCTTGCAGACGAAGTCTGCAACGTCTCTTGGAGACCGGATCGGTTCTCCCGCCGCAATCTCCTTGACCTTCAATAGTTCAAAGCTCATCGTCTTTACCTCCACTTCTCTCAAAGCCCTGCTCGATGATGTTTGAAAGCCACTGGTTCAGAAAGACGTTTAAGTCCTTCTTGGCTTTCAAATTGACCTGGTCGGATGTTGGATAGACCTGCTGGTAGCCGAAGCTGTCCTGATACGTCAGCGCCTCAGCCATCTTCATTTCCGGATATATCCTCACTTCCATATCCGGGTCCGGTACCATGTCGCCGTTCTGCTTGAAGTAATGGCTCAGGGCGATAGTTACCGATTCCTCGTCTCCGTAGAGCTTGTCTATGCTCAAATCCATGAAGCCGTGAGCCTTGAACTTCATGTAAGCCGGAACGTGCGACAGGTCGCCGATGACTCTCTCTAACTTCTTGAAGATCCTTTCGTTGATTGTAGGTGCCATTTTTTTCCTCCTCGGGTTGGTGTGCGGGCACGCAGAGGCCAGCACAGGGTTTTGGGACACGCAATCAGATGGGATGAAGCTGATGGTGGTGGAAGGTACTTTGAGCTTTCAGCCCGGCTCAGGGGCGCTTACCCGCAGCCTGAGCCGGACCTTCCGCAGCCATGTAAGGGGCAATACCTACTAATGTTCAAGGTGCGTGGTAAGTTTTACGGAAAAGAGCTTCGTCCTTTTGGGAATCTCGCCCTGAAAGCTCTTGCCCTTTCGGGCTATTCCAACAATGAAGTTGGTAAATCAATGAAGGGTGAAAGCCAAACGCTTCCAAGGGGGCCGGTACTCTGAATTGCTGAGAAGGTCGTGAACAAGAACATCTGCCTTCCCCCCACTTTCCCTGTTGCCTGGATCAAGTTAGCCAGGCGTCTTTCACTTTCGCAGACCGTTAGGACGCGAAAGTTGTTAAAACCGTATTCCTCTTTATACTGGCCGGATTTCCAATATCTCTTATACGCGGTCACCTTCTCGGCAAATCTCGACAGCGTTTCTGTCCCTAAATCCACCTCCACGAAAAAGATGTATTTACCCCTGCCGGTCTGAATCCCAAAGAAGGCGTCAGGAGCCACCACGAAATACTTCTTCTTGCTCCCCGTCACGGAAATGCGCCTCAGATGCGACTTGTCGCCTCTCTGGTAGAAAAGAAGCTCTTCTCGTCTTCCGGATAGTGCCACGTCGAGGCAAACTCTGATTTCAGAAACTCCGAGTGTGTGTTCCAGAAAAAGAAACTCGACGCGGTTATTGGCACGGTTCCATCTGACCTTATGCCGGTCAATTTTCAATGCGTCTGCCGTCACGTCAGCCCCTCGCTTGTCGAGGGCGTAAACTAGCTGATGAGTGCCAACGGCAACAGGCTTAACGAGCCTGTCCAGGAACTTATGCTCATAGAGTTTCTTGATCCTCATGTTGCAGGCAATCCGCGAGGCATTGGCAAAGTGGAGCCGTTGGATCTGATCGCGTCTCAAAAAGCGGTTCTCGTAAACGCTGAGGATGATAGATACATCTCGGGCTGTCAGAACCATTGGCGATATTCGATTGTTTCTTCTTGCTGTTTTCATCTTTTGTCTTTCCGTATTTAAACCAGGGGAAATTAAGCGACCGAAGGAAGCGCCGTCTGGCTGATAAGCCAGACTTCCCGCGCCTCGCCGACGAGACGAAGGAACGAGGGAAACTGCAAGTCGAGGGGCGGGAAGTCGGGCTTCGTTTGTGCCTTCCAAACGAAGACAGACGGCGCTGGATTTAAGTGGGCTAAATGCCCCGCAAATTCAGTTAATTTCCCCCTGGTGGTTTTAATGTTTTTCAAGGTTTTGGGTCTTAAAATCAGGTATTAAACCAGAGATTAATAGGCGTTTTAAGAGGCGCTTCCTTGCGGATGGGCGGTGGATTTGGTGTGGGAAGACTGGGACTTGGCTTTTTCAGCGGCGGCCTTCTCGGCCATGATCGATTCCTCGGCTGCACCCAAAAAGGCAGCCACCAGTTTTTTCATCTGGTATCTGACCTTTTCCGAATCAAACTCTTTGGTGTGGGCGGCGCTCATTTTTGCCTCTCTGAACCTATTAAATATCGCTAAATCTTCGATATGCTAGGCCAAAAATAAAGGGCATAAGCCGAAGATGAATCAATAATATCGGTATACTTACGATATTTCAAGTGTACAAAATAATGCTTATTGTGGATAAATAGATGGTTTTGATAAAACCATTGACTCGCATTTGATGCTGTTGTATCGTCATAAAAGCGATGGAAAAGAAAAAACACATTCACTTCGGCAAGAAAATGAAGCAGATCCGACTGGAAAAAGGCATCAGCCAGGAAGACCTGGCTGAACGACTCAGTGTCGGTTCAAACAGCTATATCTCCGACGCCGAAAGGGGCCGCTTCCTCCCCTCTGATGACAAACTCAAAGCTTGGGCTGACATTATGGGCCTGACCTGGGAAGAGGTTGAAGATTTAAAACAGGACGCTGAGCTGGAACGCCTGGGACTTACTGATCCCGGCTTCACGATGATGTTTAAGGAAGTTCCGAACATGAACGCCGAAGAGAAGGCGTCTCTAATTCGAGCTTATGAAGCCGTGATGAAAGCCAGAGAAGCCCAGAGGAAAAAGAAATGAACTGTGTCATTTATTTAAGAGTATCAAACAAAGAGCAGGCCCAAACTGACGAAAAAGAGGGCTACTCTATTGCTGCCCAGCGGGAAGCCTGTCTCAAGCTTATCGAGGAAAAGGGCTGGAAATTTATTGATGAGTACGCTGATCGGGGTGAATCGGCCAGGAGCGCCCACCGGCCTAGTCTTCAGTTAATGCTTTCCCGTATTAAGAAGGACAAGGACGTAAACGCAATTGTCGTCCACAAAATCGATCGCCTTGCCCGGAATATGGAAGATCACGTGGCTATCAAGGCTGTTTTGAAGCGAGCCAACGCGCAACTGGTCTCTGTGGTTGAAAACATTGAGGATAGCGCCTCAGGAAGGTTCGTGGAAGGCATACACGCACTCATGGCCGAGTTCTACTCCGCCAATCTGGCTACTGAGATCAAGAAAGGCATGGAGCAGAAGGTGAAACAGGGCGGCTGGCCTCATCAAGCTCCCGTCGGCTACAAGAACGTCCGCGAAGGCAAAAGAGAAATTGCGAAAGTGATAATCGATCCCGCAGCTGGGCCTCACGTGAAAGAAGCCTTCGAGCTTTATTCGACAGGCAATTATTCGCTGGAAGATATCCGCGATTTTCTCTTTGACAAAGGGATCAGAAGCCAAAAGGACGAGAATAAGCCCCTCACGATTTCGACCGTGAACCGCGTCCTAGCCAATCCCTTCTTTATTGGCATTATCAATTGGAGTGGCGTCCAGGCGAAGGGCAATCACGAACCGCTGATAGACAAGGAAACCTTTGAAAAGGTTCAGGAAGTGACCACGATGAGAAACTTCGCCGGGGAGAGAATAAGGAAGCATCCTCACTTCCTCAAAGGAACCCTTTTCTGTGGCGAATGCGGCTCGCGGCTTTCCATCGTCAAAGCCAAGGGCAAATACAAATATTTTTACTGCCTGGGGACTAAAAAAGGTAGAGGCTGCACCCATACAAAGCACGTACTGGCCACTGACATCGAGAAACAGATTCAAGAACTTTATGAGGAAATTCAGCTCCCCAAAGATAGCATTGAAAGACTGGTCAAGGATTCCCGGGATGAGCTGGTTTCACGGCAGGAACATCAGGCGATGGAAGAGCAGTTTATCCTCAAGAAAATGTCCAGGCTGAACGTAGAGAAGCTGAAGATCGTCAAAGCCTATTACGCTGGCGCTGTTCCCATGGACGTTCTGAAAATCGAGCAGGACAGGATAGTTTCCGAAATGGCTGTGTCGGAGAACAGACTGAAAGTGATAACAACCCAGTTGGAATATTACACCGGGATTCTAACCCGGGCGGCTGAATTAGCGTCGTGCTGTGCTGAGGCTTACAAGGGTTGCAGCGACAAATACAAACGGCTCTTTAACCAAGCCGTTTTTGAAAAGATCTATGTAAAAGACAAGAAAATCATCGACAAGGATTACACCGAACTTTTTGGCGCTCTGTTCGAGCAAAGTTCGGGTAACAAGCGTTTGGTGGAGGCGGCGGGAATCGAACCCGCGTCCGAAGCCATCCAAAAGGGAGTATCTACAAGCTTAGCCTTCGCTTTTGGTTCTCACGTTCCGGCTCCACGAAGGCAGGATCCGGTCCGCCAGCCTCTCTAAGGTTTCCCAACCGCGGCGAGAGACAACCGCGGCGGTTGAGTCCACTAGTTGACGCCGTTACCCCGCTCGTGGACTTAGCGGGAACGACGAGCCGCAATTAAGCGGCTAACGCGAGATTATCGTCTGCGTTTAAGTTAGTTTTCCGGCAGTTTAACGAGCCCGCCGGAAGCTCGGCTTGCTGCTCCCATCCAGATTGACCCCGTCGAAACCAGGTCGCCCCCACGTAAAGAGGGTAGTGCGCCGCGCTTATGCCGGCTGCAAATCGTGATGGATAATATGGATCTCGCGTCCACTTATTAGTATACCCGCATGCGCCGCCAGATGTTTCCACAAGGCCAGAAAGGCATTGTATTCACCTTATAGCATGATCTCATTTCAACCGGACCGGGTACAATATGATCGCGTACCTCAAAGAGGAAATGCAACGCGGTTAAAGAAACATAAGCCGGAAGACTGTGTGATTTGACAGGTTAAATATTTTTATTGGCCGGGGGTTTAATTCAAGGTGAATATGTCTGACCTGCCAGCCACGGAAAACCGGCGAGATCAAAGATGCAGATCTCAAAAGTTTTCCGCGGCATCGCTGCTGATCTTATTCCTTGGCATATCTTTAACGGTCACTCTATTCTCGTCGCCGGCATTTGCCACTGATTATTTTCCCACTTCCGTCAGCGTCTCCAACGGTACGATCACCAGCGGTACTTACTCCTCTGTCCAATCGGTGAACGGCACTTATCTCATCGTTCAGGAAACCGGCTCTTTCCAGATCACATACACATTCACAAACAACATTCCCGCGATTCAGAACAGCATCATGTTTACCGGCAGATACCAGGGCAATTCAACTCATGCGGTCGAGCTTCAAATTTATAACTACAGTACCTCGTCCTGGACTAATGTTCGTTCGGCGACTAAAGATTTTGGAAACTCGTCTACGGATTACAATTTCGCCTGGGCCATACCCGGTACTCTGTCAAATTATTTTACCGGTACGGCTCCAAACCTTACTGCCAGAATAAGGGTGAACCACACCAGCTCGGGGACTTCAAGCCACTATTTTTATACGGATATGATCTCCCTTTCGACGATGGCCGACCTCTCGATTGCCAAGACCGTCAGCAGCACTCCGGCGATCGCGGGCAACGATTTAATCTATACGATAACCGTAAGCAACGGCGGGCCAAACGGCGCCACCGGTCTTGTGGTAACCGACATTCTGCCGATTGGCATGACCTATGTCTCCAACGATCTGGGTGCTGCCTATAACTCCGGAACCGGGCGCTGGACGGTAGGCAGCCTGGCCGCCTCCAGTTCTGCAACACTGAATATAACCGCCACTCCAAACACTGGCACTGGCGGCACCACAAAAACCAACGCCGCCCAGGTGGCAGCCGTCAATCAGTACGACCCGGATTCATCACCCAATGACAGCGCCGGTGACGAATACGGAACAGCCGCGAGCACCATATATGCGGAGACGTTGAGTATGTCTGCCATGACTGTGGGCGATTTTTCTGGCGTGACATTGAGCGGATCAGCTACGACTGATACCGCAACGATGACCCCGTTCACCGTGACTGACGCTCGCGGTACCGGCGCTGGCTGGAACGTCACTGTGCAGGCATCGCAGTTTGCTGAATATAGTGGCGGTTATGTTCCCAGTGGCAGGATCCTGTCGCTGTCATCGCTGTCTATGCCACAGCCGACAGTCGCAGCCAATGGAACCAGTTCTCCGGTGCCAGCGATAACAACTGGACCACATATCATCGATTCCGGCAGCGCTGTGAAAATAGCCTCCGCCGCCGCAAACAATGGCAAGGGTGTTTATGACTTCACGCAAGACCCCGCTGGCCTGACGTTGAGCATCCCGGCAAGCGCCTATTCCACCTCATACCGCAGCGAAGTCACCATCTCGATAGTGAGCGGGCCATAAAATCGTCCATCGTACAACGCAAGGGTGAGAGGATGCCAATGTTTCGAATACGCCTTAAAATCTGTTTTCTGTTTCTGGCTGTTTGTCTTGTCTGGGCGGCAACCCAGGCTGATCTTAGCCTGGCACAATCAACCGATATGCCATTTTCAGCCGATCCGGCGCCGGATAGCACCTCATACAAGACAGGATATTTTGTAATCAATTCGAGTTCCGGAACAACTGTCACGGAAACACTGCGGTTGAGAAATGACTCCGACGCTCCAATCAGGCTTCGAATACAGTCCGTCGACGCGACGACAGGACCATACGGTGGAATCTCGTACGGACTGCCGGCCGAGCCGGTAAAAAATGTCGGCACCTGGACATCCCTGCCGGCCAGCGAGATAGACCTCGCCCCGCGCGAGACAAAAAATGTCCCTTTGACTGTCACGGTTCCCCCCACGGCGTCTGTTGGTGACCATATCGGCGGGATCGCCGTCTGGCTGCCGCGAGCAGAGAACGCGGGAGAGCCGGGGGCAGGAGGCCAGTCTGCCGTTATCGACACGCAGATGCGAAGGGTTCTATCCGTTCATGTTGTTGTACCGGGACCAGCCGAGCCGCTGATTGTCATTACTGATGTCAAGCCGGTAGTCAGGCCGGATGGCGTCTATCTCGAGATTTTAATATCAAACCAGGGCAGGCGGCTGACCAGGGGTGACGGTTTCATCGAATTGACCGGGAACGACTTTCATCGCGACTTTGCCCTGGATACCTTTGTGCCGGGAACCTCGATCGCCTACCCCATCAAGTGGATGGATAATCCCGAAGAGAATACTTACCCCAACCATATATTGATTCAATACGACCAGTTCACTGCAGAGTGGTGGGGATCATTTGCCGTAGGGTCCGGACTCAAGGCTCAGGAAGCAGAGCGCGAAGGCGCTTCTGGAAATTCCCGATATCTTTTCGCTGGGCTGCTTGCCGCCGTGCTGGCTCTAATCGGGCTGTTCACTGTATTGTACCTGCGCAAGCGCCGGAGGGAGGAAGAAAAGCGGTTGCCGCCTACGATATCCGGCTCGCCGTTATAGGTTCACGTACCAAATAATAGCTGACGGCTTGTGGAAGGGATTAACAACAACCTGTAAGGAAAGCCCGGATATGTTCTCCGGGCTTTCCTGTTTTCACATCTTTTTTGTTTATTTGTGCTTTTCTAAGGCCCGCTCACGGCTGATACCGTGACCTCACTGCGGTATGAAGCGGCATATGCATTCGCGGGGATGCTCAGGGTCAAGCTCCCGCCCTGTGTGAAATTATAAGCGCCCATGCCGTTATCTGTTGCGGCCGAGGCGATCTTCACGGCGCTGCCCGAATCGATGATAAATGGGCCGGATGTGATCGTTGGAACTCCGGAACTTGTCCCGTTAGCTGCGACTGTCGGCTGCGGCATTGACAACGAGGATACTGCCAGGGTCCTGCCACTGGGCACATAGCCGCCACTGTATTCAGAGAACTGTGTCGCCTGGACTGTGACGTTCCAGCCGGATCCGAGACCGCGTGCGTCGGTCATCGTAAAGGGAGTCATGGTCGCTGTATCGTTAGTAGCCGAACCGCTCAGCGTGACGCCCGCAAAATCGCCCACGGTCATGGACGAGATATTGAGAGTGCCTCCTGCAATCGTGATATTTGTCGGATCCGTGGACGCATAGGCCACGGCAGTCATTGTTCCCGTCAGCAGCAGGACTGCCGCCATAACCACCAACATTCTCGTCCCTGATTGTCCGCATTTGTTCAGTTTAATCCGCATTGCCCTCTCCCTATGTCTCGAATTCGCTGGCTGCTGCCCGAAACACCCATGAACCAAACTGAAAAAACCCAAATTCGTTCGTTCACGAATGCAACAGTTAAGCGGTCTCTTTATCGTCCGATTTCAAAATATCTACATAGGAATTATCAACCATTTTTTGTGGGTGTCAGCTTGGAAGGTTCCCTGCAAAATTTGGAGATTTGGCCTGCAGCCTGTGACGGCACGCCGATAGGCGGCATCAACAAGTAATGGGGGTAGTAAAAAATGAAACGTTGGGCTCGCGGCTTGAGACAGCCGCATCAGAGTTGTTTACCTATTTTTTCGCGGGGAAAACGGCTCCAAGTATCACCACGACCAGGAAGATGCCGCCGAATACCAGTCCGGCCCATTTCCTCGTAAACCCGGCTCCGAACACCCCTGCAAATATAGACGGTTTAATGAGTCCTGTCACGAGCAGCCCCAGCGAGAGAATAAACATCACAGTCCAGAAAACAGCCATCTTAGCTCCTTCAGGTTCGCTTTTTTAAGCCCTGGATTATCAGGAGTAGTCCTATCGCGACAGGCAGCAATCCGCCAAAGACTATCGCCGCCAGATAACTTGAAGTGGGCAGGGTGAAGCTGTCTGTGACTAATCTTGCAAAAGCGCCCAATAGTATTATCAGGCCGAAGGCGAGCAGCGGTGCTCCAAGAAAAATAAACAGGAACCGCCTCGCCGGAGTTCCTTCATATTTTGAAGCCATATCAGGCGTCGCCTTTCTGGCGCTCCCTGAACCCCCGCTCGATCTCACGCTTCGCGTCCTTGTCAGCAAGCGAACGACGCTTGTCGTGCAACTGCTTGCCCTTGGCCAGGCCGAATTCGAGTTTGACCCGCCTATTGCGAAAATACAGCTTCGTGGGGATAAGGGTCAGGCCTTTTTCCTGGGTCTTGCCGATGAGCGAGCGGATCTCGCGTTTGTGCAGGAGCAGCTTGCGGGTGCGGTCCGGGTCAACGTTATGGATATTGCCCTGTTCGTAAGGGCTGATATGCAGTCCGACGATGAAGGCTTCCTCGTCGTTGATGGTACAGTAGCTGTCCTTCAGATTGGCGAGACCGGCCCGCAGCGATTTCACTTCGGTGCCCTTTAGCTCGATGCCCGCCTCGAATTTATCCTCGATGAAATAGTCGTGGTAGGCCTTGCGGTTGGTAGCGATGGGTTTGGTGCCAGTCATTGACATACGATGATTATATCCATTGAAGCCCCCGGAAGGGGCGAGCGGTTTTGACCCATAGACCTATCGCGCCGGCTCCAGCTCCACTTTCCCTCTGAGCTTGTCGATCCGCACAACCCTGATGGTAAGGCGATCCCCCAGGCGGAAGGGACGGCCTGAACGCCGCCCGATGAGCGCGCCGCCGGTGTCGCTGATCGCGTAGTAATCGCCGCGCAAATGCCGCGCTGGTACATATCCTTCGTAGCATTCCTCGAAGCGCACAAATAGCCCCGATGGGATAATGCTGACGATCTCACCCTCGAAGACCTTGTCCCATCCCTCCTCAAATAGCAGCCGGTCGAGCAGGAAGGCGAGGACGATGTCGTCGGCGGTTCGCTCTACCAGCGCGGCGCGGCGTTCGTTCTCGGAGCTGGTCAGTGCGACTTCGGAAA
Source organism: Thermoleophilia bacterium (assembly GCA_030650885.1). Lineage (GTDB taxonomy): Bacteria > Actinomycetota > Thermoleophilia > BMS3ABIN01 > BMS3ABIN01 > JACRMB01. The sequence continues at coordinate 13,397 of JAUSDE010000020.1, forward strand.
GCTCCAGCCGGCTGCAGCTGAAGTCTTCCAGGTGAAGCTCGCGCAGTAGCGCCCGGTGAACGACCAGGTCCGGATAGCGCCGGATCGGCGAAGTGAAGTGCAAATAGGCCTCTGACGCCAGGCCGAAATGGCCCAGGTTATCCTCCAGATAGCGGGCCTGCTTGAGAGAGCGCAGCACGATCTCACCGAAAACCGAACGGTTCCGCTGTGTCTCGCTGAGCACCTGCGGCAGCGAGCGCAGCAGGCCACGGATGGCTTCACCGGCTCTCTCGGGCGTGCCCCCGGCCAGTGAGAAGTGCGGCACCGGCACGCCCAGATCTTCCAGCAGGTCAAAAAGGGAATCGACCGCCGTGGCATCGGGCTGCTCGTGCACCCGGTAGATACAGTTGCCGCGGCGATGCTCCAGGAAGCGCGCCACCGCCTCGTTGGCAGCGATCATGAATTCCTCGATAAGCGCATGGGATTCCGACGTGGGGCGCGGGCGAACGCCGATCACTCCGCCATCGTCGGCCAGGCGGAACTCGGGCTCGAAGGTCTGTATGGAAAGGGCGCCGCGTGCATGGCGGGCCTCGCGCAGGTCGCCGGCGAGCCGGCGACAGCGGACCAGCAACTCCCCTAGCCCGGCGGCGTCGATATCATCGCGGCCCGGCTTGAGCAGCTCACCCGGCTCGCTCAGTTCGGCAACACCCTCGAAAAAGTCATCAACCTCGTTATATGTCAGACGGCGACGGCTATGGATCAGGCTGCGGAAGAATCGGACTTTTTTAGGGAGTAGCTGCCTGGATCCGGGATCGGCATCCGCCTGCACCCCTTGCCCCGATTTTTTGGACGCGGATTCGCCCTGCGCCTGATCAGCATCCTCTCGGCCATCCCAATCGAACACCATTTCCACGGTCACGCATTTGCGGTCGTGGCCTGCGCGAAGGCTGCAGGCGTCGCTGGAAAGTTTCGGCGGCAGCATCGGCTCAACAGCCACGGGCATGTAGACGCTGCAGGCCTTGCTCTCCGCCTCGCGGTCGAGCGCTGAGCCCGGCTGAACGAAGTAGCTGACGTCGGCAATGTGCACATACAGGGTGACCTCCCCGGCGCCCGGGCCATCGACCAGCGAGATGGCGTCGTCGAAATCCTTTGCCTCGTCGGGGTCGATGGTGAAGGAAACCAGCCCTGTAAGATCACCGCGGCCAGAGTCCTCCTGACCAGAAAGTGCCGCCTGCTCATCAGCCTCGGCCTGTGCCTTCGGTGAGAAAGCACGCGGCACCTGGTAAAAAGTCAGGATCGCCTCCATCAGGGCTGAAAGTGAGTCGGCCTTGCCCAGCCGCCTCACAACCTCGCCGCGGCCGCGGCCATCCGGCCTCAACACCACCAGCTCACCGGGGCGCGCGCCGTTCAGAGCCTTGCGCCCCACGAACATATCGGTTTTGAGGTCGCCAAAGAGTGGTTCGGCGCGATAGATCTTGCCGTGCTTCGAGAGTACGGCAACGAGGGGTCCAGTCGGACGGGTTTCCCGGGCGCGGGCCAGGGTCAGCGGGCCAGCTCGGCCAGACCCTGCTCCAGGACCTCGTCCTCGGGAGTCGCAGGATCGTCCACGGCGGGAATGTCAGGCTCGATGCCGATCTTGTTGATGTCGATGCCCAGGGGAGTGTAATAGCTGGCCGAGGTGTATTTGAGTCCGCCGCCATTGCTGAGCGGCACGATATTCTGTACCACGCCCTTGCCGAAAGTCTTCTCGCCGATCAGCTTGCCCCGGGCGTCGTCCTTGACAGCGCCCGCGACGATTTCCGAGGCGCTGGCGGTAAAACCGTTGATCAGGACCACAATGGGGATATTCTCATTTGCTTCGCCGCGCGCTTCGTAAGTCTGGCTGTCGCCGTCGCGGCCGACCACCGAGACGATAGTGCCGTTCTGGATGAAGACACTTGATACATTGATCGATTCGTCCAGCAAGCCGCCGCCGTTGTTCCGCAGGTCGAGCACGATGCCCTGGGCTCCCTGGGCAATCAGGCTGTCCACTGCAGCTTTAAGCTTGATGCCGGCGTCCAGTGAGAACTGGTCCAGCCGCACATAGCCGATCTTCCTGCCATCGCGTTCGATCATTTCCTCGCTGATGATCGGAAGCTCAATCGCGCGCCGCACCATGGGGAACTCCAGTTCCTCAGCACCACGGAGCACTTTCAGCACGACTGTTGTGCCTTCAGGCCCACGGATGAGCCCCGATGTCTCTTCCTCGGTCATGCTGTCCGCCGGATGACCATCCACTGCCAGGATGATGTC
>JAUSDE010000027.1 GCA_030650885.1 Thermoleophilia bacterium
TCCGCCACCAGGTCACCGATCTCCGTGGTGGAAAAGCCGGTCTTGCCCACAGCCAGGCTCTTGAGCTTGTTGGCGGTCACATCAGAGATGGCTGCCTCAACCGCCGCCCCGGCCTCGTTCTCTCCCAGAAACTCCAGCATCATCTGCACGGCGCCAATGGCGGCCAGCGGATTGATGACGTTCTGGCCCGTGTACTTGGGAGCCGAACCACCGATGGGCTCGAACATGGAAACCCCGTCGGGGTTGATGTTGCCGCCGGCGGCGATGCCCATGCCGCCCTGGATCATGGCGCCCAGGTCCGTGATGATATCGCCGAAGATGTTATCGGTGACGATGACATCGAACCACTCCGGGTTCTTGATGAACCACATGCAGATGGCGTCCACGTGAGCGTAATCGGTGGTTATTTCCGGATAATCCGGCGCCGTCTCGTTAAAAGTCCGCATCCACAGGTCCTGGGAGTAATTGAGCACGTTGGTCTTGCCGCACATGGTCAGCTTGTTCTCCTTGCCTCGCCTCTGGCAATAGTCGAAAGCATACCGGATGCACCGCTCCACACCCTTGCGGGTGTTGATGCTCTCCTGGATCGCCACCTCGTCCGGCTTTCCCTTTTTTAGGAAACCGCCGGCGCCCACATAGAGGCCTTCGGTGTTCTCGCGCACGACCACAAAATCGATATCCTCAGGACCCTTGTCCTTGACCGGTGTTTCCACTCCCGGAAAGAGCTTCACCGGCCGCAGGTTGATGTACTGGTCCAGTTCGAATCGGGCCTTCAGCAGGATGCCCTGCTCCAGGATGCCCGGCTTGACGTCGGGATGCCCGATAGCGCCCAGGAAAATGGCGTCGTGGCCCTTCAGCTCGTCGACCGCCGAATCCGGCAGCGTCTCGCCAGTCTTCAGGTAACGGTCTCCACCAAAATCATAATCCGTGGTCTCATATTCGAAGCCATAGCGCTCGGCCGCGGCCTTGAGCACCTTCAAACCTTCAAGTACAACCTCCGGCCCGGTACCATCGCCGGGCATGACAGCTATGTTATGCATTCTCTCCTCCGCTTTGCGTTCGTTTTTTGACATGTGCCATCAGACCACCGGCCGCCACAATCTCCTGCATGAAATCAGGGAAGCGATCCGCCTGATAGACCTTGTCCCTGGTCAGGTTAACAACCTCGCCCTTGTCCAGATCGACACTCAGCCGGTCTCCGCTTTGAACATCGCCCGCAGCTTCCGGACAGACCAGGATCGGCAGCCCGATGTTTATGGCGTTTCGATAGAAGATGCGCGCAAAAGACGCCGCCACCACGCAGGACACACCCGCGGCCTTGATCGCTACCGGAGCCTGTTCCCGCGAGGAGCCACAACCGAAGTTCTCCTCGGCCACGATGATGTCACCCGGCTGCACGCGGTCCACGAATTCCTTGTCGATATCCTCCATACAATGGGCGGCCAGCTCGTCTGGATCGTGAGTGTTCAGATAACGCGCCGGGATTATGACATCGGTGTCGACATCACGCCCATACTTGAACGCTGTGCCCTCGAATATCATGCCGGCACCTCCTCAACGTACTTTCTGGCTTCATATATCATGCCAGCACCTCTACCTGCTCCTGCTTCATATATCATGCCAGCACCTCCTCGGGAACCGCGATCGTGCCGGCTATCGCCGTTGCCGCGGCCACGTACGGCCCGGCCAGGTACACTTCACTCTCCGTGTGGCCCATGCGGCCAACGAAGTTACGGTTGGTGGTGGAGATACAGCGCTCGCCGGCGGCCAGGATGCCCATATGCCCTCCCAGGCAGGGACCGCACGTCGGCGTGCTCACGGCTACCTCGGCTTCGATGAATATATCTATCAGCCCTTCCTTCATGGCCTGCTGATAAACCAGCTGGCTTCCCGGAAAGATCAGGGTGCGTACGTCAGGATGCACCTTGCTGCCCTTCAGCACCTCCGCCGCCATGCGCAGGTCTTCGATACGCCCGTTTGTGCACGAACCGATGACGACCTGGTCGATCTTCAGCTCCGACAGCTCGGTAGCCGGCACAGTGTTCGACGGCAGGTGCGGTCTGGCTACCTGCAGCTCGATCGAACTCACATCGATATCTATCACGCGCGCATATTCCGCGCCAGCATCGCTCTTCATCATCACCGGTTCTCGCAACGCTCGGCCCCGGCAGTATTCCTCAGTGATCGCGTCCGGTTCGATTATGCCGTTCTTTCCGCCGGCCTCAATAGCCATGTTGCACATGGTGAAACGGCCGTCCATGGACAACGCCCTGATGGCGCCGCCACCGAACTCCATGGCCTCATACAGGGCGCCGTCGACTCCGGTCAGCCCGATCGTATACAGAATGTAATCCTTGCCGGTCACGTAACGTCCGGGCTCTCCCTCATAGTTGAACCGGATCGTCTCGGGAACCCTCAGCCAGACCTCTCCGGTGGCCATGCCAGCGGCCAGGTCGGTACTGCCGACTCCGGTGGCGAATGCTCCCAGCGCCCCGTAAGTGCAGGTGTGTGAATCGGCGCCGATGACCACGTCACCGGGCACTACCAGCCCCTTCTCCGGCAGGATCACGTGCTCGATGCCCATTCGCCCCACATCGAAGAAATTGGCCAGGCCCTGCCTGCGAGCGAACTCCCGCACCAGCATGGCCTGTTCGGCCGACTTGATGTCCTTGTTGGGAACGAAATGGTCGCAGACCAGCACGACCTTCTCCGGATCCCAGACCCTGGTCATCCCCGCAGCCTCGAACTCCTTGATGGCCAGCGGCGCCGTGATGTCGTTAGCCAGCGCCAGGTCCAGCCGCGCATTGACGAAATCGCCCGGCTGCACGCTTTCCTGGCCGCAGGCGCGGGCCAGTATTTTTTCCGTGATAGTCATTGGTCCTGCCATCTATTCCACCGCCCCGGCTCGAAATGCATTATTGAGCGCACGGACATAGGCTTTTGCGCTGGCCTCCACCACATCGATGGAGAGCGCCGTGCCCGCGTACGCCTTGCCTTCCACTTCCACAACCACGCGCACCTCTCCGAGGGAATCCTTGCCCTCGGTGACGGAATGCACCTGATAGTCCTTCAGCTTGCCCTTCGTGCCCACCGCATTATCGA
>JAUSDE010000036.1 GCA_030650885.1 Thermoleophilia bacterium
TGGGTGGATTTGACCGAAGTGACCTTGCCAGTCGAGACTGCGCCAGCCTTGGCCAGCGCGGCGTCAGACTCGTTTTTATCCAGAAAACGGTCGGTCTTGTGCTGGGCGGTAAAGGCGCCCTGTGAAGAATTGACCTCCGCGAATATCTGCCAGTATGGCACCGGGTCGAAAGCGCGGCGTTCCAGCTCACGCTCGACGATCAGCGCCAGCGTCGGGCTCTGCACCCTGCCCACGGAAAGGAACTGGTTGCCGAGGCGCGAGGTGGCCAGCGATATGAACCTGGTCAGCGTGGCGCCCCATATGAGGTCGATGTCCTGGCGGGCCTCGCCGGCCTGTGCCAGAGGGATGGAAAGCTCGGTGGTCTCGGCGAATGCCCGGTTGATCTCTTCCGGGGTCAGGGCCGAATAACGCGCCCGGGTCACACCCTGCGAGAGTTTCGGGTTCGATTCGACGGTCTGCTCTAGCGCCTCCAGGCCGATAAGCTCGCCTTCACGGTCGAAGTCAGTCGCGATTATGACCCTGTCCGCGTCCTTTGCCGTCTTCTTCAGGGCGTTGACGACGGATTTGGCCGAAGGCGACTTGATCAGCTCGGCGTCGATGAGCTCTCTGGGCTCAACCTTGCGCCAGTCCGAGAATTCCTCGGGATACTCCAGCTGGACGATATGGCCTTTCAGACCCACGCAGGTATATTCCTGCGAATCCGCCTTGAACGAATAGATGGGGATCTTCTGATAGGAGCTGGCGGCCACCTTGCCATCCGCCAGGATCGAGGCGATCTTCTTCGCCGCTGTATCTTTTTCCGTGATTATCAGTATCAAATCGATGCCTCTGCGTTCATTTGTTTATGTTGCCTTTTTTATGGCGCTGTCGGCCCGTTGTTCGCGGCCGACTTGCCGAATCTTTGCCCGGTTATATATGTAGCATCTAACCGGAAACAGTCCTTTATAGTCGCAATCCGCAAAAATCAGTCATGCTATCGACCGTGGACAAGGAAGGTTTATAGCACACAACGGAAGGAAATGTCGATTAATGGACCCGGGCAACTGGAAAGTGAAGGCGGTAAGACCGCATCAAAAAGTGGCAATGAGCGGTTAACTGGACAGCGGGAAAACCGCTGAAAACGGACAGCGGTTAGGGCGTTCCCGTCGGCAAGGGTGACACCGGTGTCGGTGAGACCGGTGCGGTCGTCCCCGGGCTGCCAGGTACAGTCGTAGTCTCCTGTGGTGTTACTGCAGGCAATGTCGCCAGCTTGGCTATTTCGTCCTTGATCAGCTGAGCGTTGGGATCGTTCGGGTTCAACTCCAGATATTTGCTCCAGGCGAGGATCGCCGTCTGGTTCTGGCCAGCTGCCTTTGCCGCCTGGCCGAGCAGGAAGAAATTGTAGGCGTCCGCGGGGGCTACCTGTGTTGCAGAGGTCAGCGCCTTGACCGCCGCCTCGAAGTCGCCCTTGTTCATGTTGGCCTTGCCGATCAGCACAATCGTGGCGGCATTGTTCGGGGTGATGACCAGAGCCTTGTTGTAATAGATGATGGCGTCATCAAAGCGGTTCACGCTTGCATCCGCGTAGAGATTGGCCAGAGCCATCATGGAATCCGTGTCCAGCGGATTCTGATCGATCTGGGACTTGTAGTATGCCTCCCTGTCCTCGAAAGAGCTTGATGAATTAATCGAGTCAGGCGAGCTCTTGTCGCATCCCGAGAAGATATTGCCGGTCGACGAACCAACACCGAGGAAGACGGTGCCAAGGGCGAAAGTGGCCGCCAGGATTATGGCGAACCATTTTGCCCATCTATTTATTCTTTTGCGGTCCATCAACATAGGCAGTGGGCTGTGTCGGGAAGTTGAGCCCGGAACATTATAGCGGATGAGGGGCGGCGCGCATAGAAATCGAAATTCGCGGCAAATTACGATCTCCAGGGTTTTAAGAAATCCCACAACGGATAACAGGTTGCGTAAGCTGGTGAATCAATGACTATTCAATCTGGAGGCCTAACATGCCGCGAGTAATCCACTTCGAGATAAACGCTGATGAGCCAGAGCGTGCCGCTGAATTCTATCGGAGCGCCTTTGGCTGGGAGATCGTGAACTGGGGCGGGCCGATGCCCTACTGGCTGGCCACCACGGGACCTGATGGAGAGCCAGGCATTAATGGCGCCATCATGCACCGCAACGAGAACCTCACGACCGTGAACACCATCGCGGTTACCTCAGTGGACGAATTCCTCGAAAAAGTGAAGTCGGCCGGCGGATCGGCCTTGACCGAAAAGATGACGATACCCGGGATCGGCTACAACGCTTACTGCATGGATACCGAAGGTAACGTCTTTGGCATCATGCAGGACGATCCATCGGCGGCATGATTCGAAAGTAACGAAAAAAAGAGGCCCCGAAGGGCCCCTTGATCATTTCTGTCTTTCGCCATCGTCCGCCTTAGCGGGCGTCGGTCGCTGTCTTTAGCGGGCGCCGGCCATGCTGCGGGCGGGACGCTTGCGACCGCGCTTGCGCTTGCCGGAGAGGGCGCCACCGTTGTAGACCAGCTTCTTCCGGGGCTTGGTAGCCAGGCGGTCGGGGCTGGGCACTACGCGGTAGTCATAGTCGAAACCGTCGACATCCTCGCAGGGCAGAGTCGTTCCGATCAGCCCTTCGATCTCCCGCAGTGAAGAAGTCTCTTCAGAGGAGAGGAAGCTGAGGGCGTAGCCGTCGTTGCCGGCTCTGGCAGTGCGGCCGATGCGGTGGACGTAGTCCTCGGCCTTGTTGGGCAGGTCGAAGTTGATCACATGTGAGATGTTGTCCACATCGATGCCGCGGGCGACGATATCGGTCGCCACAAGAACTCTGTACTTGCCGTTCTTAAAGCCGTCCAGGGCCTGCTGGCGCTGGGACTGGGTGCGGTTGGAGTGGATGGCCACGCCCTTGATGCCCTTGCGGGACAGGGTGCGGCAGACGCGGTCAGCGCGGTGCTTCGTGCGCGTGAAGACCAGTACGCGGTCCAGGTCGCGCTCCTCAAGCAGGCGTACCAGCAGGTCGCCTTTCTGAGTGCTGCCGACGGGATAGACCGTCTGCTCGATCGCCTCGATCGGTGTGGCGCTCGGCGCCACGTCGATGCGGACGGGATTATTCAGTGTGGAACCGACAACTCCCAGGACCTGGTGTGACATGGTCGCTGAGAAGAGCAGGTTCTGGCGCTTCGAAGGCATCAGGTTGATGATGCGCTTGACGTCTGGCCAGAAACCCATGTCGAGCATGCGGTCGGCCTCGTCCAGGACGAGCACCTCTACCTTGCTCAGATCGACGTCGCCGCGTCCCTGGAGATCCAGGAGCCTGCCGGGAGTCGCCACCAGCAGATCTACTCCGCGGCGCAGCGTCTCTTTCTGGGGCTGATAGCCGACGCCGCCGTAAACAGCGGTCACTTTCTGGCCAGTGAATTTAGTACAGTCGCGGGCCACATCGACGATCTGGCCTGCCAGTTCGCGTGTCGGGGTGACTACAAGGGCTTTGATGCCACGCTCGCGGCTCATCCTCTGGAGCAGCGGCAGGATGAAGGCGGCGGTCTTGCCGGTGCCGGTCTGGGCACAGCCGACGATGTCCTTGCCTTCGAGCGCTATGGGGATTGCCTGTTCCTGGATGGGGGTGGGCTCGGTATAGCCCATGGCTTTAACGCCTTTGAGCAGGCGCTCTTCCAAACCTAGTTTTTCGAACAAAATTAACTCTCCTTTTCTGTGCGCCCATTGTGGGATCGCACTGCATGTAGCAGACGCAGTTGATCCTTATGGGTTCAAGAAAAGGAACGGGGGACAACCGAGTCTTCCGTGGATATACTGGATGAATTATACGTTAGATTCGGCTCAATAGCCAATTATCCTGCAGAACCACGCCGAATCAGTGGCGAATCAGCGCCAGAGTTTCTCTTTGACCTCACGCGCTTTTGCGGCGATTTCTTCATCATCGACTGTCAAAAGCACCTTCCTGGTATAAAGCGGCCGGCCGGCGACCATGGTGAAAAAGACGTCCTCCTGGTTGGCCCCGTAGACCAGTGACGAGTAGGGGTCGTGGATCGGCGTGAAGTGGCTGTATTCCATGTCCACTGCTATGAGATCGGCCTGCTTGCCCGGTTCAAGTGAGCCGATGCGATCGGCCATACCAAGTGCCCTCGCGCCTCCCAGGGTGGCCAGCTGCACACACTCTGCAGCGCTGAGGACCCCGGCGTCCTGCGCGGCGCCCCGGTGCAGGAAGATGGCGGTGCGCATCTCGCCGAACATGTCCATTATGTTGCTGCTGGCCGGACTGTCGGTGCCGAAACCGACGCGGATGCCGGCTCGCAGGAATGCCGGCAGCGGCGCGATGCCGCATCCGAGCTTGGCGTTGCTCTTGGGGCAGTGTGCGATGGAGACGTCGCGCCTGGCAAGCGCATCGATGTCGGCATCGTTCACGTGCACACAGTGGACGGCCATGAAGTCAGGCCCGTACACTTGCCATTGCTGCAGATATTTCACGGGGGTCACACCGAAAGGCTCGTGGTTCAGATAATCCCATCCGACTTTTTCACGAAAGTCCAGGGCCAGTATGCCCGACCCGGAACGGATATATTTGGATTCCTCCTCGCTCTCGGCCAGGTGAGTCGCGAACTTCATGCCCAGCTCGCGGGCCAGCTCGGCAATGGCACGATAGTAGTTGGCGCTCACTGTATAGGTAGCGTGAGGGAAGATGCCGATCTCAACCAGGTCGCCCTTTTCTTCTTCCAGCTCCTCAAGCAGATCCTTCAGCTGTGCCAGCGAGTCGTCCATCTTGTTGTCGTCGAGACCGAATGCCTCCTGGTAGGCTCGTGCCCTGATCCCGGCGATACCGATAGCCGTCAGGCTGGTGCCTGAATACATCGACTCACCGACGGTTGTGATGCCGGAAGAAACACATTCCGAAGCCCCCAGCATGGCGCTGATTTCATAGTCACCACGTGAAAGTTTGCTCTTCTGATCGAGGAAGTCGATCATCCAGGGGCCAAAATTCTCATTGTCGAGCAGGCCCCGGAATACGGCGTATTCCAGGTGGCTGTGGCAGTTTACGAATCCGGGAAGGATGATCGAGTGGTGGAAATCGGTGACTTCGGCCGCAGGAAACTCATCCAGGATCCGCTGGGTTGGGCCGACGGCCCTGATGACATCCCCCTCGATCGCCACGGCGCCTTTATGAATCGGATCCGAGGTTACCGGAAGAACCCATGTGGCGCTGATGATCCTGATGCCGTCTCCGCCAATATTGGCTTTTTCAGCGGATTCGTTATTATCTGTCATCAAGTCCTTCCTCCTGTGGCAATACGCAGCTGCCGGCGATTATCGGCAGCCGACCTGCGTAAGTATAGTTTAACGCTGATCAAGTTCAAAACAGGAAGTTTCTTGAGCATTCGCATGTCTTTCTATAGGATATTGCGGTTGATATGAATATCCTTCCCGGCAGGTCCGCCAGGCCAGACAGGCCGCCCGGCAAATCCACCTGAAGCCATGACACAGCAGACAAAAACCAAAAAGAACCTTACCGCCATCTGGCAGGCCGGCTCCGCCAATCCCCTGCGGGCCCTGACATTGTCCGGTTCGGTATGCCTCATGGGCTACCTGCTTTTTTCCCTGGTGGCCTTCTTCATCCCCAATACGGACCGTAGCCATTTCCCGCCATACCTGGCGCTCCCTGAAAGCGGCTTCGACCTTTCCAATTATTATCTCCTGTATGGAATCATCTGCCTGAACGCGATCATTATCTTTGGCTTTTACATGTTCGCCCTGCGGGCTGTGGGTGCCGGCCTCGGCGGCCCCGGCGATGATATGATGCCGCGCGCTGAAAGCTGGCAGGTGGAGAAGGATGGCGACGCGCAGAAAAAAGCCAGCGCCGGCATGTCCGCGGATGACTTCGCTGGCAAGGAATCAGATGCCGGCCGGAATCAACGGATAAACCGTGTCATCTTCGGTTTTGCCGTGGCTTTCCATGTGCTGATGTTCATCACGCCCTTCCTGCTTTCGACGGATGTGTTCGATTACATCCGCCACGGACGCATCTTCGCTTTTTACGGTGAGAATCCGCTGATCGTACCAGCCACTTTTTTCCCGCAGGACCCCTTCTTCACGATGGGAGGCTGGGTCGGCACGGGTTCAGTCTACGGGTCGCTGCATGTATATCTCACCGCTGCGCTCGCACGTATCGCCGGCGACGGCATCGCCGCCAATCTTTTTCTCTTCAGGGGCTTCTTCATCGCCACGAACCTGGTGAACCTGCTGCTGGTCTGGAAGATCGCCGCCAGGATCAAGCCCGGCCTCGAACGCAAGGCTCTCGTCTTTTATGGCTGGAATCCTTTCGTGCTGACCCTGGTGGTAGCGAACGCCCACAACGACATTCTGATGCTGACACTGGTTCTGGCGGGGCTGTTGTGTTACCTTGACCGGCGCTATCTTCTCGGGGTCCTTTCCATCACCCTCGCGATCCTGGTCAAGTTCATCGCACTGCCGATCCTGCTGGTCTACATAGCTCTGCTTGTGCGCGAACAGCAGAATCGTATTCGAAAGGTAGCGTATGCAGCCGGTTCTCTTGCCCTGGCAGCAGTCGTCACTGTGGTCAGCTATCTGCCATTGTGGGCGGGGAGTGATACTTTCCTATACCTGACGACCGTAGGTCAGAAGACCAACTTCACCCTGTCGGCGCTTATCCGGGATACGGCCGCTGGACATTTTCAGCTGTCCCTCTCCAATACCATTGTCCAGGCGGCACTGGCATCGATTCTGCTCGCGTATTTACTTTGGCACCTAATCGGCGTCAAGGATTTCCCCGGCCTGGTTTCGGCTTCAGCTGGGCTGGCGCTACTGACGCCGCTGGCACTTTTCTGGTTTCAGCCGTGGTACCTGACCCTGGGCCTGGGGCTTGTGGCTCTCCGGCCATGGCGCTATATGTACATCGCAGCGCTGGCTTTTTCTTTCAGCGTCATGTTCTTCGACAGCTTCTGGTGGCACGCGCCCGTTTCCATGGACATACAGAAACCTCTCAGGGTGCTCGTGGTCTTCGGGCCGCCTCTGGTTCTGCTGGCGGTACTCAAGTTCCGCGAAGCGGGGCCTCGCACCTGGAGAAAAACGGTGGCATGGGCCTTCGAAGGCGGAGCGGCCCTGCGTGGCGGCAGTGGATCCAGTAAAGCTCGCGGCGGCAACTCCGGTTCGGGCAATAGCATAGCCGGATCAACCAGCGGCGGTTCGATGACGGTTCTACAGGCCACTCCCATCACCGATCCGACTCCCGTGAGGCTGTTCGTGGAGATCTCGGTCCTCGTTGTCGCGGCCATCATTCCCATGGCGGCTGTTATTTCAACATCACCATATCTGAAGGCCGTGGTGAGCCTTGTCGCGGTCAAACTCAAGCTGCTGGTGAATATCTAGCATGCTTACCTGGCGATATCATCTGCTCTCCCTGGTCGGCGTATTCCTGGCTCTTGGCCTCGGCGTTCTGGTGGGAATCAGCGTTTCGGATACCGGCGTACTGGAGACCAGCCAGGATGTTCTGGTACAGGATATCCAGAGCGATCTGGATGGTTTGAGGACCGAGAACAGCCAGCTCGGCCGGGACCGTGCTACAAACATCAGATTTCAGGACGACACTTTCCCGTTCATAGTCGGCGGCAGGTTACAGGGCAAACGGATCGCCATAGTAGCCTCAGCGACCGCCGGTGATGAGGTCGTGCGGAAGCTGACCTCGGCCATCCATGCCGCCGGTGGCCAGGTAACCAGCACGACTGTGCTGAACCCGAGGTTCGACCTGCCGGCGTTGACCGCGAAGATCCGGACTGACATGAAAAACGACCCGGCTTTTGCATCTGTAGATGACGCTTCGATGGCCACCCTTGTCGGCCGCCAGCTCGCGCGCGACATCAGCAAGGGTGGTGGCGTGAAGCTGCTGGGGCCACTGCAGGGTTCAATGGTGGATTCAACGAACGGCAGTTACGACACTCCTGTGGATGCGGTAGTCCTCGTGACCAAAGCGGACAATGAGCAGATCCCCGCATATACCGACTTCGAAAAGATATTCCTGTTGAGCCTCAAGGATCTTGGCATTCCAGCGGTAGGAACGGAGACTCAGGACGCTCCTGTCTCGGAAATCCCGCTGTTCCAGAGCGTCGATGTCTCCTCGGTGGACAACCTCGACAGCCGCGTCGGCCAGGTGTCGGTCGTCTATGTGCTATCGGGCGAGAAGGGGACTTTTGGCATAAAACCGACCGCAGACCTGTTGATCCCCATTCTGAGAGCTCCCAAACAGTCGACTACGCAGACACCGGCCCAGTCAACCGCGACGACCTCAACCACGACGGGTGCCGCTCCATGATCAAGCCGACTGAAAACTCTGCCCCCCTATCTACAAAGCTGACCATATCGCTGGCCGCAATGCTGGTCATCCTGGCACTCGTCGTCATCGCAACCGCTGCCTGGTACACATTAGGCTCCAAGGGTGCTGATGGCATTGTCATCGCGGCTGAGCCTGCATCGGCCACCGGCACGGCAGGCAACCAGCAATCCTTTGCAGCGGAAACGAAAACCTCTCCGGAGGAAAAAACATCATTTGTGCCCCTGGCTTTCCCGGCTGCGCTTCCGAGCCCGGCCCAGACAGTAAAGGTGCCGACCCTGATGTTCCACCACACCGGCGAACCGCCGGCGGACGCCGACGAGCTTCGCCTGGGACTGACCGTCTCCACCGCCGACCTGGAAGCACAGATTGCATACCTCCACCAGGCCGGTTATCAACCTGTGACCGAAGCACAGCTCTTCAAGGCACTATTCGCTGGCGAGCCACTGCCTCCCAAACCTGTGATGCTGACTTTCGACGACGGCTATGTGGACAACTACCAGGTTGTCGTCCCCATTTTGGAAAAATACGGATTCCCGGCGACTTTCTACATTGTCACCGACATGGTAGGAACTCCCGAGTACATGACCTGGGACCAGATCGTCGAGCTCGACCGCAAGGGAATGGATATCGGTTCCCACACGGCGACTCATGCTGACCTGACAACACTCGGCACCAGCGGGCTGCAGGCAGAGGTCGCTGGTTCAGCCGAGGCGCTGAAGGCGCACCTTAAGCATCCCGTGTACTGGTTCTGTTATCCGGCGGGAAAGTACGATGCAGATGTCATTGCATCATTGAGGGAAGCCGGATACCTGCTTGCGACGTCGACGGACCCTGGAGAACAGCAGAGCAGTGACGATCCATTCGTGCTCATGCGCTACCGTGTGAGATCGAACACCGGCCTGGAAGGTTTCAAGGAGATTGTTCGCTGAGTTCGCTCTTGAGCTTGCGTACCCGGCGACGGATCTCGAACAGCTCAGCCAGCATCCTGAACGGGTCGCTGGTCAGGTTGATCCTGGAATCTGACGAGTCAAGCAGCAGCCGCACCGGCACCTCGGTTATGCTGTAGCCAAACAGCCTGGCAATCGCCAGCACTTCCACATCGAAAGAAAATCCGTTGACTGTGCAGTTCGTAAAGATGTCATGAGCCGCCTGGGACCGGAATCCCTTGAAGCCGCACTGGGTGTCGGTAAAACCATTCACGACGATTCCCCTGACCATGGCCTTGAACACCGGGCCGGTCAGCCGTCGAAAGAGCGGCGGCGTTATCTCGATCTCAGAGCCCGGCAGGTTACGCGAGCCGACAGCGATATCGTGTTCGCGCAAAGCCTCCATGCATAGCCCGATCGACTCGACCGGATAGGAGAGGTCGGCGTCGGTGAAGATTATGTGCCGGCCCCGAGCCGCCAGGATCCCCCGCCTCACGGCTGCTCCCTTGCCCCGGTTCTGCCGGTCCCTGATCAGCCTGACGGAATTGCGTCCGGCAAAATTCTCCCTGACCAGATGAGGGCTCTCGTCATGGCTGCCGTCGTCAGAGATGATGACCTCGTAGTTCATCCCCTGCTTCCTCAGATAGGCATCCAGCTGGGTAATCGTGCTGATGATCCGTTCTTCCTCGTTGAATACGGGGATGACTACGGATAGCTCAACTGTCCGGAGATCCGCGGACCGGCATTCTGTTTCGGGCTGTTCTAGCGAAATCTTCATCTAGCTTGCCGCATCCCCGGGATCGGGCAGGTCATCATCCGCGTCTATTATTGATTCATCACGAGCCGGTTTAACGAAGCGGCTCAGTACCAGGCTGATTTCAAATAGCAGAATAAAGGGTATGGCCATAGCCAGCATCGAGAACAGGTCCTGTCCTGGAGTCAGGGCCGCACTGGCGATAACGCCGATCAGAATGGCATATTTTCTCTTCTTGCGCAGATATTTTGGGTCGACGATCCCCAGGCGGACTAGCGAAAGTATCATGGCCGGCGTCTCGAAAATGATCCCGAAACCAAGCATGAACATCGCCACGAAAGTGAAGTACTGGGAAGACTGGACCTGCTGGTTAAAAATATCTTCCTCATAGGTGAGCAGGAAATCCAGGGTCCTGGGAAGCACAAAGATCCACGCAAATGCCACGCCGGCGAGGAACAGGATCGAGGTGAAGAAAGTTGCAAAGAAGATCACGCGCTTTTCTTTTGCCCTGAGGCCGGGCGCTACAAATGCCCATATCTGATAAATGATCACCGGTGAGGCGAGAATCATTCCTGTATAACCGGCCACCTTGAATACTGTCATGAATGACTCGGTGGGAGAGAGCGTGATCAGCTTTTTTTCGCCAAGGGGGGCCGTCAACATCTCGAGCAGGAAACCTTTGAAGATAAAACAGACGAGCATGCCGACGGCTATCGCCACAAGAGAGATGATAATGCGCTTGCGGAGTTCCTCGAGATGCCCGATGAGGGACATCATTCGATCGTTGGTTGTATCGTTCACAGCCGAAATGGATCAGGCCGCGGAGGCGCCGTCAGGAGGTCTTGGTTTCAGGGCTCTTGGGCTCGGCGGCGGCTTTTGGTTCAGGCGCCATCACTGGCTCCGGCGCAATCACTGGCTCCGCTGCAGTCTCCGTTGCTTCCGCCTTTTCGACCTTTGGGGCTTCAGGCTCTTCCTTGGTTATATGCTCCTGAAGCTCGGTAGTCGATTTCTTGAACTCCTTGATGCCCTTGCCCAGGGACTTGCCTATCTCCGGCAGCCGCTTCGGTCCGAAGATCACCAGCACTATGACTAATATGGCTATTATTTCCGGCCATCCTAAAGACCCCAATATGGTCAACTCCTCGATTCAAATTTAAGAAATGACAGATGAATCACACTGCAAGTCATTCTAGGTCACGCACCAGGGCATGTCAAAACAGGGCATGTCAAAATTCAGGCAGATATTCGGAGAAGAATCCTCTGATATACCGCTTGAATCGGTTATGACCGGGATGTGGCGGCAGAATCTGCTTTCACAGCCGTTTCAGCGTGGGTTTGTTCAGGCATTATCTGTTCTTTGATGTCACTGGTTGATGTCCTGAATTCCTTGATGCTCTTTCCCACGGAGCGGCCTATTTCTGGCAACCTCTTGGGACCGAAGATCAGTAGGACCAGGAACATCACTATCAATACTTCCTGCCAGCCGATTGAAGGCATGATTAAAATCTCCTTGAGTGAATCATTTCTATTACTTGGGCGAGTAGCGCTCGCCTGCATCTGCTTTTAACAGGGGCGGCCCGGGCCTTGCGGCCGCCCCTGGTCTTCTTCCTTCTCCGTCGTATTTAGGGTGTAGGCGGAGGTGGTACTGTTACACTACACTGCCACTGCGGACACTCGAACGTGAGTTTCTTCAAGTTGTCGTGTACCGTCAGCTCGGGCTTCGCATACATCTCCCTGCAGTGGTTATTGTCCACGGACATAACGTCCTCCTCTCTCGATCAATAACGGGCTGTTCCATCAACGATCCGACCCCGACACTTATGCTCCTGGCATCGGGCCTGGATAGTCATAGGCATTGCCGCATTGATCCCTCGTCGTCGCATACACCCTGGTGCTGAATCCGCTGACTCCAGGGGGAACGTTGTATTTGACCGTGACCAGCTCACACTCTCCGGCGGAGACCATATTCACATTTCGTCCATGACTTATGGAAGTCACACCAGCGGAGTTGCTGGTACCGAGTATCTCCAGATTGTGGGCATTCGCGTAATTTGTGGAGTCGTTGCTCACATCGTAATCGATTGACAGGGCGTGGTTCGTGTAGTCAGCATAGCTGCCCCAATATACATTTTCCTGGGTCAGTCTCAGGGCAGGTTGTGAGCAGTAGCACGAATATTCGCCGACTGCTGCATTGCCCATGGCGCCTATCCCCTGGATAAGCACAATAGTCATCAAGCCGACCGTCACCATCACCAGACCCAGTCTCTTAATTAACTTCATTTCCTTCTCCTCCTGATCGTTTGCGAAGTTATTCTGGGTTTCTGATTATGGGGTATGGCAGTCAGTACAGTTATTCTGAGCAGGCGATCCACCCGGGTTACCAACACCAGGTCCGCCCCAGGCGCCGGCAGTGTACGTGCCAGCCTTATAGGCGTTGATAGTCTCGACTGTCTTGTACGCCATGGTTCCCGCCAGCCTTGCGCACCGTTCTTTCCGCTCGATGCTGCCGCTGACGATTGCTCCCGCGCCAGCCGTGCCGCCGTATGCCAATAGCGGTAATCCGCAGGCGGTGTTTGCCGCATTCATCCACTTGTTGGTCGATACGTGGCAGAGCGGTGAATTGGCTGTCGATGCCGGGAATGCCCCACCGGGCAGGAATTGTGACTTGGTGCCGCCCCGCGTCGAATATTCTGACGAGGTCGGTACATATACGGGCTGCGAAGTGGCGGAGTAATACGCCATCATGTCGTTGGAAATAGCGCTGCCTTTGTCCACCGTGCCGTCGATGCCAACAATGATGTTACTGGCGAGCGTAGCTCCCAGCGCCGTTCCACAGATGGTGCCCCAACCGTTGACGCCAGCACCGCCGAATTTGAACATCATCACATCGATGTTGGTGTAGGGGGATCCCAGCTCGTCCTGCAGGGTACCGATAACGCCGTCCATCACCGCGCCGCAGCAGAGCAGCGTGAAGAACTTGTGGTAGGCGCGCTCGGCACAAACCGCGGGATCGAGACCGCCGGTAGGCCAGCCCCAGGTGCCGCGGGGATGCTTGACGGTTCCCGGTGTGGTCGCACAGGTCGGTGGAGTAGTCTGTGCGCCCGCAAACGAACCAGACAGCAAACCCAGACCCCCAGTTGCCGCTACCGTAGCGCCCGCTGCGCCCACGGCCATAAGACCCCTGCTCATAAACCTCCGCCTCGAGATCCCGCATGATTCGGAACATGAAGCGGTCTCAGTCAGTTCCTGGTTACACTGTTCTTCTTTCATTTTTCACTCCTTCGATTCTTTTCAAAGGTAAACTCGATACCAAAATGAGCGATGTTTCCTGCTGATCACCTCCTAAAACTATCTGCGTGGTTTTGACGGCTCTTCAACTGGGGTGATAAATAAAAGCCAGAGCCGCCACTAAAGCCGAAAACGCCGGCTGATTGGCCGGCGTTATTTTTTTAAGGACTCCGGTGGCCAACCGGAGTCTTGAAAGCGGACTTTCGACCCAGACCGATGAGAAGGGAAAAAAGAGCTTTCACCGGTAATTGAGAAGCAAGGAGTGTGCCAACATCACATCAGTCGAGAAATAAATGCGACTTCGTTCCCAAAAAAGGTGACCGTTTTGGTCATTATTAATGGAGCCGGCGGGGTCGGTGAGACGAACGACCTACCGGACTGAGCCGTGGGGACCTCAAGAAATAGAATGACACTGGCATCCCACATTGATCATTTGGCCCATGTAATGCGGCATTTGCCACAATAACAGGACAGCGTCCGAGTACAGTCTGATTGAATATTCCCAGTTTTGCCCTAATAACCGCCTTAGGGTTGATCCCGAAGGAATCCTTCGGCAGGGCTATATTTGGCACGGTATTTGCTTCACGTTAATTACATGTTTATTAACCGGAGCGGAAAAATCCAAAAAGCGATAACGCTGATTTCCCTGGCGCTGGTTTCGCTGGTCTTCACGCTGACCATCTCTGGCTGCGAAAATAAACGTAACGCTAAAGGAAACGACTCCACATCCGGGAATACTCTCTATCCGCCACCACTGACCGGCGAATCTATCCGACAGATTGTTGCATCCAGCATGGGTGATTCGAGTCAATTGAGGGATGCCACCCTCGCCGGGGAAGGAACCGAGAAGACCGTTGATGTCGGTGTCGACCGCCCCGCGAACATAGAAGATGGTTCGGTAGAGGCCACCATGGCTGTCCTGAATCAGAAAATAATGCCTGTTCTATTCGAATATCCTGAAGTTTCAAGAATCACGATAACCATGTTTGGAGTCAAACAGGGTGTGATGAGCGACGCGGTCGCCGTCAAAACTAGCGTGAACCGGGCATCAGCATCGGAAATCGACTGGTCATTCTTCGGACCGATGACCATGTCCTCCATGGTCACTGAATATTACATCGACCCGGGAATCCTGTTGAATTCCAGCGCCGGGAGCGATGGCTCGACAGGAATGTACCACTGAGCAACTGGCTGGCTTCCATCAAAATCGCCTCAGATCCTCCGTCCTGCCTGACTTAATCCCCCACTACCTGAACTTCCTCTGGTCAGCGTTCTGCATTTCAGCGGTTTGCTGTTATTGTGTAACCCGTCATGGAAAAACCCTTTAAATCACAGGAACTCGAACTCGATATAGACAGCCTAGCTTTCGGCGGACGCGGCGTCGCCCGCCAGGACGGCTTCGTCATATTTGTTGAGGGAGCAGTTCCCGGCGACAGGGTGCGTGCCGTGGTCACCCGGGCCAGGCGTTCATATGCGGAAGCCCGCGTCGTCGAGCTACTCAACGGCTCGCCGGAGCGCAAATCTGCTGAATGCGCCCATTTTGGCACCTGCGGTGGCTGCTCGTGGCAGACACTCACATACGAGGCTCAGCTCCGATACAAACAGCAGCAGGTGATCGAATGCCTGGGACATATCGGCGGAATCGCCGGCTTTGAGCTGGATGAGCCAATCGCGGCTGATCCTTTCTGGCGCTACCGCAACAAGGTCGAATTCTCGTTTGCCCCCGGCCTTCCCGCTGAGTCAGCAGAACCCGCAGGCCCTGCGGCTCCCGCCGGCCATGCCGTAAAAGATGCGACGTCCGGCGCTGCTGAAATCGCTCTGGGCTTCCATCTCCCCGGGGAATGGCGACACGTGGTCGATATCCAGGATTGTCTGCTCCATTCACAGGAAACAAACGCCATCCGCAACAACATCCGCGGTTTTGCCCGCGAATCGGGCGCTGCCGCCTGGGACCAGAAGACCGAGACCGGCTTCTGGCGGCACCTGGTCCTGCGGGAAGGGATCAATACCGGCGAGATCATGGTTAATGTGGTCACCGGACCAGGCGAATTTCCCGACAGGGAAAAGTTCGTGAAACAGATGACCGCGGCTCACCCGCGCATAGAATCGCTTATCTGGAGCGTCAACGATACCAGGGCATCAGTCGCCACCGGTTTCCCATTCACGGTTCTGGCCGGCCACGATCACATATATGAAGAAATATGCGGTCTCCGGCTGAAAGTATCACCGCGTTCTTTCATGCAGACGAACACACTCATGGCCGAGCGGCTTTATGAACGTGCATTGCAATACGCAGGCCTGTCGGGAGAGGAATTCGTATTCGACCTGTATTCTGGCATCGGCTCGATCGCCCTGTACCTGGCCAGGTCCTGCGCCGGCGTCTTCGGAGTCGAGATTGTCGAAGACGCGGTCCAGCTGGCTGACCAGAATGCCCGCGAAAACGATGTTGATAATTGCCGGTTCGTCGCCGGCAAGGTCCGGGCGGTCCTGAAAGATCTGGCCATGGATCAGCGTCCGCACCTTGTAGTCCTTGATCCCCCGCGGGCAGGGGCAAGCAAGAAGGAAGTCCAGAGGATAATCGAACTGGACGCGCCGCGGATAGTTTATATCTCCTGCAACGCGTCGACCCTGGCTGGAAATGCTTCCCAGCTGGCGGAGGCGGGCTACGGGCTGATAAAAGCCAGCGCTGTCGACATGTTCCCACATACACCCCATATCGAAGTCGTAGCCCTGTTCGAGCAAGGCTAGTTTCCCCCTGAGGCTGACCATTTCCGCGGCTGCCCCGTAGCAATCCGATCCACCCGTGTCCCCCTTAAAGGATTTGTCCGCCGGGCGGCTAATAACTAATAGCTTGCGGGTGGAAAAGTTGCCTCTTTGGAGGGATTTCTGCCCGGTTAACACAGGCTGCCGGTTCCATTCACAAGAGGTTCATTTGCCGAGTCCTGAAGATATCCACGACAAGCATCTTACTCGCGCCATCGCTGATATCAACGAGCTCTGCCGCGAGCTGACCCATTGCGAGAAATGTTCGCATGGCCGCGCCGTTCCGGTGATCGGCTCGGGGCATCCGCTGGCTGACATCTTTCTTATCAAGTACCGGACCCTCCCCAGCGAGGCATCGGAGGGGGTCGCCTTCTACGGGCGCGCCGGCGAAGCGGTGATGAAAGGCTGCCAGAAACTTGGCATCGATTCGCTGCTGCTGTACGGCACCAATGTCATCAAGTGCTCTACAGCCCAGGAAGAGGAAGCGCGGGAGAATTGCCCCCAATACCTGGTGCGTGAGCTTATGGTGATACAGCCGAAACTTGTTGTGATCATGGGCGAGCAGGCCCTGGCGGCAGTCAACGACATGGATTTCCCGCTGGCTCAGAAGCTCGAGTATAAACCGGGAGAGATTCAGCCGTTCACACCTACGACCGAAGCCCTGATCACTCCCGAGATCGACACCTCCCTTAATGACCAACGGAGAAAAACCCGTTTCTGGAAAGCTTTCAAGGTCCTCGGCGACTGGTACGAATCATTACCGCCGTACTAGGGTAGAACAAAGCCGGGTGGCGAGGCTTCACCCGGACCGGGACCTGAAAGGAATTCCAATTCTGACGCCGCGTCTAAGTTACAGCATCGAGCTGCGCTCGGCGCTTATCTTCGCAGGCCTGCTAGTCGCCGGCACGGCGGCTCAATA
This sequence comes from Thermoleophilia bacterium, assembly GCA_030650885.1. Taxonomy (GTDB): domain Bacteria; phylum Actinomycetota; class Thermoleophilia; order BMS3ABIN01; family BMS3ABIN01; genus JACRMB01. The sequence continues at coordinate 17,018 of JAUSDE010000036.1, forward strand.
CGCGCTCCTGGCCATGGGAGTTCTTGATCCCGATTCAGACACGCGGCTTATAATCTCGTTCGCTCTCGGCCTCGGCACCGTCTGCGCGATCTCCTCCAGCCTGGCTTTTTTAATGAACCTCCGCCATCTGCTTCTGCTGCTGACGCTGGCAGCTGGACTTGTCGCCGCGGGCAGCATCGCGCTTGAGTGGAATGCGCTCGAAAGCCTGGCCAAAGTGATCATGGCCACCAGCGCCGGACTCTGGATCGCGATGATGCTGACTTCCATCAGCCAGGTACTGCTTATCTCGATGCTCATCATCGTCGTGGATATCTGGAGCGTCTTCCTTGGACCAACAAAAAAAATGGTTGAGAGCGGCGGGCCATGGATCGAATATCTCACCATCAACCTGCCTGTTTTCGGTGCTGATGCGGCGTCACGACTGGGCGCCAGCGATATCATCTTCTATGCCCTGTTCGTTGGCAGCGCCCTGATCTGGCGCCTGAGACGCACGACCACAGCGCTGACGCTGACCGTCTCGTTTATCGCCACGATGATAGTCGGTGTGACTCTTGACATAGGGGTGCCGGCACTGCCCCTTCTGGCCGTTTTCTTCCTGCTGACAAACGGCGACCTCCTGTACATCCGCTTCCTGGAGGAACCTGACGAGCGCCGGGGCCGCCGGGGCGGCGGACACGATCGGGATCTTTAGACATCCGGATGCGTTAAAGTCTAGCCGAGACCGGTCATGACTTTATTGCTTTCCATATACACCCTGCTGATGATCGCCGGCAGCATATTTACTCTGGCACTGGTTCCGCGTGCCATGAAAGATGTTGGCCAGGAACGCCGGAGGATGGAAGAAGAAATGCCCGGCGTCGAGTTCGAGAAGATGGTGGAAGCCGGCTACCGCCTGAATACGGCTCTGTTGCTGCTGGAGATCGTTTATTATTACCTGTTGCTGAGCCATGCGGGAGATGAGTGGTCGCTCTACTATGGCGGCTTTACCTTCGGAGTCATCCATATTTTCTACCTGGTGGCTGGGAAGATCGAGAAGCGAAGGTTATCGAAGGGGAATGTCCATAACCGTTTTGCCCGCTCGCTGATTATGCTTACCGCCTCATTGACTGCGGTGGAAATCCTGTTTCTCGTATGGGCCTTCTACCTGCTGCTATTACCGGCGCCGGTTGCCTGATCGGACTTATCCCGCGGTTGCCTCCCTCCTGTATCAACAGGTCCCGGCTTAACCCTCCAGCGGCCGCACAGTCACTATGCTGCTCAGGTTCACAGCCACGTAGGAAGTGGAATAAGCGGGTTCGGCAAAATCATCCTGCCGGTACACAGCCGCATCGGTCACAGATAGAAAATTTGCTTCTTTTTGATTCAGCAGGTCGGACAGGCGGCTGCGATATGCCTGAGCCGGCTTGTGCACCGTGCCGACGATCGTGCTGTTGACGGTCTCGATGCTTACGCGGATCTTCTCTGTCTTCACTTTTTGGACATCGTCCGATGCGTTCAAAGTTGCTCCCCTTTTTCGTGGATTGCAGTTTTTTACGAAGCGACAAGGCGGCGTCTCTCCGGAGCCACGCTGACACGATTGCGGCCTTTTCGTTTTGAAGCGTACAGAAGCTGGTCGACCTTATCGAGTAGTTCTTCCCTTGAAGTGGTGCCATTAGGATAGCAGGCGACGCCGGCGCTGATGGTGATCTCAGCTGTCGCTCCACCGCCCACCGGAATGCTGATCTGCGAGATGGCCTTGCGCATCCTCCTGGCGGTTTCGACTCCCGCTGCTTCCTTGCCGGGGAACAATAATACGAATTCCTCGCCGCCGAATCTCGCAACGATATCCGACTCCCGCTTCTGCTTTCTGAGTGTGGAAGCCACCGCTTTGAGGGCTTCGTTGCCGGCCTGGTGGCCGAAGCGGTCGTTGAACATCTTGAAATGGTCTATGTCGAACATGACCAGGGTCACCGCACCGCCGTAACGGTCTACCCGCCGCATCTCCCGGTCGAGGCACTCCATGAACGACCCGAAATTGTATAGTCCGGTCAGGGAATCCGTCAGAGACGACCTCAGTACATGCCGGTGCATTCGTCTCTGCCGTCGCTGCCCCCAGCCAAGCATTAATCCCAACACCGCAAAAGTGGCAACAGCCACAAAGATCGTGCCGTTTTTTTCAAACGAAGTCTGGAACAGCAGCAGGCCTGTGACGGCGATGGTCACGACGGCGCCGACTTCGTAAAAGAACCACGCAGAGATCAGGATGGGCGCGGCCAGAAGCGGCCAGAAATCCGACTGGGCGAAAACCTTCAGCATAAGCCAGAGAAAGAAGAAGTTGGCGCATACAAGAGCAAGTATTATCAGACGCCGCTGACTGCGGCGGCTATCTATCCTGGCGGAAAAAAACCTGCCCGCCAGCGGAGAACGTGCTTTGCGGCGCGGCCTTCCCCGACCCGCCCCCTGCCGCCGGGCGGTATGTGAATCCTGGCCTTCCCTCAATGGCTGTGATTCCCGGTCTGGAGTCATAAAGTATATTTACTCAATCGAGTCAATACTTCCTGCCGGTCTGGAGGGTTAGTTCCTGCCTACCCGCTCCGGCAACCGGCCAATCAGCCTAACCGCACTTGGAAAATCCGCATCCGCGGCAGAAGACACATCCCTCACCGAACTCAACCATGCCCCCGCATTCAGGACATTCGGGACAGGCGCTGATCTCGGCCGAGGACGGCAGAACCGTACTGGCTCCGTCCTCCAGCAGGTGTGGCGCCCGATCCATGTAATCCATGACCGCCCTGGCGATAGCGTCGGGACAGGAAGCGGCGCCTCCAAGCGCCGGTGACGGACAGCGGATCCCCTTGATCGACTTGAGAATGGCCGATGTGTCAACGCCGGACCTGAGAGCCAGCGAGATCAGTCGGCTGACCGCTTCTGACTGCGCCGCCTTGCAGGCGCCTGCCCGGCCCATGGAAGAGAAGACTTCGCACAGGCCATGCTCATCCTCGTTGATAGTCACATACAGGCTTCCACAGCCGGTGTTGACCTTGGTAGTGGCGCCGGTTGTGACATCTGGCCTGGGCCGTGGCCTGACCTGGCCCGGAGCCATGATCTCCTCGGCCTCGCCCCGCTTGACGCCGCCGATATTCAGCACCTGCGCTTCCCGGCTGCCATCACGATAGATGGTCACACCCTTACAGCCGGTCTGGTAGGCCAGCACATAGACGTGCTCCACATCGGCAACCGTTGCGTCGTGGGAAAAGTTCACGGTCTTGGATACCGCGTTGTCAGTATATTTCTGGAAAGCCGACTGCATATGGATATGCCAGTCAGGCACCACGTCGTGTGCTGTAACGAACAGCGGCCTGATACTGTCAGGCACTTCGGGCATGTCCGCGACTGTCCCTTTCCTGGCGATCTCCTTCATCAGCTCATCACTGTAAAAGCCGCCATCTTTTGCCATCTCCTCGAACTGCTTGTGAGTCACCACCATCTCAGTGTTGTCCAGCACATTGCGGATGTACGAGATGGCAAAAAGCGGCTCAATGCCGCTGGAGCAGTTGGCGAGAATGCTCAGCGTCCCGGTGGGCGCGATCGTTGTGGTTGTGGCGTTCCGCACCTTGAGGCCACCCTCAGTGTCATAGACGCTGCCGGCGAAGTTCGGAAAAACTCCCCGTTCTTCCGCGAGCTTGTTCGAATAACGCCGTGAGCGGTCCTGTATGAACGACATGACTTCTTCCGCCAGCGCGACGGCCTCATCGGAGTTATAGGGGATACCCAGATCTATAAGAAGGTCGGCGAATCCCATGACACCCAGGCCGATCTTGCGGTTGGACTTGGTCATCTCCTCGATCTCGGGCAGGGGATAATTATTCACATCGATGACGTTGTCCAGGAAATGGACAGCGCTGTCGACTACGCACCCCAGCCGCTCATAGTCGATGCCGCCTGAAACGCCGGCTACTTTCGACAGGTTGATGGAGCCGAGATTGCAGGATTCATAGGGCAGCAACGGCTGCTCGCCGCAAGGATTGGTGCTTTCGATCTCGCCCACATGCGGTGTCGGATTATCCCTGTTGATGCGATCGAGGAAGATTATCCCAGGGTCGCCGTTCTTCCAGGCAAGGTTTACGACCATGTCGAATACCCGGCGGGCGTCGAGGCTCTTAGCTACTTTACCAGTGCGTGGATTGACGAGATCATATTCGCCGCCGCTCTCAACCGCCTCCATGAACTCTTCCGTGAGCGCCACGGAGATATTGAAATTATTCAGTTTGTCGTTGCTCTGCTTGCAAACGATGAAATCGAG
>JAUSDE010000045.1 GCA_030650885.1 Thermoleophilia bacterium
ATCCGTTCCAACTTCACGCTGGTTGACGATAGATTTGCCATGCCGATGAAGGAATTCAATCGGGTCTTCGATCGTCATGATGTGTTCTTCCCGTGTGAAATTAATTTCCTGTATTACGGCCGCCAGGGTAGTCGATTTTCCAGAACCAGTAGGACCGGTAATGACAACGAAACCACGAGGCTTTCCAGCCATTTTATGTATTGCAGCTGGCAACATAAGATCATCGACATCTTTAATCTGAGCCGGAATCAGGCGAAATGCAGCTCCCAGACTATTGCGCTGGAAATATGCATTGACCCTGAATCGAGCTCTTCCTGGGACAGAATAAGAGAAGTCGATTTCCCATTCGTTCTCAATCCTCTGACGTTGATCCTGTGAAAGAATGCTGTAGATAAGATCCCTGGTATCGTTGCTGGTTAAACGAGGATAATCCAACCTGATAAGCTTCCCCGATACCCTAATTACGGGCGGTGACCCGACTGTCAGGTGCAGGTCTGAAGCTTTTCTTTCCAGGACCTCGACAAGTATATCGACCAAGTCCATATAGCGTCCCCCCTTGTCTCGCGCCTTGCTAGATAATGACTCTTGCGATCTCTTCCATCGAGGTTACGCCCTTGATAACCTTGTCGATGCCGTCCTCGCGAAGAGAGAGCATGCCTTCCGCCTGTGCCACTCTGGAAATCTCATCGGCACTTTTTCTTTCCACCGTTAACCGCTCGATGGCTTCACTCACTATCATCACTTCATAGATGCCCAACCTGCCCTTGTATCCTGTGTTGTTACACCTGGGACAACCGGCAGCCCGGTAAAGGGTTATATTCTTTCCCATGACTTCCTGAGGAAACCCATTTTGCCGCAGCGCTTCATCTGTTGGCTGATAGGGCTCCTTACAGTTGGAGCAAAGCTTGCGAGCCAGTCGTTGAGCCATGATGCACTCAATAGCCGAAGCGGTCAGAAATGGCTCGATTCCCATTTCAGTCAATCGTGTGAGTGCGCCAGGTGCGTCGTTGGTGTGCAGCGTACTCAAAACCATGTGGCCGGTTAAGGCCGCTTCAATTGCAATTTGTGCTGTTTCCTTGTCACGTATTTCTCCGACCATCACAATGTCCGGATCTGAACGCAGGATCGCCCTGAGCCCTGAAGCAAAGGTGAGACCGGCCTTCATATTGATCTGCGTCTGATTGATACCTGAAAGCCTGTACTCCACCGGATCTTCCACAGTAATGATGTTCTTTTCCTTTGAATTGAGCACGTTAAGAGTCGCATAGAGTGTCGTGGATTTTCCGCTACCAGTTGGACCTGTCACCAGGATCGCTCCGTACGGTTTTCGGAATGATTTCTCAAAACGTTTGAGCGCTCGTTCAGAGAAACCCAGATCCATCAGATTCAGCATGATGCTGCTTTTGTCCAGCAAACGCAGGACAATTTTCTCGCCATATACAGTAGGCATGGAGGCTACACGAATATCGATGGGCTTGCCGCCGACTGTGAGGCCAATACGGCCATCCTGGGGGATGCGTCGTTCAGCGATATCGATATCTGCCATAACCTTGATACGGGACAAGACACCGGCCTGCATTCGTTTGGGAACTGACATGATCTCGTGAAGAACTCCGTCGATCCTGAACCGAACAACAAGCTCCTTCTCCTGTGGCTCAAAGTGAAGATCGCTGGCGCCATCTTCGACACCCTGACTTATGACGCCGTTCACCAGTTTAACGATAGGCGCTTCAGAAGCGACGTCGCGGATATCAGCTTCCATGGTTGTTTCAGCGCTGAATTCAGCTTCTGCATCTATATCTTCAGCAACAGAATCCCCGAGCCTGTGTATCTTTGAGATTTGATTGAAAACGTCCTCAGCTGATGAAATGGCCGGCTTTATATCGTAGCCAGTCATCATGCGAAGGTCATCAATGGCAAAAACGTTTGTGGGATCCACCATGGCTACGAGCAGCGTGTTCTCATCGAGGAACTTGATTGGGATTGCGCCATAACGACGTGCCAGTTTTTCGGGAATCATGGTAGCCGCGAGAGTATCGATTTCGAACTCATCGAGTCCGATGCTCTCGACACCAAGTCGTTCAGCCAGAGCGAGGTTTAGTTGATCCTGTGTAAGAACTCCATCTTCGACGAGGATTTCGCCGAGGCGTTTGGGGGTGTCCTTCTGTTTCTCGAGGACTACAGCAAGTTGTTCTCGACTAATGAGACCCTTCGTTACCAGGATCTCGCCAATCGGCTGCAGCTTTTTGCGAGTCTGCCGGGTTGTCAGTTCGCTTGGATTCAATTGCTCCCCTCATTACATCAATGGGAGGCTCGACTCCAGTCCATAATTGGATCGCCGCCGCTCCTTGATGGAGAAGCATGCCGAGTCCGCCCAATGTGGTTGCCCCTTTGCCTCGCGCCGCCGTCAGGAACTTAGTTTCCTGAGTCTGCGTGTAGACAATATCGCAGACGACGTGATCTTTCGTTAATCTATCGACCGGCACTGGAGGCATCTTTAGATTACTTTTCAGGCCTAAAGAAGTAGCATTTATCACAAGATTGCTGGATAGAATCGGCCCTTTCAAATCATCTTCAAAGGTCAGGATTTCAACAGGAAGGTCCGGGAATGCCTTTGCCAGCAGAACAGTGAGAGTTTCAGAACGTTCGCGGGTCCGGTTGAGGATAGTGACCCTCTTGACGTGCTTTTCCGCGAGTGCCACTGCGATTGATCGCGCTGCACCGCCTGCGCCAATTATCATAGGCTCGGCCGCCTGAAAATCGATGTCAACAGTTTCTTCGAGAGAGCGGATGAATCCGACACCGTCGGTATTGTGCCCGATGAGTGAGCCAGATTCATTGACGATTGTGTTGACGGCGCCAGTAATCGCAGCGATTCCTTCCAGCCTGTCCATCAATTTCGCTGCCTCGACTTTGTGGGGAATCGTTATATTCGCGCCAAGAAATCCCATTGCTTTAATGCCGGCAATAGCATCCTTGAGAGCGTCCGGGTGGACTTCCAGCGGGATATAACAGATATCCAGTCCCATCGCCTTGAATGCTGCGTTGTGCATCTGTGGAGAAATCGTATGTGCGACAGGATGGCCCAGTATGCCAATCAGTTTTGTTGTGCCGGAGATATCCATGGTCAGCCTCTCGTTATTTGTGCCTGCGCAGTTCAGCTGAAAGCAGCCGTCGGACCCGAGTGAGCCTGACTTGACGGCGAAAGCTGTGTCGGCATATTGCATTTACCCAAACTGGCTCCATAGACTGGATCCGATTCGAAAATGCTCGTGAGGTGAATCCTATCGGAAACTACTGAAAAATGCGGAGAGTACTTCTGTGAGACGGGAAAGCCTCAGGATGGGAAAACGAATACCAGCAGGCCGGTAGTGATAAAAAATGCTGTGGCAACCGCAACGGTTACTCTTGTGAGGTTCTTTTCAATCACGCTTGTACCGCTGTACGTCTCGCTCATGCCGCCACCGAAAATGCCGGATACTCCGCCTTTGCCGGAATGCAGCAGGATAAGGACAACAAGGGCCACGCAGAGGATACTATGTATGATCAAGATCAGATATGTCATTAATTAAATAACCTCGGAAGATTGCACAATTAACTTTCAAGATGATAGCGGTCAGGAGCTATAACTGCAAGGTCGGCGCACATCTGCCGACCGTATCCGTGAGTTCGATACCTGAATGGACATAGAAATACGTCAAACATTGATCACTATGGAATGCCCTGTCATCTCAGGCGGTAACTTAATTCTCATGAAATCAAGTATGGTCGGTGCTACATCACAAAGTGCACGGCCATCGGTTACTTCGACATTCCTTGTGACAATGAAAGGCACAAGCTCGGTGGAGTGGGCGGTATCCGGACCGCCGCTCGGATCGGTCATGCTTTCTGCGTTTCCATGATCTGAAGTGATAAGGCAGACCCCTGACAGCTCAGAGACTTTCGCCACGACTCTGCCGACGCATTCATCGACGACCTCTACTGCCTTAACAGTGGCTTCAACGATGCCGGTGTGGCCGACCATATCGCAGTTGGCGAAGTTAATGATGACGAAATCGAAATGATTTTGATCCAGAAGCTCGCATAAGGCATTGGTGACCAGGCGAGCGCTCATCTCCGGTTTTTTATCATATGTAGCCACTTCTGTGGGAGATGGAATCAGCTTGCGCTCCTCACCCTGGTAAGTTGTCTCATTGCCACCATTGAAGAAAAACGTCACGTGCGCGTACTTTTCCGTTTCGGCAATATGTAGCTGGGTCTTACCGGCTGCTGCAATGACCTCCGGCAACACATTCTTCAAATCCTCTGGCGGAAAAGCTATCGGAGAGGTGAATGTATCGTCATATTCGGTCATGGTAACCAAGTATGGCAACGGAGGTTCGAGGCCACGGTCGAAAGCGTCGAAATCCTTCAATAAAAGAGATCGAGTAAGTTCACGGGCTCGATCGGGCCTGAAATTAAAGAAGATTACGCTGTCGTTGCTGCGTATCCGGGATCCGGAGCTGTTATCGACGATGGCGGGCATCACGAACTCGTCAGTGACGTCATCTGCATAGGAATCGCGCACAAGCTTCAGCGCATCCGGTTGATGCGGCCCCTTATCGCGGACCATGGCAGCATATGCGAGTTCAACCCGATCCCACCTGTTGTCCCGGTCCATTGCGTAAAAACGCCCTGAAATCGTGGCGATTCTTCCCAGGCCCTCTGCTTCTATATAACGGATTATCTCTTCGACGTAGCCAATACCGCTTCTGGGAGATACATCCCGGCCGTCGAGAAACAGGTGCAGAAAAAGCTTTTTGCAGCCCTGTTGAGCAGCTATTTCAATCAGGGCTTTCAGATGCGAAAGGTCGCTATGGACCCCTCCATCAGAAAGCAGCCCCAGAAGGTGAACTGAGCTATCCGCTGCGATGGCGCGCGTGAAAGCTTCTATGAGGACGGGATTCTTGAAAAAAGACCTGTCATCGATAGCATGATTTATGCGTGTAAGGTCCTGAAACACAACACGGCCGGCGCCGAGGTTGAGATGCCCGACCTCGGAATTGCCCATCTGGCCAGGAGGCAATCCAACCGCTTCGCCAGAGGCCTTTATAGCGGTGTGCGGATATTCATCGAAAAGCCTGTCGAGATTTGGAGTGTGGGCA
>JAUSDE010000052.1 GCA_030650885.1 Thermoleophilia bacterium
GCCGCACACGGACGCGTCCGCAGGCTCGCAGCTGGCTCAGAAGAACGTCATCATCCAGTTCGTGGAGTCTGGCGAAAGCAGTATCATCGAGGATGAAGGCGGTAACTACGGCCTGGAATACATTCTTATAGGAACGGGGAAAGTTCTCATCTTCCGCGACGGCCAGGTTATCGAAGGCACGTGGACACGACCGGACCGCAACCAGGTGACCCAGTATGTCGACGCGAGCGGCAAGGCCATTCCTTTAAACCGTGGACAGACATTCGTGCAAGTGGTGCCACTGGGATTCCAGCCTTCCTGGAGTTAGGAATGCGTAAGGCGGCCGCTTTCAGCATCTGAGCTGCCAGCTCAGCGCTGTCACCAAAGCAGACTTTGGGATCAGAACAGTTGTTCGCCGGCCGGTGGAGCTGCCGGCGGGGCGTCGGCTCCCAGATGCTCGTAAGCGAGACGCGTGACCACTCGGCCGCGCGGGGTACGCTGGATAAGTCCGCGTTGCAGCAGGTACGGCTCATAAACGTCCTCGATGGTATCCCGCTCCTCGCCGATGGCAACCGCCAGCGTGCTAAGGCCCACCGGGCCGCCGTCAAACTTCTCGATGATCAGCCTGAGGATCTCGCGATCTGTCTTGTCGAGCCCCTCGCTGTCCACCTGGAATAGCTTCAGAGCTTTTTCCGCCAGATCCGCCGTTATGCGCCCGTCGGCCTTGACCTGGGCGTAGTCGCGCACCCGCTTGAGCAGGCGGTTGCAGACACGGGGGGTTCCACGGGACCGGCCGGCTATCTCCAGAAGGCCCTCCTCCTCAGCCTCTACGCCAAGCAATGACGCCGAGCGCGCGGCGATTCGGGCGAGCTCTTCGGTGTTGTAATAGTCGAGCCGGTGGGTGACGCCGAAGCGGTCACGTAGCGGTGTCGTGATCAGGCCGGTGCGGGTGGTGGCGCCGACCATGGTGAACGGTGGCACGTCGAGGCGGATGGTGCGGGCGCTCGGCCCCTGGCCGATGATGATATCCAGCTGGTAATCCTCCATGGCCGGATAAAGCACTTCCTCGATCGATCGGCCCAGGCGATGGATCTCGTCGATGAAGAGGACGTCGCCCTCCTCGAGGTTTGTGAGGATGGCAGCGATGTCGGCCTTGCGCTCAAGTGCCGGTCCGGAGGTCGTGCGGATCGAGACTCCCATCTCGCCGGCGATGATGCCGGCCAGGGTGGTCTTGCCGAGGCCCGGCGGACCGACCAGCAGCACATGGTCGAGGGCCTCGCGGCGGGTCTGGGCTGCCTCGATGAAGATCTGCAGCTGCTCCTTGAGCGGCTCCTGGCCGATGAATTCCGCCAGCTGGCGGGGGCGTAGCGAGACCTCGAGTTCCTGGTCTTCGTTATGTTCCATCGGGTCCGCGAGGCGGGATTCGTCGTTCATTTGCCCCCGATCCTCTTTAGCGCCCCGCGCACGAGTTCCTCTACGTCCGCGTCAGGGTCGGCGCCAGCGAGGGCCGCTTCGGCTTCGGCAAAATTATAGCCGAGGCTGACCAGGGCTTCCCGGGCCAGCTGGTAGGAGCCGTTGCCGGTTATGCCGGATTCGCCATCGGCTGGACCGGCATCGCCCAGGTCGCCAACCTTGTCTTTCAATTCCAGCACCAGCCGCTCTGCGGTCTTCTTGCCGATGCCGGAGATGCTCTGAAAGACGGCCACGTCACGGTTGAGCACCGCTCGGCGCAGATCCGCCGGACCATAGGCCGAGAGGATGCCGATGGCTACTTTCGGCCCTACTCCCGAGACTCCCTTGAGCAGTTCGAAGAAATCGCGTTCGTCGGTCTCCATGAATCCGTATAGGCACATGACATCTTCGCGGACGTGCAGATAGGTGTAGATGAATACTTCACGGGAGCCGTCGAGCCGGTCGAGGCTGCGGGCCGGCATCGCCACCCGGTAGCCGACACCGGCAACGTCGAGGACGATGCCCTCAGTATCGCGAGAGTGGAGCTGTCCTGTCAGTGAGGCGATCATCGGCTCGACCTACCTTCCCGTTTTGATAAGGTTGCCGACTTTCATGGAATGGGCGTGGCATATCGCCACTCCCAGCGCGTCGGCGGCGTGATCCGGCGTCGGCACCTTGGGCAGCGCCAGCAGAACCTTGACCATCTGCTGCACCTGCACCTTGCTGGCGCGGCCGTAGCCGACCACCGCCTGCTTGATGCGCAGGGGAGTGTAATCGGCCGGGATGACGCCGCGCTCGGCACAGGCGAGGACGATGACTCCGCGCGCCTGCCCAACCGCCAGCGCCGTCTTGATATTTACGCCGCCGAAAAGTTCCTCGATGGCGGCGGCGGCGGGTCTGTATTCGTCGATGACGCTGAGCACTCCCTGGTATATCTGCTGCAGGCGCTCGTGGGCGGGTTCTCTCGCGGATGTTACGATCGTGCCGTGAGCAACAAGGCGGGACTGGTCACGAGCGTGCTCGATGACACCCCACCCGGTGACGGCCGTGCCCGGGTCGAGGCCAAGAATCAGTTGTGGCGTTTCAGTCAATTTGGCCATTCCACGGATTCCCGTGAATCCGTTTCGCATCAGGGCGCCGGCGACTAGGCCAGCGCTTCGAGTATCTCTTCGCTGATATCAAAATTCGCATGGACTTCCTGGACATCGTCGCAATCTTCGAGAGCGTCCATCAGCCGCAGCATCTTCTTGGCGTCGCTCTGCTCCAGCTGAACGGTGGTCTTGGGAAGCATAGCAAGCTCGGCGGACGTAAAAGTAATGCCGGCTGCCTCAAGTGCTCCACGGACTGCCATGAAATCAACGGGGTCGGTAACAATCTCATATATATGTTCATCCTGAGAGACATCCTCGGCGCCGGCTTCGATGGCCAGGGTCATGAGCGTGTCCTCGTCGGTGACGCCGGCGTCGACGACGATAGAGCCCTTGCGTTCGAAGATCCAGGCCACGGTGCCGGTCTCGCCAAGCTTGCCGTTGGTACGGCTGAAGATGTTGCGGATGTCAGCCGCGGTGCGGTTGCGGTTGTCTGTCATGGCCTCGACCAGCACGGCGACGCCGTTGGGCCCGTAGCCCTCGTAGATGACGGTCTCGTAAGTCTCGCCGTCACCGCCGCCGGCTCCCTTGGCGATCGCCCGCTCGATGTTGTCCTTGGGCATGGAGTTGTCCTTGGCCTTCTGGATGGCGGTGGCCAGAGTGGCATTGGCGGTGGGGTCACCGCCACCCTCCTTGGCGGCCACGGTGATGGCGCGGGAGAGCTTGCTGAAGAGCTGGCCGCGCTTGGCGTCAGCGGCGCCCTTTTTGTGCTTGATCGATGACCATTTTGAGTGTCCGGACACTGGTTCCTCCGGGAGTAGTGATTTTTGGGTCAATATCCTGCAATTCAACAGATACAATAATATAACAGGAAGGGTAAAGGTGCATCAGGATGGGCACAAAGCTTTCAAACACGGAAGTTGAATGAAGGGGATGGCGGACAGGATATGGCTGTGGCTGGCTCGATAATGCTGATAAGTGGGATTGCCGGTATCGTCTTGCTACTCGCCCTGAATAATATGAGACCGCGGATGTTCTCACGCGGGGTGACGGTATGGGCGCTGGCGGGACTTTTTCTGATCGCCGGAGCAGGGTTGATCATCCTGACGGCGACAATGGGTGGTCGATCGCTGCATACGGGCGGATAGTTAGCTACGATGATTTCATGCGAGGTGGTCGCAATTTGCGACCTCAAACGCATTTGATACTATCCCGCCCGGTTTTACTGCCCTGAAATGAATCTTAACAAGTGGGTCGGACGGACGTTGCCTGGTAAGGCGACAAGAGAAGATGCGGCGGCATCAGTAACCGGCATATCAGACGTAGCCGGCATATCAAACAGCAGGGCGGCCCCGAAGGGGCCGCCCTGCTGTTTCCTGAGTCCACTTAACCGGCTGTTAAGTGATGTTTCACCTTAACTGCTGATTAAGTTATGTTTCCCTCTGGTTTCCCTCCCTCAGGTTTCCCTGTGGGAAGCGCCTTGCTTTAGGTCACGAGCGTCGCCATATTGGACCAGTTTGAGTATCCAGTACCGTTCTCGGCTCTGACGCGGTAGTAGAAGGTCCCGGCACCTATGATCGTCGTGTCGTTGAACGTCACCAGCGGCGCTGCTACCGAGAATGTTGCCCGGTCCATCGTGAAGTCTGTTGTAGTGGAACGCTCGATCACGAAGGTAGTAACTGCCGGAGTCGTGGCGTTGTTTACCCAGTCGAGCGTCACGGTGCCAGGCGCAGTCTCGTTCGCAGTAAGCGTGCTCGGCGCCGCCGGCGGGTCAACAGAGATCCTCATCGGGCGCATCATGTCGTTTTCCTCGTGTCCCAGGAGGTGGCAGTGCCATACATATTCCCAGCCGAAGTTGACGACCTGGTTCGTTACCGTGATCGGCTGGCCTGAATATGGATCGATCTGCCTGAATCCCATCGAGGAGCCGATCGGCTGTGTCACGTCCATCGGACGCATGCTGCCGGGCACTTCGAACGGCAGCGTCGGCGCCACTGGCCTGATGGCCACGATGATGTCCTCCAGCGGGTTAACTCTTACCGTCTCTTTCCATCCCAGCTCATTGGCGTCGGGCATGATGACGGCATTGTCCCAGGCGACCCTGTTGATCACCTGTACGTTGAACAGGTGGAAATGGATCGTGTGGGTATCGACACCGTTCTGCGTGATCCTCCACAGCTGAGTTCCATCGCCCGCCTGTGGCGCCATTGGTGTCGCGGATACCTGTATCGATTCCGTCGGTTTGTCTATATAGCCCTGCAGGACGAAGTCGGTACCGCCTGGCGTGAACGGCAGTTGCGTGCCCAGGTTGGCGGCCATCCTGCCGTAGCTGTCGAATGCCTCGCCCTGCTCGTCCTGGATCGCCTTCTTCTCAAACGGGATCGTCAGAGGAGTTACGGAACCCGCGGGCGTGAAGGTCATCTCCGTGGAGGCTATATTCACCCAGTTCGACGACGGATAATTCGCATCGTAAGCGGAATTGTAGGTATCCTGCGGCACGAGGATCGGATCCTGTGATTCGGCGAATGCGCCCAGCTCCGACCCATCGGTCGCGAATGCCGCAATCAGTGCGTCGATGTCGAAAGCGGGTGCCGGAGTAGTATCGGCTACCTTGATCTGCATGACCGTCCTCGTATTGGGACCATAGCCTGCCAGCGGCGTCGGTGACCCACCCGTATCAGTCAGGTTGGGCGCCCCGGTGAAGTAGTCATACCGGGGATCGCGGGCAGGGAAGGCAGCAGGCGCGTCATTGTAGAGTATCAGCGTCTGGCCGGCGTATTGGGAGAAGTCGATGATGACATCAGCCCGCTCCGCCGTTCCCAGCAGCAACGCATGGCTGGTCACGTTGCCGAAGTTGAACGTCGTCGGATCGATATTCCAGTCAACCGGCTGGTTGGGTATGACTACCGGTGCCGGCAGGAACCCGCCTTCCGTGCCTATCTGTATCATCTCCGGTCCTGCCGTCCTCGGGTCAGGCACTCCGCCTACCCTGTCGTCAACCGGCCAGGTCTCGGGGAAGCCGAAAGTCGGCACCGCGGGAACCATCTTCACTTCCGTATTGCGCCTGCCGTCCAATGTCGTGACTGCGGGATCAGCCTTATACAGCTGCAGATTCCAGAAGCGGTCATTGGATGCGTTCAGTATGCGGAACCTGTATGTCTTCGGATCGACTGTCACCGTCGGGAAAGCGGTACCATTGACAACCGGCGTATCCATGAAGGCTTCCGGCGCCACAGACGGGTTGGGCGTAGCCGGCATCAGCGCCGGCTCCCAGGGCCTCGTGCATTCGCCACCGGAACCACAGTCGAACAGCGGGTTCGGTATCGGCGGATTCGCTATGCCGAGCGTTGGCGGGTGGAACATGGGACCGTAATGCCAGCGGCCCATGGCACTCGTGCCACCTGGGTCAGCGGGGTTCTGGGCCGGCATGTATACATGCGGCAACCAGAGATTCCCTTCTCCTCCCCAGTTGGGCTTATCCCAGGTCGGGTCCTGTGCTTCCAGCTGGGTATCGTCAGGCACAAAGGTCTTGTCCTGGACGATCAGCGGGATCTGGTCCGCCGGGATGATGTCGTCGTCAACCAGCTCCGCTTCCACGTCGTCCTGCAGAAGGTAGCCGGCAGCCTCGCCTGCATAGGCGTTGAGCCGTGTCAGGCCGTAGGCGTGATCGTGATACCACATCAGCCTCGAGCTCTGCTGATTGGAATAGTACAGGGTCGCCGACCCCGGACCTGGATCATTTGTCGCGCCGGGCGTGCCCTCAGCGACAGGTTCATGGGTGGTCGGGTCGAACCACATGTCAGGAACGTCTACCACACTCATTCCCTCGGGATAATTAGTAGATTCTCCCTCGGGGGTTATCCATTGATGCGGCGTTCCGTCGCTGATCCAGGGTGTGAGCCCACCGTGAAGATGGATAGCGGCGCGGTTTTGCGTGAATGTGCCCGAGAGGAACTCGCCCGGATCTTCGGGATCATCGATCTCGTAATCACCGGCGCCCATGACACTTGTGTCCACCGGCAGGAAGAGATCTCCACCGGAGCCGGTCGGCAGCTCATTGGTGAACTTGATGCGGACCGGCCGGTCTCTCTGGGCGATGATCATCGGCCCGAGATAGTGTGGCGTACTCACTGTCGGATCGGATGTATTCGTCTGCACGTAACCCTGCAACTGCGTGGTGTCAGGCAGATCCGAATGCATCTGCTCGGTGTAACGCACCAGCGAGATCTCATAGTAATCAGCGTCGGGGTAGGTTTCGGTATCAGGAATCGCGACCGGGATGTACTGGCCCAGATCGTTGGCTGCTGACTCTCCCAGACCCGGCAACGTGTCCATGAACTTCCTGATGCCTGAGCCAGGAACGAGAGTCATGGTCGGACCGTTGGAATTGAAGATGAACATGTTGCTCCGGCTGTTGCCATAGTCATACTGGAGAGGCATGTCTGCTTTGCCGTCGCCGTTTACATCGCCGGATGTGATCTGTGACCGCACCCAATCCCAGTCCCCGGGATTACTCAACCAGGCAAGATTGGGCGTCGCGGCGGTGCCGTTCGAGATCATGGTCCAGAGGCCGCTCTGGAATCCGTTATATGCGTAAAAAACGGCCATATCCGCTTTGCCGTCTCCGTCAAAATCGCCGGCTGTGATCTTGGAACGGTTCCATTCCCACTGGCCGGGCGCGCATGACCATGCCAGGCCGGGTGTCGCAGTGGTGCCGTCGGATTTAAGGAACCACAAGCCGCTCATGGCGTTGTCATAGTTGTAGAACACTCCGACATCCGCCTTGCCGTCGTCGTCAAAGTCTCCTGCGGAGATCTTGGAACGGTTCCAGTCCCACTGGCCGACACCGCTCAACCAGGCAAGTCCGGGCGTCGCGCTGGTGCCGTCAGATTTAAGGTACCAGAGGCCGCTCCTGGCACCGTCGTAGTTGTAGAACACGCCGACATCATCCATGCCGTCGTCGTCAAAATCGCCGGAAGTGATCTTCGAACGGTTCGCTTCCCATTCCCCTGGATGGCTCGACCAGGCCAGGCTGGGCGTGACGTTGGTTCCATCAGATTTCATGTACCAGAGGCCGCTCATGGCGTTGTCGTACCTGTAGAAGATAGCCAGATCTGATTTGCCATCGCCGTCGTAATCTCCGGCTGTGAGCTGTGAACGATTCCAGTCCCACTGGCCGACACCGCTCGACCATGCCAGCTGGGGCGAATATGAGGTTCCATCCGAATAAAGAATCCACAGGGTCGACGTGCTGGTGCCATAATCGAACAGGATGGCGACATCGGATTTCCCGTCTGCATTAAAATCACCCGAGGCGATCTTGGAACGCCTGGCATCACAATATGCGGGACCCAGGGCCCAGGTGATATAAGACGTCGTGACCGGACCATTCGGCGCGAATTCCGGCAGCGGGCTCAGGGCATAATTTGGCGTCGTTCCGAAATAATCGGGTATGCCAAGAGGATCGAGGGCAGCCGTTGTGGGTTCTTGTGAAGTCGTCGGGTTACTAAAGGAATCGACCTCTGCTCCCATAAAAAAGGCGCGATCGGCGGCGGCCTCACGCTCAGCCTGGGTTATCCTGTGTTGCGCGTGAGGGTCCGGCGTTGTGCCGGCACCGTTGCTTGCTGGTGTGGCCATATCCGGATGGTTGGACTGCGAGAAAGCTGTTCCTGTAACGACACCGATGAAAGCGATAATGCACAAACAAAATATTACTGTGGTTGCCACATTCCTTCTGGGGATTTTAAAACTGCTCATGCTGGGGTCTCCTTTTTCTTAAAAATGGCATAACAAACTCATCTAAAAAAAATATTAATCCCGCGGCAAAGACTTGCCGAATACGGTAGGGCATATTTCATTGTTACCCCTTTTAATTCCCAATAAAACAGGACTAAATTTATCTTTTTTAGTTGAATTTTTTCGGTTATTTCTGTTGGTCAAGCTGCATTCTTACGGATTGTCAACCTGGCTGAACCCGACAGTCTACCACGTTGAACCCGACTGACAACCTGTTGAATCCGGCAGCCCAGCGCTCAAGAATCCTGAACCATTCCCAGAAACAGCCGGTGCATACGTGG
>JAUSDE010000059.1 GCA_030650885.1 Thermoleophilia bacterium
GGCCATGCTCTTCGAGCTTGTTGCGTACGAGCCCCAGAGTCAGACGGGTCCCGTAAACAGGAACATTGATCTCACGCAGGAAGAACGGCAGCGCACCCACATGGTCTTCATGGCCATGGGTCAGCAGGACAGCTTCGACCTGGTCGGCCCTGTCCCGGATATACGAAAAATCGGGGATGATCAGATCGATCCCCAATAGTTCGTCCTTGGGGAAGCTGAGGCCGGCATCTATCACGAGCATGCGGCCGTCATATTCCATGATCATCATGTTCTTGCCGATCTCGCCTAGTCCGCCGAGAGGGATTATTTTCAGTTTGGGTTTACTTGATATGGGATGGCTCCGTTTCTGGAAGAATCAGGCTGCCACCCTGATGGCAGCAACACTTGGGGGCGGGTATTGCCCTGCATACTGATTTCGCTTCTGGTGGGGTAAATCCTGCCTGGAATAGCTCAATGGCAGCCGGCAGCCCGGTCAGGCCCGCTGTGATACCAGGTCCAGCTCTTCGAGGACCCGCCGCAGTTCGGCCTTCTCTTCCTCAGTGGCGGGGACCAGCGGCAGACGGACGCTGCCGACGTTATGGCCCATCATATTGAGAGCCGACTTGATCATGATCGGATTGGCGGTGATGAACAGCACGTCGTAAAGCGGTTTCAGCCTCTCGTCGATGGCTCGTGCACCTTCTACATTGCCGGCCCGGTATAGTTCCACCATTTTCTTCATCTCGGGACCGACGATGTGGGACGCCACGCAGATGCCGCCCCAGCCACCCATCTCCAGCAAGGGAAAAAGCATGTCGTCGTTACCGGCATAGAGGCCCATGTCACACAACCTGGTCAGGAGGCGGGACTCCTCCAGCTCGGGATTTGCCTGCTTCACGGCGACTATGTTCTCAATCTCGTTGAGCTCGCAGAGAGTATCCGGATCGATATTGACGACACATCGTCCCGGGATGTTATAGAGGATGACCGGCTTGCCGTCAGCGGCGTCGGCCAGTGCCTTGAAATGCTCGATCAGACCGGCGCGCGGCGGCTTGTTGTAATAAGGGGTCACTGCCAGGATGGCGTCGATGCCCTTTTCGCTGGCCCGCCTGGTGAGCTCGATGCTGTGCGCGGTGTCGTTGGAGCCGGTTCCGGCGACAACCGTGGCACGCCCCGCGACCGCATCGCAGACGACCCGGATGAGGTCGATCTTCTCGTTGTCGGTGAGCGTCGGCGACTCGCCGGTCGTGCCGCTGACCACCAGCCCGTCCGAACCATTCTCCACAAGATAGCTCGCGAGAGCGGCAGTACCTTCGAAGTTCACGGTACCGTCCTTGTGAAAGCTTGTCACCATCGCGGTGAGTATGTCTCCTACTGATTTGTTCATAGCCACCTATTATTTCAGATTTACATTATCTTCTCCAGCCCGATCACGAGATGCTCTTCGAGGTCGGCCACGCGCCGGACGGCGAGAACCACCCCCGGCATGAACGAATCGCGCGAGATGGAGTCGTGGCGGAGTGAGAGCGTCTGTCCCTGTCCACCGAAGATCACTTCCTGATGGGCCACCAGGCCGGGCAGGCGCACACTGTGGATCGGTATTCCCTTATGGATGGTTCCGCGGGCGGCATTGCCCTCGGGACCCGGAGGCTCCGGAGACTCGACACGGGCGGAGTCGATCAGCTCGGCCGTACGCAGCGAAGTGCCCGAAGGCGCATCCAGTTTCTGGTTGTGGTGAAGCTCGATTATCTCGCAATGAGGCATATAACGTGCGATAACCATGCTGACTTCCATCATCAATACCGCGCCGATGGCGAAGTTGGGGGCCAGAAAACAGTTGCGGCCGGCGGCGCGCGCTTCGTTCTCGAGATCGACCAGGTCGGCTTCGGTCATGCCGGTGGTACCGACGACGCAATGCATGTCGGCCTTGAGACAGGCCGTGACGTTTTCGAAAACAGCCGATGGTGTCGTGAAATCCACAGCCACATCGTATTGCTCGTGATCGATGCCATCGGCCAGCGACTCGTAAAGGGGAACACCGGCGAGCCCGAAGGCCTCCCGTCCGCCAGGATCAGCGAAAGCGGTATCGACGGCGGCGGCCAGTGTCATGTCCTCTTCGGCCATGACGGCATCGCAGGTTGTACGGCCCATCTTTCCGAGGGCTCCGTTGACAAGAACCTTGATCATGTCATCTCCTTAATCATGCCTTGCGGTCCACAGCCATGCCGGCGACAAGAGCCAGCGGCCCGGTCTCGATTTCGCCCGACGCGCGCTCCAGCTCCCCCGAAGCCCGTGCAATATGGGAAAGCGCCAGTTCCCTTGCGCCTTCGATCGCTCCGGTGGCCGACACGCGTTTGCAGATCTCTTCGATCACCATATCGCCGGGATCGGGCACGAACAGCTCGACAAGCGCCGGATCTTCCGCTATCGCTATTGCCAGCGGCAGGGTCACGGTGCCGTCTCTAAGATCTGCGCCTGCGCGCTTGCCTGCTTCCGCGGCGTCGGCGGTAAAGTCGAGTATATCGTCAGCTATCTGAAAAGCCAGCCCCAGATGTAGCCCGAAGCCGTCCATGGCGGAAATGGACTCGTCCGAGCAGCCGGACAGCAATGCCCCCATGGTGCACGCCGCCGAAAAAAGTCCGGCGGTCTTGAGCCGGCAGCGCTCGATATAATCCGCTTGCGACAGCCCGTAATCTCGAGTCTGCTCCATCTGTAACAGCTCTCCCAGACTAAGGCCCAGGCTTGCTTCCGCCAGGATCGTGACAGCCGCTGCTGAACCAGCCCCGGACAGGATCCTGAAAGCTGAGGAAAACAGGAAATCTCCGGCTGCCGTTCCCGCCGGACTACCATATCTGGCAGCCGGCGTCGGCTGGCCGCGCCTGAGTTGCGCGCCATCGAGGATATCGTCGTGGACCAGCGTCGCCGAATGGACCAGCTCCACGGCGGCGGCGGCGGCAATATGCTCCTCAGCGATCTCAGTGCCACTGCGGGCAGCCAGGAATACCAGAAGCGGGCGCATCCGCTTGCCCCCAGCGGCCAGTATCAGCGATGAAGCTGCGCCCAGAGTGCCACCAGGTTCCCCGGTCACAACAGAGAGCCGGCGGTCGCATTCCGCCATGGGAGCGGCGAACCGGACCCAGTGATCGGCTTTGAACTGTTCCAGCGGCGTTGCCGCGCTCATGCTGTGCCCCAGTGAATCGCGATGATGCTGCCTGCAAGCAACCGGTAGCCGACATCCTTGAGGCCTGCCTCTTCCATAATCGTTTTCAATGCTGGCGCCGGCGGAAACCGGCGTACCGAAGATGGGAGGTAGGTATATGCGGAGTCGTGCTTGCCAACCAGTCGGCCAACAGTGGGTACCAGGCGGTCAAACCAGACTCCGTAGAAACTCTTGAAAGGTTCGCGGGAAGGCTGGGTTATCTCCAGGCAGACAACGCGCCCCCCGGGTTTGACGACCCGTGCCATCTCCGAGAACACACCCCCGGTGTCCTTGATGTTGCGCACGCCAAAACCGACGGTGGCGGCGTCGAAATAATCGTCATCAAACTCGATCGCGTTAGCGTCACCCCAGCGGAAATCAACCGGTTTGCCGTTGCTACGTGACTTCTCTCGTGCGACCTCCAGCATGCGCCGGCTGAAATCTATCCCGGTGACCGAACCCATGGGCCCTACGGTCTCGATGAGCGTGAAAGCAAAATCTCCGGTGCCGCAACAGACGTCAAGCGCCGAGTCACCCGGCCGCAGCCCGGTCAGCCGAACGCCAAGCCTCCGCCAGCGATGGTGCATCCCGGCGGTCATTATCGTGTTCATCAGATCGTATCGGCGGGCGATGCCGCCGAACATGGCCCTGACCCGTCCCGGCTCGGGATCGGCCAGGGAGGAACCCGGCTTTGGTTCGGCGCTCAGCTTCCCTGCCAGCGCTTAAAAAGTTCGTTTTTGATTCCCAGAGAGTCGAGCACCTTGCCGACGACGAAATCCACAATGTCATCAACGCTTTCGGGGTGATGATAAAAACCGGGCATGGCCGGGATCAGCAGCGCGCCTGCCCGCTTGACCCGCAGCATGTTCCGCAGATGGATCTCGCTCAGCGGCGTCTCACGGGGGACCAGGGCCAGCGGCCGTGATTCCTTGAGCATGACATCCGCCACCCGGTGTATGAGATTACGGGTAACGCCGGAAGCGATGCTCGCCAGCGTGGACATTGAACAAGGGCACACGATTGCCGCGTCCGCGAGCGAGCTGCCGCTCGCGAAGGTGCTCGCCATATCGCGGGGTTGAGCCAGCTCGATCTCACCGCTGCCGATTCCATGGCGCTCCAGAAATGCCGCGGTCACCGCTTCGCGCCTGGCGGCGAAGCCCGTATCCGATCCCGTGAGGGTATCAGCGGCTATGCCCGCCTTCGGGCCCGCTACCAGCTTTTCTTCATGGCCCATGACCTCAAGGGCACCGTCGGAGATGCAGGTGGTGATCTCAATCCCGGATTCCTTCAGAACCTCAAGCAGACGACCTCCGTAGATGGAGCCGCTGGCGCCACTGATGCCAACAAATATCTTCATAGTCCCAAAGTCTAGCGAAGGCGGAGCGCATTCGCCAGCAGCCGGTGAAGCCGTTCGATGTCAGACTCAGGTGACAACCGGCATCTCAGGCCCACCGGCGTCCGGCCTTTCTGCATTTTTCAGCTTCGGAGCCACCACCACCCGGTTCTTGCCCCGGGCCTTGGCCTCGCGTTGAGCCCAGCCGGCGCGTTCAAGCAGCTCTTCAGCACTTTCCGTATGTGTAGGAAATTCGGCGATGCCCATGCTGAGGGTTATGGCAAACGCGCCATCCGGCGTGAATGATTCTTCTGCGACAGCCGCACGTATGCGCTCGGCCACGTGCAAGGCGTCCGCTTCCTCGGTGCTGCCATGGACCACGCCGACCTCGGGCAGCAGGATCGAGAATTCGTCGCCTCCGGAACGGGCAGTAATGTCAATCTCCCTGACTTCGCCGCTGAGCAGCCTGGCCATCTTCTTCAGCACCCGGTCGCCCTCATCATGGCCGTATTTCTCATTGAATGACTTGAACCCGTCGAGATCGATCACCAGCAGTGACACCGGCCGGCTGAAACGCTCGCTGCGGGCGACCTCGCGACTGACGGCCTCATAAAAGAAACGATGGTTGTGCAGGCCCGTAAGGCTGTCGATCAGGGAAGATCCCTTGGCCTCCTGAAGAAGCCGGGCGTTGTCCAGCACCAGTCCCAGCTGCCTGGTCACGGGTTCCAGCAACTCGACGTCCTCGCGGGTGAAGGCGGCGGCCTTGAAGCTGCCAAGGATAACGGTGCCGAGTACCTCGCCCTGTGATATCAGAGGGAAATAAACGGCCGAGTTGATTCCTTCCTGAACCAGCAGCTTATCCGTGGGGTATTCGTCACCGCTGATCTCATCACGTATCAGCGGACGATGGCTCTCGATGACCTTGCCGACCGGCAATGCATCTTTCGGCAGCTTGAGGCCCTCGCCCATCCAGGATCGAGCCGCCGATGTCTTCATAACGACAATCTCTACTTCGTTGGCATCCGGATGCCAGAGGGCCAGGCTTGCCTGGTCGAATTCAATCAGGCTCGAAGCATGGACCACGAATGAATCGTAGACGCTGCCGATTCCGTCCCCGGAACCCACATCCCGGTTGATCGCCGCCATCAGCTCGAACTGTTCCCTGTCCCGACCGAGCTCGCCCGTGAGCTGTGCGTTCTCGATGGCAACAGCGACGCGGTCGGCCGCCACGATCAGTGAATCCTTCTCCTCCTCGGTATATTGATGCAGAGTGAAGGTACCGAGCGCCAGCATGCCGAGCATCTGGTCCCTCATCTGCAGCGGCAACCCGATGAGCGTCCTGGCATTGATCGTCTTCAGAAACATGCTGCTTGACCTGCTGTCGGTAGCCAGGTCTTCGGAAACAGCGATGTAGCGCCCGGCGTACGCCTGTCCGATGATCCCCTCCCCCACTCGCGTCGCCAGCCTGGAGCCGGAGCCGGGCGGCAGGCCATAACTTGCCTGGGCGATCAGGTTCTCTCCTGCGGCGTCAGTCAAATACACCAGCCCGAAATCAGCTCCAACGAATGACGCCGCCGACTCCAACAGATTCTGCATCATCTCGGACAGCTGAACAGTCGATAGCGCCGCCTCGGACAACGAGACCAGTCCGGCCAGCTTCTCGCTGCGGGTTCGGGCTTCGCCATACGCCTGCTCGAGCTGTTCCTCGCGCTCGCTCAGCAGATAATTCATGGCGTAAAAATTCTCGGTTATCTCCTGTACCGGATCGGCTGTTGCCGACTGGTAGATCTCGCACAAGCGACAATCCTTCAGTTTGCGAGCGAACTTTCCCTGGACCTCGCCGCGGCAAAATGTCCCGGCGATGAGCCAGCACCGCGAGTGTTCGAGGCCGTACGCCGGGCAATCCTCCTTGTCGCACCCCAGCTGCTTCCAGCAGGTGCCGAGGGATTCCTGTTCGAAAGTGGGTGAGCGCCGCTTGTTCGCCGTAGCGCTGAGCATCAGCTCGTTCACGCGCTTTCGGGATTCGTCGAGGCGGTTGCCCCATTGAAAGAGGGAGTTCTCACGAAGTGCCAGCAATGCCATGCCGCCAGCGAAAATCGGTACCAGAATGGCGATGATCCAGTTGTGGGCGCCGGGCTGAGAGTTCTCGAGCAGCAAGTCCTCGAGCGTCAGGATGGCGCCCGCGACAGCCCCGATTACCACATACCAGATGATTCGGTTTCTTCCGTAGCCGATCTTCATGATACCTTCCCCGGAGCCAAGCTTTGATACTTGTCTCTATAGTATCATTCTGCGGAACCAGAGGTTAGCATATTCTAAAATAACGCTATTTTGCAGGCTTTTTAATAATCAGTAACGGTTCTTGTTTCCATCAGTAATTATTATGCGGATGCATATTGACGATACCTCAGGGGGTATGGTACATTCAATCCGGAAGAAAGGTGCCCAAAACCTTTCAACCCCCACCCCCCTAGTGGAAAGCCCCAGAGCCGGCTAGTCTGGGGCTTTTTCTATCCTGCTTTTCCATACTGCTTCTTTTACCTGTTATTTCTTCTCTATATCCAGCACTGCCAGAAATGCTCTCTGGGGGATCTCCACATTTCCGACCTGCTTCATTCGCTTCTTGCCGGCTTTCTGCTTTTCCAGCAGTTTCCGCTTGCGGCTGATGTCGCCGCCGTAGCATTTCGCGAGCACGTCCTTGCGCTTGGCCGGGATGGTCTCCCGGGCGATGATCTTGCGTCCGATGGCGGCCTGGATCGCCACTTCGAACATCTGCCGGGGAATCTCCTTCTTCAGCTGTTCCGTCAAACCTTTGCCCTGCTGGTATGCTTTGTCTCGATGGACGATGAGTGACAGTGCGTCCACAGGCTCCGCGGCTATAAGGATATCAAGCTTGACCAGCTTGCTCTCGCGCATGCCGGACATCTCATAATCAAGTGAAGCGTAACCCTTGGTGCGCGATTTGAGCTGGTCGAAAAAATCAAGCACGATCTCGGCAAGCGGCAGCTGATAATGCAACTGCACCCGGCTGGACGAAAGGTACTGCATGTCCTCAAAATCTCCGCGCCGCTCCTGGCATATGTCCATGACGCCGCCGACAAAATCGCTAGGCACCAGGATGGATACCCTCACATATGGTTCACGCATGACTTCGATTATCCCCGGGTCAGGCATATCAGCGGGACTGTGTACGATGATTTCCGTGCCGTCGGTCTGCCTCACCTCGTATTCCACGTTAGGGGTCGTCGCCAGCAGATCGAGGTTGTATTCCCGTTCGAGGCGCTCGCGGACTATGTCCATATGCAGCAGCCCCAGGAATCCACAGCGGAACCCGAAGCCGAGCGCTCGCGACGACTCGGGCTCATAGCTCAGGGCGGCGTCGTTGAGGTTGAGCTTGTCCAACGCGTCGCGGAGCGTCGGGTAGTCGTCGCCATCCATTGGGAAAAGACCGCAGAATACCATGGGTTTGGCTTCCCGGTAACCCGGCAGGGCCTTTTCAGCCCGGTGTCCTCTATGGGTGATCGTGTCGCCTACGCGCAGATCGCGCACGGTCTTGATTCCCGTGATGATGTAGCCGACCTCGCCCGCTGACAGCGAATCCGCCGGCATCATATTGGGCGAAAAGAAACCGACCTCCTCGACCTCCGCCCTGGTGCCGAGCACCATGGCGACGATGTCTTCTCCCTTGCGGAAGCAGCCGTCGACCACGCGCACATAAGCGATGACGCCGCGGTACTGGTCATATACCGAGTCAAAGATGAGCGCCCGCGCGGGAGCATCCGGATCGCCCTGGGGCGGCGGGATATGCTCGACTATCGACTCGAGCACTTCCTCCACGCCCTCGCCGGTCTTGGCAGATACCCTCAGAATCAGGTCCGG
The DNA here is from genome assembly GCA_030650885.1 of Thermoleophilia bacterium. Taxonomy (GTDB): domain Bacteria; phylum Actinomycetota; class Thermoleophilia; order BMS3ABIN01; family BMS3ABIN01; genus JACRMB01. Next base: position 8,391 of record JAUSDE010000059.1, read on the forward strand.
ATCGATGCCGAAAAGATCCGAGACCTCATCCGCTACCTGCTCGGGATCGGCGGCGGGCAGATCGATCTTGTTGAGCACCGGCAGGATCTCCAGATTGTTGTCCAGGGCAAGATAGGTATTGGCAAGCGTCTGCGCCTGGATCCCCTGGGCAGCGTCAACCACCAGAAGCGCCCCCTCACAGGCGGCCAGGCTGCGCGATACCTCATAAGTAAAATCGACGTGACCGGGCGTATCGATCAGGTGCAGCATATATTCGTGGCCGTCTTTGGCTTTGTAAAGCACCCGGGCTGCCTGGGCCTTGATTGTTATCCCCCGCTCGCGCTCCAGGTCCATGGTATCGAGCATCTGCTCGGTGATCTGCCTGCCACTGACGGTATTGGTTATTTCCAGTATGCGGTCAGCCAGCGTCGACTTGCCGTGGTCGATGTGGGCGATGATGGAAAAATTGCGGATGTGCTGCATCATGAAAAAGGGTGCCGGCACGGCACCCTTTGAAGAATAAGTTTCGGTATTTTAACGGATTTCAGCCAAATAAGCACGCACTTTGGCCGCGTCGAGATGATAGTGGCACAGCTCGGTGCCGGCGTGCATCAACACCGGCACCAGAGTGCCGAAACGCTGCTCCAGAGCTGCATCGCTATCGACATCGACGACATCGACGGCAAAGCCGAACTCGCCGCGCAGGGAAGCCAGCGCGGCGAGCATCTCGTCGCACAGATGGCAGTAGCTACGGCCATATAGCGTAAGCCGCAGCGTTGCTCCGTCCGTGTCAGGCGTGAGCACGCTCGGCTTACTTGCC
>JAUSDE010000072.1 GCA_030650885.1 Thermoleophilia bacterium
CCGAGGAGCGTATCAGCAAGCACCTGCTCTGGCATCCGGTCGAGATCAAAGGGGACAGCAAGGAAGTCCAGTCCGTCGTGATAGCCGCCGTCGAAGGTGGAGAACGGCGCGAGCTGGAAGTCAAAGGTGTGTTCATCGAAGTCGGTCTCTTCCCCAATTCCTCTTTCGTCGTCGACCTGTTGCAGCTGAACGCCAACGGCGAGATCATCGTCGACTGTGATTGCCTCACCGGAGTCAAAGGCGTCTTCGCCGCCGGGGATGTGACCCAGGTCCGCGACAAGCAGATCGTGGTGGCTGCCGGGGAAGGGGCGAAGGCGGCGCTGTCGGCTCACGATTTTCTGCTCTCCGGCAGGTGAGACAGGCAGCCGGCCGCGCGGATGTTGCAGTACTGATCAAGGCGGCTCTGGCAGCAGCAGACCCGGAACCGCTGGTCAGCAAATTCCTCGCTTCATTCGACTTTTCTCCATTTGACAAAATTTTTGTGCTCGGAGCCGGCAAGGCTGGCGGCACGATGGCTCTTGGCGTTGAAAAAATATTGCTGGGCGCGGAGCCGGACCGGGCCGCTGGCGGCGCCATGCCGGACCGGGCCGCGGCTTGCGCGGAAACGGACCGGGACTCGGGGGCTGCTGAAGCGCACAGTCGAATAACCGGCGGACTGGTTGTCGTCAAGGATGGCTACACGGCGGAAGGGCTCAGCCAGGTGCGGCAGGTCGAAGCCGGCCATCCCATACCCGACATGCGCGGTGCAGACGCGGCCCGTAGCCTGCTGGAACTGGCCGGCCGGGCTGGTGAGGATGACCTGGTGATATGCCTGATCTCCGGCGGCGGTTCGGCTCTGACCGCATTACCGGCCCAGGGGCTTACTCTGGAAGACCTTCAGAAAACCGTTGCGGCGCTCCTGAATAGCGGCGCCAGGATCAGCGAGGTCAACTCCGTCCGCAAGCATCTGACCATGGCTGCCGCCGGTCATCTGGCCGAGGCGTCGTATCCGGCGAAAGTGCTGACGATGATCATCTCCGATGTCATCGGTGACGCCCTCGACGTCATCGCTTCCGGTCCAACAGTTCCCGACGAAAGCAGTTTTGCTGACGCCCTCGCCGTGCTTGAGCGCTATAGCCTGATGGAAGAACTACCGACGGCCATCATCGAGCACCTGACTGCCGGCGCCGACGGCAGGGCCGGAGAGACTCCGAAGCCGGGAGACAGGATTTTCACACAGGTGGAGAACCACATACTTGCATCTAACCGTACGGCGCTGAAAGCTGCAGCGAGCGCCGCCGGAGGGTCGGGATATGCTGTAGTGCAAACGGCCGAGCCTGTAATCGGTGAAGCGCGGGAAGCAGCTATGAAAATAGTGGCGCAGGCGCTGGAGGAATCGTCCGGCCAGCCCCTTTGCATGCTCGCCGGCGGAGAGACCACGGTCACGGTCAAAGGCTGCGGCACCGGCGGACGCGCCCAGGAATTTGCTCTGGCTGCTGCAATCGCCATCGACGGCCAGGAAAACACGCTTGTCTTCGCTTTCGGAACCGATGGCACAGACGGATTCACCGACGCAGCCGGCGCAATCGCAGACGGTTCCACGGTGACCCGCGCCCGGGAGCTGGGCATCGACACCGCTCGATACCTGCGTGACAACGATTCACACTCTTTTTTCGAGGCCCTCGGCGACCTGATAATCACCGGTCCCACCGGCACGAATGTAAACGACATCTACGGGGTAATAATAAATCCATGAACTTCCAGAAAATAAAAAGGCTGACTCATCAGGGAAACCCAGTTCCGTGTAATCCCGCCGCGAGCGTCACCTTCCAGGAAACCACAAAGCTGTGAGCCTCGAAGAGATCATCCGCGTCGGCCGCGGCGACCGGCCCGCAGACCTGCTGATCAGGAACGCCCGCGTGATCGATGTCCTCTCCGGTGAGATCGTGAGCACCGACGTGGCGCTCCATGCCGGCCGGGTCGCCGGCTTCGGGCATTACGAAGCGCAGGCGTCCATGGATCTCGAAGGCCGTTATCTTGCACCCGGATTCATCGACGGACATATCCATGTCGAGAGCACCATGCTGACGCCGCCGGAGTTCGCCCGCGCCGTAGTGTCCCGAGGCACCACGGCCATCGTCTGTGATCCCCACGAGATAGCTAACGTCCTCGGCATAGAAGGCATCAGTTATATGTTGCGCGCCAGCGCCGGGCTGCCGGTCACTATTTATGTGATGCTGCCCTCATGCGTGCCGGCGACTCATATGGAGACATCCGGCGCCGAGCTGACAAGCGGTGACCTGGCCCTGCTGCTGCCGCGAAAGCGGGTGATCGGCATCGCTGAGATGATGAATTATCCCGGAGTCATCGCAGGTGATCGCGAGGTGCTCAACAAGATCAGGATAGCCGGCCACCGCAGGGTCGATGGCCACGCGCCTGGCCTCACCGGCAAGGATCTCTGCGCTTATGTCGATGCGGGCATCCATTCAGACCACGAGTGCGTCACTGCCGACGAGGCACGCGAGAAGCTGCGCCTGGGCATGTACATCATGATCCGCGAGGGCACCACAGAGAAGAACCTGAAGGAACTGATCAAGGTGGTGACGCCTCAGAACTCACGGCAGTTCATGTTCGTCACTGATGACAAGCATCCGGAAGACCTTATCGAACTCGGCCACATCGACCACCTGGTGCGCATGGCTATCGCCGAGGGTGTCGAGCCGATGACCGCCATGCAGATGGCCACCATAAATACGGCGGCCTACTTCGGGTTGAAGGATGTAGGCGCAGTGGCGCCCGGTTTCCGTGCCGACTTCGCCGTCATAGACGACCTGGAAAAGGTGACCGTCTCCCGGGTCATCAAGGACGGACAGGTGGTCGCCGACGCCGGGCGGGCGCTGCACTTCAAGTCAGAGTCGCCGGCGCGCGGCATCCGCGGTACCGTGAATATCGATAACGACAGCATCGTCGACCTGTCGGTGAAAGCGGAGGGCAAGCTGCTGCGGGTCATCGGCATCGTCCCCGGGCAGATCACCACCGAGAAGCTTCTGGTCGAGCCGAAGGTCGTCGAAGGCCTGGTTGTAGCTGATCCGGAGCGTGATATCCTCAAGATCGCAGTCGTGGAGCGGCATACCGCGTCGGGTAACGTCGGCCTTGGTTTCGTCAGTGGCATGGGCCTCAAGCGGGGCGCGATCGCCAGCTCCGTCGCCCACGACTCCCACAATGTCATCGTCGTCGGTGTCAGTGACACCGATATGCGCACCGCGGTCATCGAGATCGCCAAGATGAATGGTGGCGCGGTTGTTGTAGCGGATGGGAGACTGGTTGCTTCGCTGCCCCTGCCGGTGGCGGGCCTGATGTCCGACCAGCCTATAAAGGACGTGGCCGCCGCCGTGCGCGAGGTCGTCGGCGCTGCCGCGGAGCTGGGCTGCCAGTTACCCGATCCGCTGATTTCCCTTTCGTTCCTGGCGCTGCCGGTAGTGCCGTCTCTAAAGCTGACTGACATGGGGTTGGTAGATGTGGAGCGCTTCGAACTGGTCGGCCTCTGGGAGGATTGAGGCTTCGTAGCGTGTTGTTACTCCTTGATGTTGTTCCCTTTTTCCCTCCTGTTTTGTTAGTCCCCCCAGGGAAACAAATAAACATGAATGCCATGTTTAGCTAATTTTTGCGGTGGAATTAATGATTATAAGGACAGCTCGGGGAAAACTGGAATGGAGACGTAATGAGTCCTGAACCTAGAGATGACAAAAGTGAATACGTAAGCGACGAGTACGGTGAGACCGAGGTAGTGGAAGACAAGGCGGGCCAACGGGAAAATGAGATCGGCCGGATAAACGGCATAGTATGGCTACTTCTTGGAATTGTAGAGGTGATCATCGGCATGCGGGTTGTTCTCAAACTTCTAGCCGCCAACCCGGACAACGCGTTCGCGAGTTTCATCTATCGAGTCGCACGCGTGTTCGTGTGGCCGTTCTTCGGGCTGGTAGCCGAACCGACCTCGAACGGCAGCGTATTCGAAGTTGGTTCGATCATCGCCATGGCCGTCTACCTGCTGATCGCCTGGGGCATCACGCGTCTAATTTATCTGGTCATGATGCCGTCGCGTGTGCGGCACGTGCGAACGGTGAATAAACACTAGAATTCGACTGTAGTTGAGTCCAGTGCTTTCTGAGGCACATAAAGACAGGGAAAGATCGAGGTGATTCATTTGAGCTGGATTGCGTTTCTGATCGTAGGATTGATCGCCGGATGGCTTGCCGGGATGATCATGCGGGGTGGAGGCATGGGAATCATCGGCGACATAGTCGTCGGTGTGATCGGTGCGGTTATCGGCGGCTATCTTTTTTCGGCGCTCGGCGTTAACAGCGGCGAAAGCTGGATAGGATGGATCCTTACGGCGCTGGTGGGGTCGGTGATTCTGCTCTTCATCGTGAACCTGGTATCGGGCGGGAGCCGGCGCGCTAGCAGGCACTGATTCTGCACAGGAGAATTCCCGGAAACATTTTTCAGTCTCTATCTAAGCCAACTGTGCAGGAGGTTGAAGATGCCGCGAGCGATATGGTCAGGACCGATAAGTTTCGGCCTGGTGAACATCCCGGTTCAGCTTTTTCCGGCGACTAAAAGTAAGGCTGTCGCCTTTCACATGCTGCACGCAACTGACAACACTCCCATCAATGTGGTCAAAACCTGTCCCGCTGACAACAAGACGCTAACCCAGGAAGAGATAGTCAGGGGCTATGAGTTCGAGAAGGGCCGTTTCGTGGTCATGGATGAAAAGGATTTTCAGGCAGCGGAGGCCGCCGTCAGAAAAGTCCGCGCCATCGAGATAGTCAGTTTCGTCGACCGGGATCAGATCGATCCCATCTACTTCCAGAAGTCATATTATCTTGCGCCGGTCGAAACCAGCATCAAAGCCTACCGGCTGCTCATCGCGGCGATGAAGAAGCAGAAGAAGGCGGCAGTCGCGCGCTTCGTGCTGCGCGAGAAACAGCATCTTGCGGTGTTGACCCGCAGGGAAGACACGCTGGTGCTGGAAACAGTGTTTTATCACGACGAGGTCCGGTCGACAGCCGATCTGCCCGGCGCCGGTGAGGAAGTGAAACTGTCAAAGGACGAGCTGGAACTGGCACAGGATCTTATCGAACGCATGAGCGGCGAGTTCGATCTTACCGGGCAGAAAGACGAATATCGCGAGAAACTGCTGGAGATCATTGATCAGAAGATCGAGGGCAAGCAGATCACTGTTCCTGAAATGGAATCGCTGGCCCCGGTAATCGATATCATGAGCGCGCTCAAGGAAAGCATCGCCAGCAGGGCTTCTTGAGCCTCGGCGAATACAAGCGACGGCGGCGATTCGGCGTCACACCCGAACCCGCACCTGCTCTCGAACCCGAGCCTGCGTCAGCACCGCGCTTCGTCATCCAGAAGCATGACGCTTCTTCCCTCCACTATGACCTTCGGCTCGAGCACGGCGGTGTGCTGAAATCATGGGCTGTCCCCAAAGGGCTGCCCACGCCCAATGACCCCCGCAAGCTGGCGGTCCACGTCGAGGATCATCCGGTCGAATACATCGATTTCAGCGGCGAGATCCCCAAGGGTGAATACGGCGCCGGTACCGTTGAGATCTGGGATTCCGGTTTTTACGAGACCCTGGACGATTTCACAAAAGGGATGGAATCGGGGAAGTTGACCGTACGGCTCAGCGGCGACAGGGTCTCGGGCGAGTTCAGTCTCGTGCGGATGAAAGACAAAGGCCAGGGAACAGGCAAGGGCAAGGCCGACAACTGGCTGCTGCTGCTGCACAAGAAGGGCCGGCTCAATCCGGACCTGCTCGCCGAGGGGGCGGCGGCGCCGATGCCGGCGAAGGTCGACCCGATGCAGGCGATCCTCGGCGACCGTCCTTTCAGCTCACCAGATTTCATT